>JAGNTR010000012.1 GCA_017987415.1 Neisseriaceae bacterium
TACGGGACAAACCACCCTCATCAGTGGGGAGACGCTTAATCTGATTGGCGCCCAAGTCAAAGGTAAAGGCGTGGCCATCGATGCGAACGAGCTGAACATTGAAAGCCTGCAGGATCAGGCTAAGTTTAACAGCAAACAAGAGAATATCAGCGGTCAAGTCACCGCTGGTACCGGCGTTTCAGGCTCGGCCAGCTACAGCAAATCTAAAATTAACGCCGACTACGCCAGCGTCAACGAACAAAGCGGCATCTTAGCCGGCGACGATGGCTATCAAATCAACATCCAAGGAAATACCGATCTTAAGGGTGGGTTGATTACCTCAACTCAATTGGCAGAAAACGCCAACAAAAACCAATTGATGACCGGTACACTTACCAGTAGCGACATTGACAACCACGCTGAGTATAAGGGCAGCAGCGTTGGTGTCGGCATGAGTGGGGCCGTCAGCGGTGGTTGGGATGGTAAAACGGTTGATAAGGACGGTAATGCTACAAAATCTTCTAGCAGTTCTCAGGGCTATGGCAGCGATAAGGGCAGTGACAGCAGCAGCACTCACTCTGGCATCAACACGGGCAACATCATCATTACCGATGCGGAAGGTCAGCAAGCCTTAACGGGGAAAAGCGTTCAAGAGACCATTGATCAGATTAAAACCGACGTCACCACCGACACGGCTGCCGCTAATAGTGGCCATATTGGCAATAACTTTGACAAAGACAAGGTCCAAAAAGAGCTAAACCTACAGCGTGAAGTGATGGAGGAGTTCAGTAAGAACACCCAAAGAGCCCAAAACCTAATCAACACCAAACAACAGGAACTGTTGGATGAGGTCGAGAAACTTCAGGCTAAGGATAAAAATGACCCCCGTATTGCTGAGCTGTTAAACGAAGCTAAAAACTGGCAAACAGGCGGCCTACTGCTAGACTCAGTCGCTGGCGTGTTGTCTGGCCCCAATACCAATGGCGCCATCGGCACCATCGCCAATGCAGGTAAACCTTGGTTGGCGTCTGAAATTGGGCAGTATTTTAAGCAAGAGTCCAATAAAGACAAAACCACGGCACAAGTCTTGGCGCACACGATTTTAGGGGGTGCCATCGCAGCGGCGACGGGCAATGATGCTTTAAGCGGTGCGCTAGCGGCGGGCGGTGCAGAAGCCTTGGCGCCGACGCTGACTCACTTTCTGTATGGCAAAAAGCTCGATGAATTAAGCGCAGATGAGAAGCAGACCATCAGCAGCATTATTAGCTTAGGCGGCGCCGGCGTCGGTGCTCTGGTAGGTGGTTCGGGTAGTGATGCTGTGAGCGGTGGGCAGCTGGCTGGGAATGCGGTTGATAATAATTACCTAAGTGGTGATCAAATGCTTGCTTATGGTAAAGAGATCATGAGTTGTTCAAAAAGTGGAGCAGGCCGAGAGTGTTACGACAATGCGGATCGTAAGTATGATGCCATCCATAAAGAGCAGGAAAAAGCATTTGAAGAGGCCTGTAAAGGAGGGTTAAATAGTCCTGCATGTGTGAGTCATAGAACAGCAGTGATGTCTGGGGATGATGCGTGGGATAGTAAAACAGCAGCAGGAATGCCTGCCACAATAAACAAGCATTATACAGAGTTATATGATTTGGGCTGTGGTTCCGATGAGGCTTGTCGTACTCGGATGGCAAATATGGATATATTGAACGTCGCTTCTTTTGAAAAGAGGAGTGAGTTAATTAGAAATAGATTAAAAATGGCTCAGAATATTATTGATAGCGCTGGTGGTAATTTTAGTAAGCTATCAAAAGTTGACCAGAAGCTAGCAGGTGAGGCAATGACCGACTTAATGACACTACAAGGTAGAGGCCCTAATGTCAAAGATAGTGGCGGAAGTTCGGGAAAGAACCCTTCACGTAATAATCTCCGTCCTAATGCAAATATAAAGCTACCTATAGGCTATACACAAGGAGTACAAAGTGTTACAGGACCTAGTGGCGGTAAGTATTTACAAACAACTTATGGTTATAAGGGACAACCATTATATACAAATAATGGTAAATATTATACTTTCAGTACAGGGAAAAGAGAGCAAGTAAAAGTACGAAATAACCCTGATGTAATAAAGAAATAAATTATTTGGAGGTGTTGAATGAAAGTAAAATCATTCCTATTTGTGGTGATTGGTTTATTGAATACGGCATGTGCTGGAGAGGCAGATAATAAAATTTTGGATAGCAACGCTGTAGTTGAGAATGTTATAGATAAAAGTCTTGATGTTAATGGTAGTGAGGTAGTCAAAGTACCTGATACTGAATGGTATTATGTCAATATGGAGGGGATTGTTATTAATTTAATGAATAATTCTAAAAATGAATTTTTAGTAGATGATGGGATTGGTCAGCGCCGCAGTATATTATTAATTGAAAGTCAAAGAAATCGGGGGGTCACATATCCCGTTATTGTTTTCCTATCTAAAAAAGGACCCATAAGTTGTGATTATAGCAATGACATCGATTGTGTCGTTAATATACAGTTTTCAGAAACTGAAAAATGGCCATACCCTGCCACTGTTGTTAATAATTCTGTGAGAAGCGTTGTTACTATTTATGATGATGATTTTTTAGATAAATTAAAAGAATTTGATGAGTTGGTTGTGGAGTTGCCTGCCACTGTAAATAGAACTGAAGATATGGTTTTTGATATAAAGGGATTTAGGCAAAAGCTTCTTGAGTTTGATTCTGAGTAAATGGGTTGTATATCATTTAAGATTCTTTAAGAAAGTGAATCGTTTCCATCTTGTCGGAGACTTAAAAATCTGAGAGGATTCAGCCATGAAGAAATTAAAACACTATTCACCAGAAGTAAAAAAGTGAGCCATCCGACTGGTTAAAGAACAGCAAGCAGAATACTCATCAGTAAGTGTAGGGTGGACAAAGTCTACGTGCCCACGGGGTTGTAGTTAAAGATGAAAAAGGGTTTTGTGATCATTGTGGTTACAAAGCCCTTTTGGTTTATGATCGACTTAAATCAAACCGCAATTGGCATCTCGAAATTGGGCAGTATTTTAAGAAGTAGTCCAATAAAGACAAAACCACGGCCCAAGCCTTGGCACACACGATTTTAGGGAGTGCCATTGCAGCAGCGACGGGCAATGATGCTTTAAGCGGTGCGCTAGCGGCAGGCGGTGCAGAAGCCTTGGCACCGATGCTGACTCACTTTCTGATGCGGCTAAATCAGCAATTTTGAAATCAGCTGTAACCGGGGCGGGTATAAGTGGCGGTATTAATGCAGGGCAAGGTATGTATGATTATGGTAAGAAAATAAAGGGAGAAAAATGAGTTTTTTACTTGAAATTTTAATTTCTTTCGTTTGGGGCGATTTTGAAGCAAGTGAACATCCGTATATATTAGCCTTTACTAAAGGAATTTTTATAGGGTTGTTAATGTTAATGTATTTTTTATTTAAAATTTATTTTTTTAATATTGTCTCTTCGATATCTGGATTTGAAATAATATCAATCTGCATAGTTACAGGAATAGGTATTGGTATTTTTTTAATGTTAGTTGAGTTTATATTTTCTCGCGGGAAATAATGTTTTTTTGGAATGCTTTGAGTCTTGTGTAAATCTATTTAACAGTTAATTAAAATAAATTTTTACACTGTTCAAACTAAATTCTGGTTTTTTAGTTTTTCAATTTAATATTTCATCTGGTTTATAAAGGCTGAATAGAGTTTTCGATTCTTCGTTCTTACCCAATTTAGGATGAGGTTGAGAAACTTCAGGCTAAGGATAAAAATGACCCGCGTATTGCCGAGCTGTTAAACGAAGCTAAAAACTGGCAAACAGGCGGCCTGCTGCTAGACTCAGTCGCTGGCGTGTTGTCTGGCCCCAATACCAATGGGGCAATTGGCACCATCGCCAATGCAGGTAAACCTTGGTTGGCGTCTGAAATTGGGCAGTATTTTAAGCAAGAGTCCAATAAAGACAAAACCACGGCCCAAGTCTTGGCACACACGATATTAGGAGGTGCCATCGCAGCAGCCACGGGCAATGATGCTTTAAGCGGTGCGCTAGCGGCGGGCGGTGCAGAAGCCTTGGCACCGACGCTGACTCACTTTCTGTATGGCAAAAAGCCCGATGAATTAAGCGCAGATGAGAAGCAGACCATTAGCAGCATTATTAGCCTGGGCGGTGCTCTGGTAGGTGGTTCAGGTAGTGATGCGGTTAGTGGTGGGCAGCTGGCTGGGAATGCGGTTGATAATAATTATTTAGCTTTAGAGGCGATAGATAGGGATCAAGCTGATAAAGCCGTAATTAAAAAATTATTAAATACGAAGGATGATAATAAGGTTCAAGAATATGTAGAGGCTAGGGATAAAGCTAAGATAAGTGGTATTAAAGATTCACTGGTTGAAACGTATAAATCAACCGAGGAGTTTTTAAAACATCCAATAGATTCTACGATTAATACGGCAATTGGTTTATATGATTTAGCAGCAAATCCAGGTAAGTATTACGATCAAGTTATGCTGTCTACGACGGAATGGAATAATATTTATGCGGATGCATTGAAAAATAATCCAACTCTAGCAGGGCAAATGGATGGCTATTTAGACGGACGTATAGGTACTGGTTTGACCACTGGTGTCGTTTTGAATGGTGCTGTTGCTAAGGTTGTACAACAGGGGATGAAAGCAGGGAAATATCTTTCAGATATAGGTAGTAAGATTAATCCTAAGTACGTAGATATTTTATCCCCAGAAGCTAAAAAGCATATTTTATATGGGGATGGGCCAAATAGTGGTGGCCACTTGTATCCAGGACAATAGGGTAAAATGGCATTTCCTAAAAATTGGAAAGCAGATAAAATTATTAATGAGATTGGTGATGTTGCGACTTCTCCGAATACAAAATGGTATGCTCAGACTGGTACGGGTGGGAAATTAACACAGGCAGGAAATCCTGTTAGATGGGTATCTTATGAGGTTCGAGATGGGGTTAGAATTAGGCTTGTTTTTGAGCCTGCGACTGGGAAAATAGTAACCGCATTTCCAGATAATAGTCCAATTCCATCGGGTTATAAAAAAATACCTTAACTTGATTTAAAGGACAATGTAGTGTGATAGTTAATGAAAAGATTAAAGAGTTTGGGCAGTCGTTAAAAGATAGATTAGATCCTGAGTTAATCAATTATGCTTTAGCTTATATTGACTATTCGGAACAAGTTTTAGCATTTGAAACATTATGTGATCACATAGCTGATTATGGCATAGATATAACTGTAGATGAGTATAGTAAAGTACTTGAAATTGTTAAGTTATTAAATTTAGAGTTAGATAATCGGTATTTATATATAAACCCCAATAAGCAAGTGTAGATACCATCTTCCCAGTCAAGGCTTAATGATGAGGTCAACATATTTCATTGCGCGCAATTAAAGCTTTAAGCTGACGCACAGGTTTGGGCGGGCAAAACCTGTGCGTTCACGGGGTTGTAGTTAAAGATGAAAAAGGGTTTTGTGATCGTTGTGGTTACAAAGCCCTTTTTGCTTGTGATCGACTTAAATCAAACCGCAATTAGCATCTCGAAATTGGGCAGTATTTTAAGCAAGAGTCCAATAAAGACAAAACTACGGCCCAAGTTTTCGGTAATCCCCCCTAAAAATAAACGTACTCTTAGATAGAATTTTCTCATTTCATTATGAAAAAGCAATTCCATATGAAAGCGACTAAACCACAAAAATCAGGCTTTATGCTCGTCAAGGTAGAAAGTGTTGTTTCAATTTCGCGACTTGCGTGCCAAGGCTGGGACGAATAAAGACGAACAGGGTGGTTTAGATGCTACTCGGGCGCTGCTGGGGCATAAGAATGCAAGCATGACTTCTAAGTATGTTCGCCTTGGAAAAGGTAAGCTGGTGCAGCCGTAGACAGAGAAGTGTAGAGCAAGCACCCTTGTGTAGAATAAAAGTGATATGCCTATGCTGTTTATTGAGGAATGGTTTTGATATTATTCAATAGGTTGTGTGGTGGGCCCGATCGGACTTGAACCGATGACCAAAGGATTATGAGTCCTCTGCTCTAACCAACTGAGCTACGGGCCCTTTCTGGGAAAGGGATTCGGCGTGTTGCCGGATCACCAAAAAGAGGCCGTATTTTAACATGAATGAATGCGGTTTCAAACTGTTTTATGGTTTAAACCCTTGGCTCTCGGCCTTCTAGGACGGTGATGGCTGCTAGATCAAATGTTTAGCTTTTCTTAAAGGCCTAGAAGTGGGCTTGGAGTGGCTGAATATGACCTTAAAAAAGCCTTTGGGCTTGGCCGTGTAGGTGGGCGGTGCGTTTATGGGGCTGTTATGGTGGCCATTCACGCCGGATGTTTGGCGATCTGATTGTGGTTGCCTATAGTTTTAGGCAGGAGGGCGTGGTCGGGTTATAATTCTGACTAGGCGGCTACGGCAGTGGCCGCCTATTTTATTTTGGTCATGTGGCCTATTTCAAATTGTATACTATGTCATTTAAAATTAAGCCCATAAAATGTCCGCAATGCGGCAGCGTGAAGCACGCTCGGCAGCCGGGTCTGGATGGCCACTACGTTTGCCTGAGCTGTCAGGCACAGTTTGTGGTAGATGATCCTGCGGCACCGAAGCAACATGTGGTGACGCACACGATAGATCAGGGTGTCTTGGATGGCCTGCGGCGCTTTAAAAACAAGCTGGTGTGGTTGGTGCTGTTAACAGGCTTGGCATTGGTTGTGGTCGTGGTGCTAGTAGGGTGGCTAAGCCGCTCTGATCAGCCTCAGGCACCTGAGGTGATGGCCAGCCAAAGCCAGTCGCTGGCGGCCAGCGTTTATCAGCCTCATCATGGCGAAGCTTTGCTGATTGGTGCAAGTATGGCTAGGGCGGGCGCTGAGAGTCGGGCGCATACGATTGTGATGACGGTGTCGGACTTGGCGTCTGGCGCCCAACGTGCGCAGCAGTCTTTGACCGTAACGGGGGCGAAGACGGGAGAACCTGTTGAATTTAAGCGTTTGCCTCAGGGCGAGCTCTATGCCGTTTTATTGGGGCAGATGGGCTATCGCTTTGAGCTGACTCGCCATGAATTTGAGGCGATTAATCCAGTATTAATCAAAAGCTTTCCAGAGGCTTTGGGCCTAGGCATCAGTAAGATGGCGGCCTGTCATGGCGGTGAGGAGCGGGCGTGCTTGACGGTGATGAGTAATGCCGGCGTGCGCTACGTGTATTATCCGATGGTGAATCAGCTGGTGTTGCAGGCGGATGACTATGCGGCAGGCCAGGCCAATGTAGCCGCTCTAAGCCAGCAAACACAGCGGCCGCCGCACTATTTCTTTGCCTGGGTGCATAAGCAGTCTCAGGCGCCGCAAGACGGCTCGGTGCTGTTAAGGACGTTGCGGCCTCCTTATAATGGCGGGCCTTATCGTCTGGCCGACGTGGCGATTTTCAAGCCCAGTAGCGATGCGGCGGCGGTGGCGTCTTTGCCGTATTTGGCCACCTTAAGCGATGGCTATGCGGTATACGGCACAGAGGGCCAATATAATGAGGCCGTGGCAGAAGTCACGCCGGGGCAGCGCTATTTTGAGGCCAAGGTTTTAGCGCAGGGCGAAGGACAGGCCTTGCTGCGGTTTGATGCCTCGCCTGCGGGTAAGGAAAGCTTTTTGCGAGGCCTGAATAGGCAGACGGGTCAAGTGGTGTGGCAACGGCCGTTGGCTGATTTTGTCAGCTTGGCGCATCGGGATGGGGCCATGACGGCAGAGGCCTATAGCGATGGTTTTTTACTGCTGGATAAGGGCACCACGCCCAGCGTGCTGATTGATCATGCCGGTCAGATTGTGCGTGTCTTAAAGAAATAATGATAAAGGAAGCAGCATGTTTGGATTTATTAAAAAACAATTTGCCAGCGTGATCCAGTGGGATGAGGCTGATTTAGGCTTGATGTGGCAGAAATGGCCGCACCCTAACGATGAAATCAAGCAGGCATCACAGCTGTTGCTGTCACCTGGCCAGGGCTGTGCTTTGGTGTATGAGGGGCAATTAGTCGATGTGCTGTTAGACAGTGGCAGCTACGCTTTAAAAACCGACAACCATCCTTTCGTGACCACGCTGTTAAAGTCTTACCAGCTGTTTGAGAGTGAACACAAGCTGGCGCTGTATTTTTTCAGGACCACGACGATGGTGAATCAGGCCTGGGGCACGGCGCAGACGATTAAATACGTTGACCCTGTGTACCAAACGCCGGTTGAGCTGGGCTTGAATGGCGTGTGTGATTTCAAGATCTGCGACCCTGAGCGTTTATTAAACGGCGTACTGGGCGCACAGGCTGAGGTGCGCACCGAAACCATTAAAAGTATGTTGGTGGATCAAATGCAAGGCCTGCTGATCGGTCACATTGCGCAGCAGCGGCTACATTATGGCCAAATCGATGCGCAGCTGCCGATGCTTTCTGCTCAGATTGGGCCGGTATTGAGTGATCTGGTTGCCGATTGGGGATTAGCTTTGTCGTCATTTCACATCATGGGCACGCAGTTTGATGCGCAAACGCAGGCGCGCATTGGTCGGATTGCCGATGTGGCGGTGGACCAGTTTGCGGCGCAGCAGGCTAATTTAAGCTATGTTGATTTAGAGCAGCTGCGGGCGATGCGGGACGCGGCTAAGAATGAAGGGGGCTTGGCTGGTGCCGGCCTACAGTTTGGCGTGGGCATGCAGTTGGGTCAGGCCTTTAATAAGACTCCAGCAGCGCCGACGACTGATGGCGCTGTCGAAGCCTCTAAGGCTCCGTTGTTCGCCGAGACGCGCCAGCTTTTAGCTTTAAAGCAGCTATTCGATACTGAGTTAATTACGGAGGCTGAGTATCAACAGCGGCGCCAACAGATTTTGGATCAACTCATGGGAGGACAACATGATTAAATGCTTACAGTTGGTTTTGGCGCTGCTGATCATCAGCCTGGTGTTGGTGTTGTTGGGCTGGCTGGGGGCGAGCATATGGGGCGTGGCCTTGTTTGGTTCGGTGCCTGTATTGCCCGTGGTGTTGAGCCTTTTGGTGGCGATACTGGCTTGGGGGGTGTTGATCAGCGTGTGCGCTTTTTTTCTGAATCGAGGCAAGACGGACGGCGTTCAGGCGGGGGTTGCGGTTAAAAAGGACAATCCTTAAGTCAGTTTTGAGCTTTGTGTGGCTGTATGCCGGCCCGATTCACGAGTGTTAGATAGAAAATCATGTCATTTAAAATTAATACCATAAAATGCCCGCAATGTGGCAGCACTAAGCAGTCTAGTCCGAAGCCAAATCACTACGTCTGCCTCAGCTGTGAGGCGGAGTTTGTGATTTTGAACAGTAAGGCACCGAAGCAGCATGTGGTGACCCACACGATTGATCAGAAGCTGCTGGATCGGTTCAGCCAGCTAAAGCACAAGGTCTGGATTTTCCTTGTGTTGATCGCTGCCGTGATTGTGCTGTTGGGTGGCTTAGGCGCTTGGCAAAGTAAGCCTGCCTCGAAGCAGCAGGCGGCTTACCAAAGCGCAATCGATCGCAGCAGAATCGTGGCCACCACGGTGTATCAAGAGGTGGATGGCCCTGCTTGGTTGATTACGGCGGCAGAGCCGACGAGTGGCAGCCGCGAGGACACGCCAGAAATCATCATCACGGTGTCCTCTTTGACGAAGGAGGATGATTCAGCTCAGCAACGGCTGGTCATTGCCCAGCCCAGAACCAGCCAGCCTGTCCGCTTTAAGCGCTTACCCAATGGCGAGCTGTATGCGGTGATGCTGGAGGCTGAGGCGTATCGGTTTAATCCGGTCAGCCGTGAGTTTGAGGCCATGAACCAGGCGATTCAAACGGCGCATCCTCAGGCTTTAAGTGCCGGCATCAGCAAGGTCAAAGCCTGCTATGGTGGTCTTGACGGCGCGTGTTTAGAGTTGTTGAGCAACAGCGGCATCGAGTACGTTTATTATCCGGTGTTGGATCGGTTGATCTTGGCGTCGGATAAGTATGATGCGGGTGAGGCCAATGTGAAGGCTTTAGCGCGTGAGCAGCAGTGGATGCCGCATTATTTCTTTAAAGAAGTAAACAGCTCTTCACAAAGAAAGCAGGCGGGTAAATACCTGTTGAAAGGCACGTTGCCTCAGCACAATGGCGGCCCTTATCGAGAGGGCTATGTGGACATTTACGATCCCCAAACGGATGAGTTTTGGATTGGTCGGTCACAGCAGTTGCTGCGCTTGAGTACTGGCTATGCCGTGTTTTCGCGCTGGGGTCATGCCTATCATGAGATGGTGGAGATGACGCCCGGTAAGGTGTATTTCAATGAGGAAGTTTTGGCACAGAATGCGTCTCAGGTGTTGCTGCGCTTTGACGCCACGCCTTCTGAGGCTGATCGCTTTTTACAGGTGATTGATAAGGCGTCGGGCGATGTGGTGTGGAGCCGGCCGATTAAAGATTTTCCCGGCATTGACCGCAATGGCACTTATGTGACGGCAGAAGGCTTAAATAATGGTTTTTTAATCATTGCCAATGTCAATAAGCCCAGCGTACTGGTTGATTTAAAGGGTGAGGTGGTGAGAACGTTTCAGCCCTGAGGGTGAGGTTAAGACAGGCGAGGCCCATTATGGCGGCGCCTGTTTTTTTATGTGAGCATGGGTCGGTGGCGATGCTGCTGTAAGCGCCCATAAAAAAGCGTCGCAACGGTTAAGTTGCGACGCTTTTGCGTTGTGGTGCTTTACTGCTTGTTGTCTTCGCTGTCTAAGAAGCTTTTTAGACGCTCAGAACGCGTTGGGTGACGCAGTTTACGTAAGGCTTTGGCTTCGATTTGACGAATCCGCTCGCGCGTCACGTCAAACTGCTTGCCGACCTCTTCTAGGGTGTGGTCGGTATTCATGTCGATGCCGAAACGCATGCGTAAAACCTTGGCTTCACGCGGGGTGAGGCTTTCTAAGATTTCTTTAGTCACTTCACGTAGGCCAGAATACATGGCGGCGTCTGCCGGTGCCGTGTTGTTTTGGTCTTCAATAAAGTCGCCCAAGTGTGAATCGTCGTCATCGCCGATGGGGGTTTCCATCGAAATCGGCTCTTTGGCGATCTTCATGATGCGGCGGATTTTGTCTTCCGGCATGTCCATGAGTTCGGCCAATTCTGCCGGTTCTGCGTCTACGCCATTTTCTTGCAGGAATTGACGGGCAATACGGTTCATCTTGTTGATGGTTTCGATCATGTGCACCGGAATACGGATGGTGCGTGCTTGGTCGGCGATCGAGCGGGTAATGGCCTGACGAATCCACCAGGTGGCGTAGGTCGAGAATTTGTAGCCACGACGGTATTCAAACTTGTCTACCGCTTTCATCAAACCGATGTTGCCTTCTTGAATCAGATCCAAGAACTGTAGGCCACGGTTGGTGTATTTTTTGGCAATCGAAATCACCAAGCGCAAGTTGGCCTGAATCATTTCTTGCTTGGCGGCGTTGGTTTCACGCTCGCCGGCGGCCATGTTTTTGTTGATGTCTTTTAGCTCATGCATAGACAGCTGGGCTTCTTCTTCCAGAGTCATGATGGCGGTTTGACGTTCGATGATGCCGTGTTTAAAGCGAGTTAGGGCATCGGCCCAAGCTTTGCCTTTGTTGATTTCTTTATCGGTCCAGTCAAGATTGGTTTGTTGATCTTTAAACTGTTTGATGAAGTAATCACGGTCCATGCCCACGCGGTTGACGCAAATGGTCATGATTTCACGTTCTAGCACGCGAATTTGCTGGACGCGGGCGCGTAGGCTTTCGCACAGGCTTTCAATTTGGCGTGTGGCGAAGCGTACTTTTGACAGCTCTTCAGCGATGTCGTTGCGCGCGGTAACGTATTTTTTGTCTTTGCTTGAGCCTTTTTCTAGGGCTTTAATCATGTCGTCGTATAGGACTTGGACATTTTTAAAGTGTTCTAGTGAACGGGCTTTAAGCTCTTCTAAGTTGGCGCTGGCGATGGCGGCAGGGTCTTCTTCCTCTTCCTCATCTTCCATGTCGACGTCTTCGTCGCCTTCTAGTGCATCCTCTTCAGTGGCGGCTTCTTTTTCTTCTTTAACTGGCTCGGCTTCAGCTGCAGGCGCCATTTCTTCAGAAGGATCGATGAGCGCTTCGACAACGTCATCGATTTTCAATTCGTCGTTGCCTACGCGCTCCATTAGGCTCAGAATCTCAGCCACAGAGCCTGGGCAGGCGGCGATGGCTTGAATCATGTTTTTTAGGCCATGTTCAATTTTTTTGGCGATGATGATTTCATCTTCGCGGGTGAGTAGGTCGACTTGACCCATTTCACGCATGTACATGCGCACGGGGTCGGTGGTGCGGCCAAATTCCGCATCCACGCTCGATAAAGCGGCTTCTGCCTCTTCAACGGCATCATCATCGGTCACGCCGGTGCTGTCGCTCATCAATAAGGATTCGGCATCAGGGGCGACTTCCGTCACCTGAATGCCCAAACCTGAAATCATGCCAATGATGTTTTCGATTTGTTCGGCGTCAGAAACGTCGTCCGGTAAATGGTCATTGATTTCAGAATGGGTAATGTAACCACGTTCTTTACCTAACACAATGAGGTGACGTAAGCGCTGACGCTGCTCTTCTGGCGTTAAAGGCTTGTTGTCGTCTACGTCGTTTTCTACTTCATTATCATTAATTGGCTTGGCCATATTTTCCTGTCCAAAATGAAAGGTTATGTGGTGTAGTTGTTGCATGCTGAGTGAGGCTAATGGGTGGTAAAACCACGGGATTAAGCTGGGCTTGGCCAGGTTTAATCGACTCTGTATTCAGGCCACTCAAACACGTTGGCCGCCACGAGGGCAGCCGGTCAGACAACTGCGGGTGTTTCTGGTTTCGTTAAGCTTAATGCGACATCAAGAGGGCCAATAAAAGCTGTTCTTCGCTTTCGGTTAAGGCCCTTTCTCTGGCATGCTTTTTGAGTTGTTCTAGTTGCTTATATTTTAACTCATTTAAGAGTTTTTGGATGCCTAATATAAAACTTTCTTCATCCTCGGCCTTGGGTTCTTCGAACTCTTCGCGTTCGCGTATGGCTTGTTTGAGGATTTGGTTCAGAAAATCTTCATAATCGCTTTGGCGCATATACTCAACCAGACGGGCACTGGTGGCCTGATCATTCATGCCTTTGGCGGCTTCGGCCAAGGTCATGAGGCAGGCCAGTTCGTCTTCTGCGATTAAGTACTCGGGTATTAATACATATTGGGCCCATTTCGGATTCATCAAGAGCCACTTAATTAATCGATGGATTAAAGGCGTGGTTTGGTGCTGTCGAAACGTGGTTTTGGGCAGGCGATAGTTTTTAAAGCCGACGTTTTGCTTTTTGCTTGGCTGTTGGCCAATGAGTTGCTCTAAATCATCTTGAGCAACGTCGACCAGCTTGGCGATTTTTTGCTTGAGCAAAAAGCTTAGCGTGGGCGCTTTAATTTGGCTCAATAAAGGCGTCGCTTGCTTGATGAAGTCAGCTTTGCCTTCTGAGGTTTTTAAGTCGACTAGGCTGCTGAGGTGTTGCCAAAAATAGTTCGACAAGGGCAGGCTGTGCTTCACCAGCTGGGTTTCAAAAGCGTCTTTGCCGTATTCGCGGATGTAGCTGTCGGGGTCGTGCTCTTCTGGTAAAAAGAGAAAATGCAGGCTTTTGCCGTCTTGCAGCATCGGTAAGGCATTCTCCAGCGCACGCCAGGCGGCTTTTTTGCCGGCGTTGTCGCCGTCAAAGCAAAAATAGATTTGGTCGCTTTGGCGCATCAACAGTTTGATGTGGTCGGCGGTGGTGGCCGTGCCCAAAGACGCCACGGCGTAGCCAACCTCAAATTGAGCCAGCGCCACCACGTCCATATAGCCTTCAACCACCAACACGCGTCCGGCTTCTTTGATGGCAGCTCGGCCTTCAAACAGGCCGTATAGCTCTTTGCCTTTTTCAAATAAGGGCGTTTCGGGTGAGTTTAAGTATTTAGGCTCGCCCTGGCCGATGATGCGCCCGCCGAAGCCCACCACGGCGCCGCGTTGGTTGCGAATTGGAAACATAATACGGTCGCGAAAGCGATCGTAGTTTTTGTCTTCCTTGCTGATGACTAAGCCGGATTCGATCAGGTATTCGTTTGGGTAGGGGCTGAAGCTTTGGGCCAGCGTTTGCCAATCGTCGGGGGCGTAGCCCAGGCCGTAATGAGCAGCAATTTGACCGGTTAGGCCGCGCTTTTTCAGGTATTCAATTGCGGTTTGGCTCAGCTTAAGCTGCTTTTGATAATGGCTGGCGGCCTGTTCAGTGGTCGACTCTAGGGTTTTCTTTTGTTCGCGGCGCTCTTGCGCGCGGGCGGCTTGCTCGGGCGAGGAAGCGACCTGTTTAGGCATCACCATGCCGACACGATCGGCCAGTTGGCCAACGGCATCGACAAAGCTTGCGCCTTGGTATTCCATTAAGAAGCTGATCGCGCTGCCGTGGGCGCCACAGCCAAAGCAGTGGTAAAACTGCTTGGTAGGGCTGACGGTAAAAGAGGGCGATTTTTCTTTGTGGAATGGGCAGCAGGCCATATAGTTAAGCCCCCCTTTTTTAAGGGGGACGTAACCATCGATGATGTCCACGATGTCTACCTTTTCCAGTAGCTCATCGATAAACTCGTTAGGGATCATGGCTTAGTTTAAAGCGGCTTTGATCAGGCGGCTGACTTCACCCATGTCGGCTTGGCCCACCACTTTGGGGCGAACGATGGCCATGACTTTGCCCATGTCCTTCATGCCTTCGGCTTGGCTTTCGGCGATGGCGGCGCTGATGATGGCGGCAATGGCATCGTTCGATAGGGCTTCAGGTAGATAGGCTTCTAGGGTGGTGATCTCGGCCAATTCTTTGTCGGCTAAGTCTTGACGGTTGGCGTCTTGGTAGATTTTGGCAGAGTCTTTACGCTGCTTCACCATTTTGGTGACAATGCTGAGCACGTCTTCATCGCTGACGTCTTCACGGGTGTCGACTTCTTGCTGTTTGATGGCGGCTAACAGTAAGCGTACCGTTGAGAGCTTTAGGGTGTCTTTGGCACGCATGGCTGATTTCATGTCTTCATTGATTTGTGCTTTTAATGTGGTCATCACGAACTCCTAAAGGTTAACGGGGGTAATGCAGAGGTAAGGCAAACAGAAAAACCGCAGGACTAGCCTGCGGTATTGATACTGAGCGATTCTTAGTACATTTTTGGTGGCAAAGTTTGGCTGCGTAAACGTTTTTGTAGGCGTTTAACGGCAGCAGCTTTTTTGCGTTTGCGTTCTGCGGTTGGTTTTTCGTAGAATTCACGGGCACGTAGTTCAGTCAAAAGACCGGTTTTTTCAACACCACGTTTAAAGCGACGCATCGCAACTTCAAATGGCTCATTTTCTTTTACGCGAACTGCTGGCATAATTTTTCCTTAATTACTTCGTTAATAAAGTTTTGTGGCAACACCACAAAACAAGTGAGGGTGTTTTGGTACAGCGATTAATCATGCTTTTTTATTGGGTCGGAAAGCCTAAACCGTTTAAAAATCACCCCCTAACGAATCACCTTTGCGGTCTCTTTTTGTACCGAAAAGGGCGAATAATGTGTACTGAGCCTGTGTTTGGCTGGATGAATCCAGCGCCAACAGCCCAAATCTAAAATATTAAGGGTGAGATTTTAAGTTTTTTGGGCTGCTTTGTCAACAATTAACGGCGGATCACGCGGCGTACCTGCGGGATGATGTTTAATTCGTGGATGATGGCGTTCAGCTGTTTGAGGTTGCTGACCTGCACTTTAAACTCGAATTCAACAAAGCCTTCGCTGCCGGCTTTTTTGCCAGAGGGCGTGTCTACCGATTCAATATTGGCCTTGTGGCGTGAAATGGTCGAGGCCATGGCGGCCAGTAGTCCTTGTGCATCTTGGGCAGACACCAAGAGATTGGCGTTGTAGCGGCGCGGGGTGACGTCTTTCCAGTTGGCGTCAATTTGCTTGCTGACGTCTACTTTTTCGGCATTAGGACAATTTTGTCGGTGCACGATCAAGCCTTGATCTTTGGTGATGATGGCCACAATAGGGTCGCCTGGAATAGGGCGGCAACAGCCAGCCATCTGCATGCTGCCACTTTCGGAGCCGTTGACCACGATGGGGCTCATCTTGACTTCTTCGCCTAGATGCACGCCGGCCAGTTGGGCCAGATGGCGCGCGACAAAGATCGGCAGGATGCGGCCCATGCCGACGTCGAGCAAGACGTCTTCGAAGGTGGTGTCTTTTTCAGCTAAATCTTTTAAATAGGCTTCTTTAATGTCTTCCGACAGCAAGACGTTTTTCGGCAAGAGCGCGCTCAAGGCTTGATTCAGTAGTTTTTCACCTAGGGCGACGGCGTCGGTGCGCTTAATCGATTTGAGGTGGCTACGGATGGCGCTGCGGGCGCGGCCGCTGGTCACGAAGCTCAGCCAAGCTGGATTAGGATTCGAGGTGGGCGAGGTAATGATTTCAACCGTGTCACCGGTGCGTAAAATGGTGCGTAGTGGCACTAGGTTGTAGTTCACGCGTGCGGCCACGCAATGATGGCCGATGTCGGTGTGGACGGTGTAGGCGAAATCAATAGGCGTGGCGTTACGCGGTAGCACCATGATCTTGCCTTTAGGCGTAAAGACATACACTTCGTCGGGGAATAAATCCACCTTGATGTGTTCGAGGAATTCGACCGCGTCTTCGCTTTGGGCCTGCATGTCGAGCACGTTTTGCAGCCATTGATTGGTGCGGCGAGTCGCCTCATCAATAGATTCATCAGGCGTTTTGTACATCCAATGACTGGCCACGCCATCTTCTGCGACGGCGTCCATTTGGCGCGTGCGGATTTGCACTTCAATGGGCACGCCATAAGGGCCAAATAGGGTGGTGTGTAGGCTTTGATAGCCATTGCCCTTAGGGATGGCGATGTAGTCTTTGAATTTGCCTGGAATGGGCTTGTACAGGCCGTGCAGGGCGCCTAGAGCAACGTAGCAGGCAGGGATGCTGTTGACGATGATGCGAAAGCCGAAAATGTCCAAGACGTCGCCGAAGCTGAGGTTCTTGGTTTGCATTTTCTTATAAATGCTGTAAATGTTTTTTTCGCGGCCACGGATTTGGGCCTCGATGTTGCAGGTCACCAGCCGTTGGCTGAATGACTGTAAAATTTTACCGACCACGTCGCGGCGGTTTTGGCGGGCGGTTTTAAGCGCTTTGGCCAAGGTGGCGTAACGGATGGGGTAGATGTTGCGAAAAGACAGGTCTTGCAGTTCACGGTAAACGTGGTTGAGGCCGATGCGGTTGGCGATGGGGGCATAAATTTCCAGGGTTTCACTGGCTATGCGGCGCCTTTTTTCTGGCCTCATGACGTCTAGGGTACGCATATTGTGTAGGCGATCGGACAGCTTCACAATGATGACGCGTACGTCTTTGACCATGGCCATCACCATTTTGCGGAAGTTTTCCGCCTGATGGGCCTCTTTGTTTTCGTACTCTAGCTTTTCCAGCTTAGATAGGCCATCCACCAAGTCGGCAATGGTGTCGCCAAATTCGGCGGCCAGCTGCTTCTTGGTGGTGCCCGTGTCTTCCAATACATCGTGCATCAGTGCGGCGGCAAGGCCTTGGGCGTCGAGGTGCCAATGGGCCAGTTCCGTGGCCACCGCAATCGGATGGGTAATGTAAGGCTCACCACTTTTACGATACTGCCCTTCGTGCGCTTCGGTGGCATAGTCACAGGCGTGCTCGAGCAAGCGGATGTCTTCTGGTTTCAGATAGTCAACCGCTTTAAAAAACGTAGCGCGTGCATCCGTGACGGCGTTCGCGAAGGGGGCAGGTGTGTGTTGCGTCATGTGGTGAGCTTTATAGGAATGAAAAGGTCTAGATTATTTTTTGCGGTCTAGAATTTCAACGCCAATTTGGCCGGCGGCGATTTCGCGTAGGGCCACCACGGTTGGTTTGTTGCGGGCTTCGTCAACCAGTGGGGTTGCACCATTGGCAACCTGGCGCGCGCGGTAAGCAGCGGCTAAGGTTAGGTCAAAGCGATTAGGGATGCGGTTCAAACAATCGTCTACGGTAATGCGTGCCATAGGGGTACTTTCAGTAATATTCAGTTAATAGGTCTCTATGTTAGCTCAGCTGTGCCGAATTGCAAGAGAGACTTTAGAGTGGCGTCTTGGATATTTTAAGCCTATTTCAATAAATCTAGGTAAAAATCGTGCTGTTTTTTTTGCGTCAGGCGTTGGGCGCGTACGATGCTGATCAGATCGGCGGTGGCTTCGTCTAAATCATTGTTGATGACAATGTAGTCGAAATGCTCGGCTTGGGCGATTTCGTGGCGGGCATTGTTCATGCGTTTTTCGATCACATCAGCAGCGTCTGTGCCTCGTCCTGTCAGGCGTTGCGCCAAAACATCGATAGACGGTGGGAGGATGAAAATGCCGACGGCGTCGGGTAGTAGGGCGCGCACTTGTTCGGCGCCCTGAACGTCAATTTCCAATAAAACATCGTGGCCGGCGGCCAAGGTTTGGTTGATCCAAGCAAAGCTGGTGCCGTAGTAATTGTCATACACTTGGGCGTATTCTAAGAAGGCATTATCTTTGATTTGGGCTTCGAAATCGTTTTTTTCAACGAAAAAATAGTGGGTGCCGTGTACTTCACCGGTGCGCGGCTGGCGAGTGGTGTGTGAAACCGACAGTTTGATTTTGTGGTCTTGCTGCAGTAAACGGCCAACTAGGGTGGTTTTGCCTGTGCCAGAAGCCGCAGCCACGACAAAAATGGTGCCTTTGGGGGGTGTCATGATGATCCTTTATGCGTGAGGCAGACATTATGCCATAGGCGGGCGCTTGAAAAAAGCGTTCATCTACAGGGGTAATGGGGCTATAATATACGGTTTTGTGCCCGTTGTTGTGTTTAAGGAGAGTGGGCGTCTTCGACTTCTTTAAAGATGAGATGAATTCATGCAAGCACCTGATTCTAAGCCCGAGGGCTTATTAGCGCGATATTTTAAACTGGCCGAGCACGGCACGTCTGTGCGCACGGAAGTATTGGCCGGTTTGACCACTTTTTTAACCATGTGTTACATCGTGATCGTCAACCCGACCATTTTGTCTAATGCCGGCATGGACTACGGCGCTGTGTTTGTGGCGACCTGTTTGTCGGCGGCCTTAGGCTGTTTGGTGATGGGCCTAGTGGCTAATTACCCGGTGGCGTTGGCGCCGGGCATGGGCGTGAATGCTTTCTTTACCTATGCAATTGTGAAAGGCATGGGGGTGCCGTGGGAAGTGGCGATGGGCGCTGTTTTTATTACCGGTTTATTGTTTGTGGCGGTGCATTTTTTAAAGGTTCGGGCGGCGATTGTGGATGCGATTCCCGAATCGCTCAAGCACGCGATTGCGGCCGGTATCGGCCTGTTTTTGGCACTGGTGGCGTTAAAAAATGCCGGCTTGGTAATCGGTAACCCTGATACCTTAGTTAAGCTGGGTGACATTCAGTCGCCGGGCGTGATGCTGGCGATGTTGGGCTTTTTGCTGATCATTGTGCTGGATTTTTGGCGCGTGCGCGGGGCGATCATCATCAGTATTTTGGTGGTGACGGCGATCTCTATCGGTATGGGCTTAACCGAGTTTAAAGGCATTGTGTCGAGCGTGCCGTCGCTTGAACCCACGCTGATGAAAATGAACTTGGCGGATGCCTTCTCGTTCTCTATGCTGGGTGTGATTTTTGTACTGTTCGTGGTGAGCCTGTTTGACAGTACTGGCACCTTGGTGGCGGTGGCGCAGCGTGCTGGCCTGATGAAAGACAATAAGCTGCCGCGTATTAATAAAGCACTGTCGGCAGACTCTGCTGCGATTGTGGCTGGCGCGGCCTTGGGTACCACACCGACGGTGGCCTATATGGAATCGGTTTCTGGTACCGCGGTGGGCGGCCGTACCGGTTTGACCACGGTGGTGATTGCGCTTTTATTTATGGCCAGCCTGTGGTTCTCGCCGTTGGCGGCCAGCGTGCCTGAGTTTGCAACGGCACCAGCCTTGCTGTATGTGGCCATTTTGATGGTCAGAGGCGTGGTCGACATCGATTGGGAAGACATGACTGAAGCGGCGCCGGCGTTTGTGACCATTGTGGCGATGCCGTTTACGTATTCGATTGCCGATGGCGTGGCCTTTGGCTTTTTGTCGTATACATTGATTAAGCTATTTACCGGCCGTGCGCGCGAAGTTAAGCTGATGGTGTGGGTAGTGGCATTGATGTGGGCGGCTAAATTTGTGTTCTTGGGGGCATAAACAGGATGAAAGAAATGACAGAATTACAGGACATGAGCCATTTAAACTACGCTGACTTTATTGAGGCGGCGATTCGCAAAGTACCTAACTGGCCGAGCCCAGGCATTTTGTTTTACGACATCACGCCGATTTTACAAGACCCTAAAACCTTTCGCATCTTGGTTGACCTGTTTGTGCATCGCTATATGGACCAAAAAATCGACGTGGTGGCGGGTTTGGATGCGCGCGGGTTCATTTTGGGCGCGGCGATTGCCTACCAATTGAATGTGGGGTTTGTACCGATTCGTAAAAAAGGCAAGCTGCCGTTTACCACCGTTGAAGAAACCTATGAGTTGGAATACGGTAACGCCACGGTAGAGATGCACGTCGATGCGGTTAAGGCGGGCGATCGGGTGCTGTTGGTGGACGACTTAATCGCTACCGGCGGTACCATGCAGGCGGGCTTTAAGCTGTTACAACGCTTGAATGCTGAAGTGGTTGAAGCAGCCGCTATTATTGAGTTTAATGATCTGGAAGGCGCTAAGCGCATTCGCCAAGCCGGACTGCCGCTCTTTACCATCTGCCAGGTAGAGGGCGTGATGCCAGAACTTAAGGCTTAGACGCTGAATCATCTAAAACCGCGCGCTGTTTGATCAGGGCGCGGTTTTTTTGTGCCTGTGCGCGCATAATGGTAGGCTAAGTCTATTGGGTTTGGTTGGGGTGAACACAGCCAGGCCGTCATTGAGAAAAGGAGTGCGTGATGCAAGTACAAATATGGTCTGATTTTGCCTGTCCTTATTGCTATATTGGCCAGCACAATCTGGCGCAGGGATTGGCCAAGTTAAACGACGTTCAGCGGGCGAGCATTCAGGTGATTCACCGCAGCTTTGAGCTGGCGCCAGATGCCTTGGTTAATAATCCGCAAAGCAAATACGAGCAGCTGTCACAAAAATACAATGTGTCGATCGAGCGTGCCCATGCGATGGCGCGCCAGGCCACCAGTATGGCCGAATCGGTTGGGCTACATATGGATTATGATCGGGTGATCATGACCAATACTTTTGCCGCCCATCAGCTGGCACATTTGGCTGCGGCTGAGGGGCTAGATGAGGCCATGCAGCGGGCGCTGTTTGAGGCCCATTTCGTGAATGGTCAGCACATCGGCGATACGGCGGTGTTGCAAACCTTGGCCGAGGCCGTGGG
Source organism: Neisseriaceae bacterium (assembly GCA_017987415.1). Taxonomy (GTDB): domain Bacteria; phylum Pseudomonadota; class Gammaproteobacteria; order Burkholderiales; family Neisseriaceae; genus JAGNPU01. The sequence goes on from JAGNTR010000012.1 coordinate 21,423, forward strand.
CATAGATGGTGCCAAAGTAGCCGAGGTTTTGGCCACAGAGGCTTACGCCACCGCCGTGCGTGATGATGAGGCGTTGGCGCAGCGCTTACAGATCAGCAGCGTGCCGTTTGTGGTGTTGGATAATCGCTACGCCATCAGCGGCGCGCAGTCGGCCGATTATTTTGCCGAGGCTTTGGTTCAGGTGATGCAAGAGGATCAAGCTAAGGCCAAGCCCGGAACGGATAGCGGCGGCAGCTGTGCGGTGTAGGGTGGTGTCGCGCTGCCACCCACCGATGGCTTAGATGGGCGCTTGGCTTAACGAATCAGTTTGGGCAGCTTATTGGGTACGCCATCCCATTCGGCTGCATCGGGCAAAGGCGCTTTACTTTGGTCGATATTGGGCCAGGTTTCGGCCAGCTCGGCGTTCAAGGCCAGAAAATGGTGTAAGTTTTCAGGCAAATCTTGCTCGTCAAAAATCGCCTTGGCTGGGCATTCTGGTTCACACATGGCGCAGTCGATGCACTCATCTGGGTTGATGACCAAGAAGTTAGGCCCTTCGTAAAAACAGTCGACGGGGCAGACGTCTACGCAGTCGGTGTATTTACACTGGATGCAGTTGTCGGTGACCACGAAAGCCATACGGGACTCCTTCATGAAATAATCTTGGTTAAAATGTACCATAAAAAAGCCCCTCGTGCGGTTAGGCAGAGGGGCGGTGCATTTCATCAAATCTAGCCATGCATGACGTCTTCGATGTCGCTGATGTTCTTGGGCACGTCGGCGGTGTATACCACACAGCCTGAATCGGTGACCAAAACGTTGTCTTCGATGCGAATGCCCATATTACGGAAGGCTTCAGGAATGTCGGCGTCGCCCGGAATGTATAGGCCGGGCTCAACCGTGGTGCACATGCCTTCTTTGAGCAAGATGGGTTTGCCGCCGCGGTGGCGTCCGCCGACGTCATGAACGTCTAGGCCTACCCAGTGGCCGAGGCCATGCATGTAAAAGCGGCGATAGGTTTGCTGTTCGATATTGCTTGCTACCGAGCCTTGTAATAGCTTTAAGTCGATCAGGCCTTGCACCAGAATATTCAGGGCGGCGTCGCTCACCGTTTGCCAGCTGACTTTGGCCTTAATGCTTTTGATGGCGGCCAGCTGGGCGGCTAAAACAATTTCATACACGTCGCGCTGGGCGTCATTAAAGCGACCGTTGACAGGGAAGGTGCGGCTGATGTCGCCGGCGTAGCTGCCAAACTCGGCGCCGGCGTCGATCATCACCAGTTCGCCATCCTGAAGCTGGGCGTTGTTGTTGACGTAATGCAGCACGCAGGCGTTTTTACCTGAGGCCACGATGCTTTCGTAAGCCGGTGAGCGGGCACCGTGCTGGACGAAGGTGTGTAGAAGCTCAGCTTCTAGCTGATATTCGTATAGCCCCGGCTTGGCGGCGCGCATGGCGGCTAAATGGCCCAGTGCGCTGATCTTGGCGGCCTGTTTGAGTTGGGTTAGCTCATGTGTATCTTTGATGAGGCGCATATTGTCGAGGATGACGCCGAGGTCCATCAGTGCTTTGGGCGCTCGTACGTTGTGCCAAGCCTGTTCTTTGACGCTTTGCCAAAGATTCATTAAGACTCGGTCTTGCTCCGGGTAGAGGCCCCAAAGTGCGTACAGCGTTGGGCTATTGCTGATGCAGGCATGGGCCACGCTGTCAAAGTCATCGCTGCTGTAAGCATATTCAAAGCCAAAGGCGTCTGCTGCGGCTTCAGGGCCGTAGCGAAAGCCTTCCCAGATTTCTTGCTCGGGATGCTTGTCGCGGCAAAATAAGAGGGCAGTTTGGTCTAGGGCATTCAGAATCAAGCTGGCGCCCGGTTCGTTAAACCCGGTTAAGTAATAAAAATAGCTGTCCTGTCGGTAGGGGTAAAAAGTGTCGTTGCTGCGGCGCTGTTCTGGCGCAGCGTGAACAATGGCAATGCCTTCTGCCATAGCTTGTAATACCCGTTGGCGGCGTTTGAAGTAAACATCATGACTCATCATAAGCCCTCCCGATTTCTCTTTTCAGTTGGTTGACATACAGGCCAATCACCAGTGCCAAGGCGGCACCCATGACGTCGGCCAGCGCATCCCAAGCGTCGGCATTGCGGGTGGTGGTCAACAGCATTTGTAGCATTTCGCTGCTGACGGCCCAGACCGCTGCGCCGAGCAGCAGCGGCTTAAGGGGAATAACCTTAAGCTCTAGGGTGTAGGCTTTGCACAATAGCCAAAACTGCCCAAAAAAGAGGGAGAAATGGGCAAATTTGTCAAAGTGCATAAATGGGGCGACTTCATCAGGGTCGGCTGGACGGAATAAAAAATACAGACTGCCGACAAACCACAACAGCGCCACCACCATCATTTTATTTTTAGGCATTACTGACCGGCTTCTTCTTCTAACCATTTTTGGCATAGGTGGGCGTAACGTTCGAATTTGCCGCCGCGTTTCATTAAAATGTCGCGCCACTGGGCCACTTCTTCAGGGCTAGGGGCCTCGTCGATGGCGGCTTCGTACAGCAAAAAGTCGATGGCAAACTGCACCGCAGCGGCGTTTTCGTTGTACATTACGTCTAAAAAGTGATTATCTGACATGCCGTTCTTTCTAAGTTAGGTCGGTCTAAACAAGGAGAAAGGCGACCACGCTTGTGGGTCGCCTTCTTTAAATAATGATACAAAAAACAGTTAAATGTTTAGTCCAGATCGAGGACGGCAGAAGTATACACTTCTTGGACGTCGTCTAGGTCTTCTAAAGCATCAATCAGCTTTTGCATTTTCTGGGCGTCGTCCCCAGACAGTTCAATCTCGTTCTGTGGGCGCATGGTGACTTCGCCGTCTTCGGCCTTAAAGCCTGCTGCCTCAAGGGTTTGTTTTACTTGGCTGTGATCGTTTGGTTGGGTGATGACTTCGATCGAGCCGTCGTCGTTGATGATCACGTCTTCGGCGCCGGCTTCGAGCGCCGCATCCATCAGTGCTTCTTCATCGGTTTCTGGGCCAAACAATAAATAGCCTTGGTGCGCAAACTGAAACGCTACTGAGCCATCGGTGCCCAGGTTGCCGCCATTTTTGGTAAACGCATGACGTACGTCGGCAACGGTACGGGTTTTGTTGTCGGTTAAGCAGTCAACCATGACGGCTGCGCCGCCAATGCCGTAGCCTTCATAGCGCAACTCTACGTATTCAACGCCTTCTAGGCTGCCCGTGCCGCGGTCGATGGCGCGCTGGATGTTGTCTTTAGGCATGTTGGCATCAAGGGCTTTATCCATGGCAAGGCGTAGGCGTGGGTTGGATCCAGGGTCACCGCCGCCCATTTTGGCCGCTACGGTGATCTCTTTGATCACGCGAGTGAAAATTTTGCCACGTTTGGCGTCTTGACGTTCTTTTTTGTGGCGGATATTCGCCCACTTACTGTGACCTGCCATGTATTGATTTCCTTAATGCAACCTGTCTAACCCACCATGAGTCAGACAAACAAACAAATAAACAGTGCTATTCTAGCATATTCAAGAAAGCGGATAAAAGGGCGTTGTGCGGCGCGCCTTTATTTTTCTGGCGTGGCTGCCGTAATTGGCTTTAATCGGTATTCTAAATTATGGTTTTTTTGCGCCAATAAAAAATCGATGTTGGGATGGCTGCCAGGGTGTTTTTGCGCGGCTTCTACGTGTTCACCAAATAAGATGAGGCCCATGGCCACGGCGTCTTCATCTAGCTCTTTACCGCCGAGCGACAGGGCGTGATAGATCTTTAGCGAGCCTTGAGTATTCGGGGCGTTCGGAATGTGATGGACGGTGAGGCCCAAGAGGTTGACCACGTCTAAGCCCGACAGATGGTCGATGCTGGGTAGGGTGGCTAAGTGTTGTTTAAATGTGGTCATGTCCATGCCTTAACCCCCTCGGCCTAGCCGAGGGGGTGGATGAGGTCACACGCTTAAGCGTTAGGCTTAGTGGTGTTGTTTGGTGCCAAAAATCTTGTCGCCTGCATCGCCTAGGCCTGGGATGATGTAGCTGTCTTCATCTAGGTGGCTGTCTAGCGCGGCAGTGTAAATGGTCACGTCTGGATGCGCTTCGTTGACCACTTTAACGCCTTCAGGTGCGGCTACTAAAACCAAGGCTTTGATGTCTTTACAGCCTTTACGCTTCAAGATGTCAATGGTGGCCACAATAGAGCCGCCGGTGGCCAGCATGGGATCCAAGATTAATGCGGTGCGTTCCGATAGATTGTCTACAAACTTATCGAAGTACGGTTCTGGCTGCAAGGTTTCTTCATTGCGAGACAGGCCCATGACGCTGACTTTGGCGGTAGGAATCATGTCTAAAACACCGTCCAACATGCCCAAGCCGGCGCGTAGAATCGGCACCAACGACACGGTTTTACCCTTGATGCGGATGCCTTCGATTGGGCCGCACCAGCCTTCCATTTCGAACGTTTCGGTCGGGAAGTCGCGAGAGGCTTCGTAGGCCATTAGGCGCGCCAGCTCTTTGGTTAGGGTTCTGAACTTGTAGGTGCTGCAGTCTTGCTCACGCATCAAGGTCAGTTTGTGTTGGATAAGAGGGTGATTAACAACGGTAATTTTCATGTGTTTGCTTCTTTAGTCGCAGTAGATACAACAGTGCCGCGCAGGCTTGAGCCAAGGTCGCGGCGCTGGGAGAAAGGGGGTTAAGCTAGGGCAGCTTGTAGTTCGCCCGCTTCAAACATTTCCAACATGATGTCAGAGCCGCCAAGGAATTCACCGTTTACATACAGTTGTGGAATGGTTGGCCAGTTTGAGAAGACTTTGATGCCTTCACGGATTTCGTTATTTTCCAATACATTCACGGTGGCGAAGTCATTGCAGCCAGCAGCCTGTAGGATTTGGACGGCACGAGAAGAGAAACCACATTGTGGAAACTGTTTGGTGCCTTTCATGAATAACACTACTTTATGATCGGTGACGATTTGTTGGATAGAAGCTTGTGCGCTCATGTTGATTCTTTCCTTATATGGGTTAATTTAATGCGATTTTTTTTGTAAGACTGCGGCAAAAAAGCCGTCAGTTTGGTGGGCATATGGGTTTAAGCTTAACGAAGTTCCAGTATTTAGTGGAATTTTAAGCCCCTTCAGTAGCTCAGCGCAATCTAATAATTCAAAATTGGGGTGATTGGCTAGGAATCGTGCTACTTGCTGTTGGTTTTCTTCCGGCAAAATACTACAGGTGGCGTACACCAGGCGGCCGTTAAGCTTCAAAAGGCGTGCGGCGCTTTCTAGAATAGACGCTTGTTGCTCTAAGAGCTGGGCCACGCTGGCTGGGCTTTGGCGGTATTTTAAATCGGGGTTACGGCGCAAGGTGCCAAGGCCCGAGCAAGGGGCGTCGACCAGAACGGTGTCGACCTTATTCATCAGGCGGCGAATCTTGCTGTCGTTTTCGTGAGCCAATAATTCTGGGTGCACGTTAGACAAGCCTGAACGCGCTAGGCGTGGCTTCATATTGGCCAAGCGTTTCTCGGCAATGTCAAAAGCGTAGACGCGGCCAGTGTTGGCCATCATGGCGCCCATGGCCAGCGTTTTACCACCGGCGCCGGCACAAAAGTCGACGGCCATGTCACCGCGCTTACAGCCCGTCAGCAAAGCCAATAGTTGGCTGCCTTCGTCCTGAACTTCTAAAACGCCCTCGCGAAATAAGGGGTGGCGAGTGAGGACAATTTTTTGCTGAAGGCGAATGCCCCATGGTGAGTAAGGCGTGGCGACGGCATCTAGGCCTTCATCTTGCAGCTGTTTCAAAACCTTGTCGCGTTTGCCTTTGAGGGTGTTGACGCGTAGGTCAAGCGGCGCAGGTGCGCTGAGCGACTTGCCGATGTTTTTGATGTCATCGTCGCTTAGGTGTTCAGACAGGCGCTCAACCAGCCAAGTCGGTAGCTCGGCGGCAGTGTTGAGTTGGGCGGCGAAGGCTGCTTTATGTGCCTTTAGCGCGGATAGGCGTGGCTTTTCTTCATCGGTGATGCAGTCACCTAAAACATTGATGCTCAGACCGCGACCAATGATTAAAGCCGCCAAGGCAACCCAATGCGGGTTTTTGGCGTCGTCGCCTAAAAAGTCGGCGATTTTTTCATAGTGGCGTAATGCCGCAAAAGCGGTTTCGGCAATTTCATGGCGGTCTTGGCGACCAAGCTTATTGTGGTTTTTAAAGTACAACGAGAGAACCGCATCAGCAGGACGTTTAAAGCTGATGAGTTCTTCAATGACATTTTGGGTGTGGCGTAACTGACTGGGTGTCATGGTTTCTTTTCTGTTAAATAATACGGGTAACGACTACTTGTCGCGGGTGCGGCGTATGGCCTGCCAATAATCCACCCCATCTAGGGTGATGCCAATCAGCCGAAGCTGATGGGTTTTTCCACCGTCGGTCAGAATGATCTGTGCGGGGATATTAGCAAAATCGGGGGCAAAAGCAAATTCTATGCCGTCTTCACCGCGGTTGATGCGAAACACTTGGACGTTGATTTTACCCTCATTGGAGTCGTATTGGCGATCTCCTTTGGGGCTAAAGTCGCTGTGTAGATACACTTTTTTACCGTTGGTGACCTGCATGGGCTCGCTCAGCTTACCGCCATTAAGCGCCATTTGCCATGCTAGGGTGAAGAAATCTTGGGCATGATGGGTGAGCGGTTCCACTTGATCAGGCTCAGCGCCTTTACCATAGTGAATTTGCTGTTGGTCGTAATCAAAAATAGCCTGAGCGTAAATTTTGCCTTTGCGCTTGTCGGTGTAGCGCAATGGTTTAAAGTATTTACCTTCAACAAGACCGGTGGATTCGAAAGACATTTTGTAAAAGGGTATGTTAAACGTGGTAGTGAGACTGTAGCGTCCACCGCCGCGTTGGAAGGACATATAGCCAGTCACGCCCGCTGGGCCTTCATAGCGCAGCTGAGCATTGCTGGGAAAGCTGGGTTGAGTGCCGGCCTTAGGCTGAATCACATTGCCATTATTGGCGATGTCTTGTTCCGACAGTTTGGGCCCGGAGCTGGTTTTTTTGGCTTTTTGGGCCGCGGCTTCAGCCTCTGCTAAGGCTTGAGCTTCGGC
>JAGNTR010000122.1:0-2140 GCA_017987415.1 Neisseriaceae bacterium
TGTCTTTATTGCCGTGCTCGTCGACGGCTTTAGAGGCATAGCCGAGGTCTTGGTTGTAGCTGGCGTATAAGAGGTCGCTTAAACCCAGAGGGTTATCAATAGAAACCGTCACGCTGCCCTGATACTTACCAGTCGATTTACTGCCAGAATCGTCGACGCTGAAGTTAAGCCGATACGGCACGGTACGCTGCGCCCAGCTCACCACCACATCGCTGGTATTGGGATTATTGGGGTCGTTCGTGGGCACGATTTGAATATCGGCCTCAGCCGTGGGCACGCGCTTGAGGTTTTCTAAGCCCTGCTCTAGCGCATGCAAATTCAGAATATCGCCATCGCTTAGTGGAAAAGCATTGTGTGAGGCCTGAATGCGGCCAACGTGGGTTTGTTCGGGCTGGCTGTCGTCAAACCTAAGGGCGCCGATGCGCCCAGGAAAGACGGTCAAAACCAAGGTGCCGCTGGCCAAATCTTGCGGGGCGGCCAGAACCCTCGTAGTGGTGTAGCCTGCCTCGATGATGTGGTTTTGGATCAGCGTCATCAGCTGATTCACGCCCTGGGCGCCAAGGCACTGGCCGGCTTTAAAGCTGGTCTTGCGTAAAACCGCCTTTAAAGCAAACTGAAAGCGCTCTGCTGCTTCCCCATCCAGAACAACAGACTGCACGGCAAAGCAAGGAGATTCATCTTGGGGCAGCTGATAAGACAGCACGGCTGGCGCGGTGACCTCATCAGCATGGAGGCGTACGTCGCGTGGTGGCTGGACCTGCTGTTGCAGCTGCTGTTGGCGATCACGGGCCCGCTGTTCTTCTTGGGCAGGGGTGCTGATGGGGGCGCGCAGCACGTTAGGCGTCACGGGGTCTTGCGCCCAAGCAGGCGCTGACAGCATGAGGGCGGCACAAAAACACGACAGGGGTTTAAGGCGGAAGTTGTATAAAGGGCGCATAAAATTATTCTATTAACATTTATGCTGTACTATAAACTTCTGGGCAGATGAAGCCAAAGGCAAGATAAGCAATAACCATTTATTGCCAACATCATATGCCTTTAAATTAAATGATTAGGCTCTCTTATGACTACAATTCAAAATACATATCCATTTATCTTAAAACATTAAGTTTAAATTGAAACGTCATTTAGAATGATAATATGACAAACAAGGATTTGATTGGCTAGATATTATATTAGAAGTGTAAAAAAATACGTCCGCCACGAGAAATTGATGTATTTATAATCATTAGTTTAATAAAATGACAACCAAAAAAGCATATTGCCTAGTCACCTGAGGCGCAACACAACGCATGATTATGCCAATACTCAGCCCAAAACCAGCATATCATCCGAAGTAAAAACGCTTTACCCAACAACAATAAAGCCCCTGCGCCACACCATCGGTGAGCACAGGGGCTAAGTCTCATTTAGCGGCGCTTATTTAAGCTGAGCCAAAATCTCGTCTTTAACGGCTTCAACGGCTTGAGTACCGTCTACTTTGATGTATTTAGGCGCGTTGGCCACACCTTGGCTAATCATGCCATTGTAGAAGCCCACCAATACTTCGGTTTGCTCATGGTAAACGTCAAGGCGTTTTTTAACCGTGTCGGCATGGTCGTCTTCACGTTGAATCAAGTCTTCACCGGTCACGTCGTCTTTACCTTCTACTTTAGGTGGGTTGTACACTAAGTGGTAGGTACGGCCTGACGCCAAGTGAACGCGGCGGCCAGACATACGGGTGATGATGGCTTCGTCGGGGACGTTGATTTCCACCACATAGTCTAGGTCCACGCCTGCGGCAACCATGGCTTCGGCTTGAGCCAGGGTGCGTGGAAAACCGTCAAACAAGAAGCCGTTGGCACAATCAGCCTCTTGAATGCGCTCTTTCACTAAGCCAATAATGATGTCGTCGCGAACCAATTGGCCGGCGTCCATGATTTTTTTGGCTTCTAGGCCTAGTGGCGTGCCGGCTTTAACCGCAGCGCGCAACATATCGCCCGTCGAGATTTGGGGGATGTTAAACGCAGACGTAATGTATTGCGCTTGGGTACCTTTACCTGCGCCAGGGGCGCCTAATAGCAAAATTTTCATATCGATCCTTTGATCTGTTGTTTTGGTTAATCATTGTGTTGCTGTGCAAATAGCGCCTGCACACGCA
>JAGNTR010000122.1:2240-8059 GCA_017987415.1 Neisseriaceae bacterium
TTAACCTTGTGTTCGGCACAGGCGGCTAAAATCAGCTCGTGGTCGGTGGCGACAATGACGTCGGTGGCAGCGCTTTTACGCGCCTGCTCGGCCACCCGCACCACCATAGGCTTACCACCAATGTCGGCCAAAGGCTTATTGGGCAATCGACTCGAGGCCAAACGGGCCGGAATCACCACCACAAAGGCTTCAGTCACACCGTCTCCTCAGGGCCAAGCTCACGGGCTTCGGTTTCCAACATCATCGGGATGCCGTCTACGATTGGGAAGGCCAAACGGGCGGCTTTACTGATGAGTTCTTGGGTTTCTGGCTTATACACCAAAGGGGCTTTGGTGATGGGGCAAACCAAAATATCTAAATATTTTTGATCCATTGGGTATTCCACCTATTATTCAGAGTAAGGATGAGTCGGTCTGGACGCTGGCGTGGCGTGGGCCTTAAGGCCCAGCTCGGCACACACAAAGACGGCCAAATTAGGCTCTATTGTAGCACTAACTGGCAACACCCACACCTGTGATAGGGGGATATTTTTCAGCTTCACGGCATCTTTTTCAGTCACCACAAAAACGGCATCGGCATCGATAAAGTCACTGGCTTGATACTCGTGATGGTCGGGAAACACCAACGTCTCACGCGGGCTTAAGCCAAGGGTAGCCAAGGTATTAAAAAACTTCTGCGGCTGGCCAATCCCAGCCACTGCCGTCACCTCTAGTGCCTGCAATTGCGCCACGGTGGCCGTTTGACTGGGATCGTCTAAACGATAAAAAGCACCGGGCTTAAGCCGCGACACAAAGCGTGGCGCCGTTTTGGGCAGCTGCGCCTCAACCTTGGCCAACGCTTCGGCCTGGGTCACCACTAGGGCATCGGCTTGGCTGATGCGGCTCATGGGTTCACGCAGCGGGCCTTGCGGCAGCAGGCCGGTATTGGCTAAGCCGTAAGCCGCGCTGAGCACCACGATTTCAAAGTCGCGCGCTAGGGCGTAATGCTGCAGGCCGTCGTCGGTTAAAATGACGTCTAAATCTGGATGCGCCGCCAACAGGCATAGGCCAGCATCGTAGCGCTGGCTGCCCACGGCCACGGGTACACCCGTGCTTTGAGCGATCAACAAAGGCTCGTCGCCATAATCGGCCGCACTGCCGCCGACCGACACGCAGGCCGTCATGCGGCTGCTGCGCCCATAGCCACGGCTGATCACGCCGACTTTTAAGCCCATGGCTTGAAAATCCCGCACTAAGGCCATGACGATGGGGGTTTTGCCCACGCCGCCGACATGAATATTGCCCACCACCACTACGGGTATGGGCAATTTAGCCTGTTTTTGCCAGCCGCATCGGTAGGCCAGCCGCCGAAATCGGCTCACGCCTGAAAAAATCAAGCTGAGCGGCCACAACAGACAGCTCAGCCCGAAGCTAGGTGCCTGCCAATGCCGCTGAATCTTGCTGCTCATCATGGCTTGTGTTTATCCGTTGCAAAACTTAAATCACTGATGCCCACCGCTCGCGCGGCTTCCATCACCTTCACCACCGACTGATGCGAGGCATCGGCGTCGGCCTGAATCACCACCAATGGCTCGGCGGCATCGGCTAGGCGTGCTTTTAAAGCCGCCTGAAGCGCGGCCTCATCGCCGCCGTCCACGTCGATTTGATCCACCTGCCAGCGCCCATCTTTGGCCACGCCCACCCAGATCGGCTGTTGCGCTGTGTCTTCTGGGTTTTGGGCCACTGCATCAGCAGCGGGCAGTTTAATGTCTAGTGCGGTGAACCGACTGTAGCTGGTGGTGACCATTAAAAAGATGAGGATCACCAGCAGTACGTCGATGAGTGGAATGAAATTAATTTCCGGCTCTTCGTATGATCTACGCCGTCTAAAATTCATGCCCTACCCTTTATTCTGAGGCCGCTCGCCCGAGGCTGAGTCTAGCTGATGCCAAAGTCGGTTAGCGATGACTTCCATGTCGGTTAGGTAAACCTCTACCTTGGCCCGAAAATGACGGTAAAACATCATGCTGGGAATGGCCACCAGTAGGCCAAACGCTGTATTGTAGAGCGCCACAGAAATGCCGCGGGCCAGCTGCTGTGGGTCGGTACCAGAAGGCGATTGGGCGGCAAAAATCTCAATCATGCCAATCACCGTCCCTAATAAGCCTAACAGCGGCGCCATGGCGGCGATCGTGCCTAATAGGGTGAGATTTTTTTCCAACACCACCGTTTCGAGGTTGGCTTGATTCACCATATTGTCTTGGCGAATGGCGCTATGGGCGCCTTCGTCTAGCCAGGCAGCGCTTAAAATACGCCCTAGCGATGAAGCCGACGCTGCAGGCGTCAAGGCATGATCGGGGTGAGTCGCTTTTTGTTCAAACTCTGGCACGATGCTCAGCGGCATCACCACGCTGCGCCTTAAGGCCACTAAACGATCCAAAATAATCGCCACCGAGGTGACAGAGGCGGCAATGATCAGCCAAATTGGCCAGCCCGCTTGCTGAATAATCGTCCACACAGGCACACCCTTTAGGCTTAAAAAGAAATACTTTAAAGGTAAGGCCTAAGTCTAAGCAAGCCCTTTTGTGCTTTAACCGCCATTTTGACACAGGCCTATGGGCCTCATCGGCGCTCAAACCGAAGCATTTACTGTAACCGACCAGGCCGCCCAAAGCTTCAGGCCATGCCCCATCAAGGTTAGCATGCAGCTTAAAAATGATTTGCCCTAAACAAGCTGAACGCTGCATCGTTGCCCACTGCGGGCCAAAATAGTGAATGCGCTTTGCGTTGCCCGACCCGATGATTGTCTACCCTCCAGCGATAGAGGGCCTTAGCGCGCTTGCCTCATCCCATGCTTTGCTCACTCAATCAGCAGCCCATTCTCATAAACCCTTGTTTTAACAGGTTTCAGCACAAATTAAAACCACCAAAAATCAGCAAATAATAGACTTTTAGTTTAAACAACCTAAATTAATTAGCACTAAAATTCAATTGATTAACAAATCTTTACATTAACTGTATTAAAAAATTCTCGCACAGTGATAAAATGCCCGACTTCTCTGCAAGCTGCGTCTACTGATTCCGCCCGATTCGGGCATTTTTTAACCACATAATAAAACGACAAAAATATTTCCTAAATAGAAGGGAAGAATACCGCAATGTTCAACAGCATGATGAAGTCTTTAAAAACCAGCCTCGCCTGGCAAATCGGCCTGGCCTTAATCCTAGGCGTCTTATTTGGGGCGTTCCTACACAGCGTTAATATGAATGCCGAGCACGCTTGGCACCAATATTACCAAACCATTCATATTAATGTTCTGAAGCCCTTAGGCGACATTTTCATTAGCCTGATCAAGATGATCGTCATTCCCATCGTGGTGTCGACCCTCATCGTCGGCATTGCCAGCATGGAAAGCGCCAAAAAACTCGGTACCTTAGGCGGCAAAACGCTCCTATACTTTGAACTCATCACCACCGTGGCCATCGTAGTGGGCCTATTCGCGGCCAATGTTTTTCAACCCGGCGTGGGCATTGATCTACATTCGCTAACGCCGGCGGCGCAGAGCCTAGACCAATACAAAACCACTGCCGCGGCTTTAGAAAACCAGCCCCACGGTATTGTGGTGATGATTCTGGACATGATTCCGACCAACGTGATTTCGTCTATGGCATCAGGCGAAATGCTGCCGGTGATTTTCTTCTCGGTATTGTTCGGCGTGGCCTTATTAGGCCTACCTAATCAACAAAAACAGCCACTTTTAGACGTTTTAAAAGCCATTTCCGACACCATGTTCCGCCTCACCAACATCATCATGCGCTATGCGCCAATCGGTGTATTTGGCTTGATTTCAGTGACCATCGCCCAGTTTGGCTTTAGCGCTCTACTGCCGTTGGGCAAGCTGATTTTATTGGTGTATGGCGCCATGATCTTCTTTGTGTTTGTGATTTTGGGCGGCGTGGCTTATTACTGCAAACTAAACATCATCACGTTGATGAAGATCCTCAAAAACGAATTGATTCTGGCCTACTCAACCGCCAGCTCAGAAGCCGTTTTACCCACGGTGATGCAAAAAATGGAAGCCTACGGCGTACCCAAATCCATCACTGGCTTTGTAATCCCCACCGGCTATTCGTTTAACCTAGACGGCTCGACCCTGTACCAAAGTATTGCGGTGATCTTCATTGCCCAAATCTCTGGCATTCAATTAACGCTGTTAGAAGAAATCACCATGGTGATTACCCTGATGGTCGCGTCTAAAGGCATTGCCGGGGTACCGGGCGTGTCATTTGTGGTCTTAACCACGGTATTGACTACGATGAACCTACCCGTAGAGGCGCTGGCCTTTATCCTAGGCGTCGATCGTATTCTGGATATGGGCCGTACCGCCGTGAACGTGGTGGGCAACTCTCTGGCCTCTTTGGTGATCGCCAAGTGGGAAGGCGTCTACGATGCTGAAAAAGGCAAACGCTATGAAGAAGAAATGTTAGGCCGCGCACCCACGCCGCAAAAACACTAAGCTTTAAACCCGTATTCAACAACGCCAGCCGCCCTGATGCACAATCGGGCGGCTTTTTGGTTATAATTGCCCTATTGCAAGCCTTTTCATAGATTGAGTTGTGTATGAGTGAATTATTTAGCCCAGCGCCGGTGGCCGTTTCTGAACTGAACGCGATGGCCAAAAACCTATTGGAAAACCATTTACGGGGCCTATGGGTCAGCGGTGAAGTGTCGAACCTAACCCGAGCCGCCAGCGGTCACTATTATTTTTCACTCAAAGACAGCAAGGCACAAATACGCTGTGCCATGTTTAAATCCTACGTGAGTCGCTTGGCCACGCCTTTAAAAGAAGGCGATCAGGTTGAGTTGACTGGCAAGATCAGCATTTATGAAGCCCGTGGCGAATACCAAATCAGCGTAACCGAATGCCGCTTGGCCGGCCTTGGCCGCTTGTTTGAAGCCTACGAACGACTCAAAACACAGCTACAAATGGAAGGTTTGTTTGCACCAGAGCGCAAACAGGCCATCCCTAGCCATCCCAAGGCCATCGGCATCGTCACCAGCCTCGCCGCAGCGGCTTTACGCGACGTGGTCAGCACCCTCAAACGACGCATGAGCAACATCCCCGTCATCGTCTACCCTACGCCGGTACAGGGCGCGGGCAGCGAACAGCAAATCGCCTCAGCCATCCATAAAGCCAATCAACGCCAAGAGGTCAGCGTGCTGCTGGTCTGCCGCGGTGGCGGCAGCATCGAAGATCTGTGGGCCTTTAACGAAGAGGTTGTCGCGCGCGCCATCGCCGCCAGCACCCTACCCATCGTCAGCGGCGTTGGCCACGAGACCGACTTTACCATTGCCGACTTTGTCGCCGACCTCCGTGCGCCCACGCCCACTGGCGCTGCCGAGCTGGTCAGCCCAAATAAGGCCGATCTTTTGCACAAGGTCGGTGTGGCACAGCAGCTGCTGTACCGATCGTTACAGCAGCGTTATTTTGACGCCAGCCAAAAACTAGACTGGCTCAGCAGCCACCTGCCACATCCACGCCAAACGCTGCAACAGCAACGTGAACGGCTCCAACAACACCAGCTCACTCTCACTCAGGCACTGCGCCATAACCACTTCTGGCACAGTCAAAAAATAGAGCGGCTGGCGCTACAGCTGCGTCATCAGCAGCCCAACACAGAGCAGGCCAAGCGCCAACTGAGCCAGCAACAAACCAATCTCAGCCAGGCTTGGCAGCAGCTGCTGCAACACAAACAGCAGCAGCTTCAGCGCAGCATGGGCTTATTGGAAGCCATCAGCCCCAACAACGTCTTGGCTCGAGGCTTCAGCATCGTCACCGA
>JAGNTR010000123.1 GCA_017987415.1 Neisseriaceae bacterium
AGGTGAAAGACCAAGTGCGTGCGGCTTATGTGGCGCAAGAGGCTGAAAAACTAGCTGCAGCGCGTGCGGTTGACGTGGCCAAGCGTTTACAAAAGGGTGAAACGGTGGCCTTGAACTGGATGCCGGCTCAAACCATCGCGGGTAGCGACATTCAGAAGCAGTTCCCTGAAGCCGCGGCTCAGCAGGTGTTGAGACTGGGCAGTAGCTTGAAGCAGCCTGCTTATTTGAATATGGATTTCCAAGGCCAAAACTTGATCATCAAAGTAGAAGGCATTACCGTGCCTGAATTAAGCGATGAAGATAAGGCTAAGGATAAAGGCATGTTGGCTGAGCTACGCGCCAATGATGTTTTGAGCAGCTACTTGGCTTACTTAGAGCGGACGGTGAAAGCCAAAGGCGGTACGCAGAAGTTGAGCGACGCTGAGTAAGTCTATTGCGTTACTGGCCTAGGCCAGTAACGCAGCCACAAAAAAGCGAAGTCTGATGACTTCGCTTTTTTTTTATGGATTGCTGAGATTAGGCAGCAAAACGTTTCGCTACTTCAGCCCAGTTAACCAAAGCCCAGAAACCAGCTAGGTAGTTAGGACGGCTGTTGCGGTAGTCGATGTAGTAGGCATGTTCCCATACGTCACAGGTCAACACTGGGGTTTGTTCCGTAGTCAAAGGCGTCGCGGCGTTGCTGGTAGACGCAAGGTCTAGGCTGCCGTCTGCATTTTTAACCAACCAAGCCCAGCCAGAACCGAAGGTGCCAGCGGCGCAGGTGTTGAATGCGGTTTGGAATTCAGCAAAAGAACCCCATTTGGCATTGATGGCGTCGGCTAGGGCGCCAGTAGGCTCGCCACCTGCGTTAGGGGCAAGGCTTAACCAGTAGAAGGTGTGGTTCCAAGTTTGGGCTGCGTTATTGAACACGCCACCAGAAGATTTCTTAACGATGTCTTCTAGGCTCATGTTTTCAAACTCAGTGCCTTTGATTTGGTTGTTCAGGTTGGTGATGTAGGTTTGGTGATGCTTACCGTAGTGGTATTCTAAAGTTTCTTTAGAAATGTGTGGCTCAAGTGCATCTAATGCATAAGGTAATTCTGGTAGTTTGTGTTCCATAGTATAAGCTCCTTATGGTGTCATTGTTAGTAAAGTGCGCTAAAAGTAACTATGCCTGATAGTGTACTCGATTTACGCTATTTAGGCGATTATATCTTGATATCCATCAAATTAGTAAAAGCAATAAACCCTAGTGTAAATAGGGGTACTTAGGCGGGGAACAGTGTTAAAATAGCCTTTTGGACGCATGCTGAATAAAGAGGGTGGGATGGACGACAGTGATTTAATGGTAGAAGGTAGGGATGACTTAGGTCTGCGGGTGCCGCCTAACTCTTTAGAAGCAGAGCAGTCGGTATTGGGCGGCCTATTGTTGGATAATTCGGCTTGGGAGCGCATTGCTGGGATTGCCAACGAGCACGACTTTTATCGCCAAGAACACCGCATTATTTTTAATGCGATTGAAAAATTATTAGAACAATCTCGTCCTGCTGACGTGGTGACGGTGAAGGAAGCGTTGGAAAGCGCCGGCAACATCGGTAATGTGGGTGGCCTATCCTATTTGGTGAGTCTGGCTCAAAACACGCCGTCGGCGGCCAATATTCGCCGCTATGCCGAGATCGTGCGCGAGCGCTCGGTGATGCGCCAGCTGGTTGAAGTCGGCACGTCGATTGCCGACAGCGCCTATAACCCAGAAGGACGAGACGCCAGCGAATTGCTGGATGAAGCTGAGAACAAGGTGTTTCGCATCGCTGAAAGCGCTTCGCGTTCGCAGCAGGGCTTTTTGGAAATGCCTAATTTATTGAAAGAGGTGGTTGAGCGCATCGACAATCTGTATTCGCGCGACAATCCCGATGAGGTCACTGGTGTGCCGACGGGCTTTGTGGACTTGGACGCCAAAACCTCAGGCCTACAGGCGGGTGACTTAGTGATTGTGGCCGGTCGTCCGTCTATGGGTAAAACCGCCTTCTCGATGAATATTGCCGAACACGTGGCGGTGGAGTGTCACCTGCCGGTGGCGGTGTTCTCTATGGAGATGGGTGGCACCCAGCTGGTGATGCGGATGCTGGGTTCAGTGGGGCGCTTGGATCAACATGTGTTGCGTACGGGCCGTTTACAAGATGAACACTGGGGCAAGCTCAACGATGCCGTGGTGAAGCTGTCTGACGCGCCAATGTTCATTGATGAAACGCCAGGCTTGACCGCTTTAGAGCTGCGCGCTCGGGCGCGTCGTTTGGCGCGTAACTATGGCGGCAAGCTGGGCTTGATCGTGATCGACTATTTACAGCTGATGAGCGGCTCGGGCAAGGGCAACGACAACCGGGCCTCTGAGTTGGGCGAAATTTCGCGTTCGCTTAAAGGTTTGGCGCGGGAGCTACAGGTGCCCGTGATTGCGCTGTCGCAGCTGTCGCGCTCGGTTGAGCAGCGTACCGATAAACGCCCGATGATGTCTGACTTACGTGAATCAGGCGCAATTGAGCAGGATGCCGACATCATCATCTTTATGTATCGCGATGAGTATTACAACGCCGATACCCAGTTTAAGGGCCTGGCTGAGGCCATTATTGGTAAGCACCGTAACGGCCCAACCGGTAAGGTGTATTTATCGTTTGTGGGCATGTACGCTAAGTTTGAAAATGCGGCCTTACCCGACGGTGGCTGGGAAAGCGAGTAAGACACAAGAAAAAACCGACCTAGGTCGGTTTTTTTGTGGCCGTGGCCAGCATTCAGGCCTTAGGCACTTTGGCTGCAATCACTTCAATCTCAATCAGCCATTCTGGCATCACCAAGGCCTTAATTTCGAACGCAGAGCGTGCCGGGGTGTTGGGCTGTGCCTTGGTGCCAAAGAACTGGCTGTAGCCCTTCATGAAGCCGGTAAAGTCCATTTTGTTGCCCTGTTTTGGGTCAGCAACCAAAAAGACCTGCATTTTGACCACGTCTTCTAGGCCAAGGCCTAGGTTTTTGAGGTTGCCTTCAATGGCGCGCAAGATATTCACCGTTTGCTGCTCGGTATTGGCGCCATAGCTGCCGTCGGCCAGCTTAGGCGGCACCACGCCGCTTAAATAATAGGTGGTGGCGCCAGCAGGAATGGTGACGGCGGTGGAGATGGGAAAGTTGGGCACCGGTTGGCGCTCAATTTTGGGCGTTTGGGCCAGCGCCAGTGAGCTGGTGAGGGTGAGGCCCAAAGCCGCTAGGGTGAGTGGGGTAGAATACATCGATAACCTCCTGATTGACATGGGGGAAACAACACCATCATAACAGCAGTGCCTTTAATGGGCACTGCTGTTTTTACTTCAGGCTTAGCGGGTTTGAACGATTTTTTGATGCAGTCGTGTGATGGCGTCTAGGCTTGACGTGATCGCGCCTTCTAGCCAGCCGTTCATGTAAGAGGCGTGTTCGCCAGCCAATACGATGCGGCCATCAATGTCACACAGGTTGCGATAATGCTGTTCGCGTTGGGTATCGGTCCATTGAGTGTAGCCGCCGCGAATCCAGGGGACTTTAGCCCAGGCGGTGCTGTAGCCGTTGTCGAATTCTTGCGGTGCCTGTGGATGGACTTTGGCGACATAGCTGAGTGCCACTCGGTTGCGCTCTTGTAGCGACATGTCGGTAAAGGTTTGTCCAGTAGGGCCAGACATGTAGCCGTTTAAGACGACGCCCTTGCCCTTACTGAAGTAGTCGTCGGCCACACAGGGGTAGGCGATGTGGGTGTTGGGCATGTCGGTCAGCGTCATGCCGCCATAAATCGCTTCATCCTGTTCCCAAAAGCGGCGTTTGTATTGCGCCCCCACCTTTACCGTTGGGTCGTAGGCAGGTGTATCAATGGCGGTTTTGAGCTTCGGGCCGACTTCTAGGTTGATTCGACGCAGCATGGGTAGAGGGATGGTGCAGACACACCATTGCGCCGACTCGGTGCGCATTTGGCCGCCGCGGCTGTGGTCTTTATAGCTAACCTCAACGCCTTGCTCTGATTGTTTGATGTCGGTGATTTCAGCATGGTATTGAATCACGCCTTTGAGCTGGTTGGCAAAGGCGCGACCAATCATTTCCATGCCGCCCCTAGGTTCAAACATGGTTTGTTGGAACATGTGGTTAAAGTGGTAGCTCATGCTTTGCCAAATGCGGCTGTCTAGAATGTCTTTGAGGGCGAGCGGCTGGGTGGTAATCGGCCCGCCAGAGAGGCCGCCACCCAAGGTTTTGGCGTAGCCACGGCGATTGCTCGAGGCGATGCCTTTGCTGTAGGTGTAGTCATTATTGAGTGCGCCGTGGGATTTCAGGGCTTCCAACAGTATTTCTTTGTCTTGACGGCTAATCTTCTGATCAAGCTGGTTGGCATGGGTGGCCTTAGCCAATAGTTCTGAAATTTGGCCGTTGAAGTCGCTAAAGACGTCACGATAGCGCTGTGGTTTGCCGCCAAAGCCTTTTTCACTGTGTAAATAAGCGTTGAAGTTGATCTGTACAAACGGGTCTAGCTTCACGCCCAGCTCTTGGCAATAGTTTAAAACGTTTTGGTGATGGTAGGGGATGCGCCAGGCGCCTGCGTTTAGGAACATGCCTTGGTCAAATTGACACGCTTGAGTGACGCCGTCGGTGTCGGTGTGTCTGTCACCTCCATAAATACTCCAGGCGCGGCCGCTGGGACGGTTCTGGAATTCCAGTATTTTGACCTTATAGCCAGCTTTACGTAGTTCATAAGCCGCGCTGAGGCCTGCAACGCCTGCGCCTAAAATCAAAATGGTGGTTCCTTTAGGCGCGCCTTTTAAATCCATTTTAACGGCTGGGCTTAAGCCTGCGGCAAAGCCCATGGTGCTCATGGCCTGATACATGACGGAGGCGCCAGCACCGTAGCCGATGATTTTTAATAAATCGCGTCTGGTCATGGGTTCATTGTGTGACATGTTTAATCTCCTAAATCTAAGACGCCAAGGTGCGGCGTGAATGAATAAGGTGAAGGCTCAGCAGGATGATGCCGCGTGATGTGCAGGACTCAAGGCTCATCGTGATGATACTTGTAGCATATACTTTAAATACATATGATGTAAGCTTAATTAATTATAAATTGTTGTTTTTACATAATTTTACCTATATTTTTTGTGCAGATGTTCTGTCGATTTTCATCGGTGGCGTGGTTTTGGTGCACAATAAAATTTTGTCTTGCGATTGATATATGTTTTTGTCATTATGGTAGAGGGGCGTGCGCATCATGGGGCATAAAAACATGCAGGGTGTGGGATTAATTGAGCTATTGCTGGTGGTGGCATTATTGGCGGCCATGAGCGTGGGTGTACTCTGGAGCGTGCAACGTGGCGTGGCGCAGCAGCAGCTTGGGCTAAGCATGCGCCAGCTAGGCCAAACCGTGCAGTTTGCCCAAGCAGAAGCCAAGCGTCTGGGTAGAAGCGTTTGGCTGTGCCCAGTGCAGCGGCGTGTGGATGGCCGCATTAATGGCTGCGTGCGCCAGCTAAGTGAGGACATGTGGGCTCAAGGCCTCTTGGTGTATGCCGATAAGCCGAGCTTGAATGCAGGCGTCTACGATGCAGGCGAAGTGGTGCGCACGGTCTTTGTTGAGGAAGGTCGGCATCGCCTGCAGGTGCGCCAATGGCGAGAGCAGACGCATCCTCAGCGTTTCATGCTTTTGCCGCTGGCCGAGCGCCAGCCGCAAATCCGCTACGGCGCATGGGGTTGGGGCGAGCGAGAGCCAGTGTGGCTACAGTTGCAGTTGTCTGTGCCTGGGCAATTGGGTCGTTGCGAAACCCTGCTGATGCCGCCAACTGGGCCGCCGCAGCGATGCCAAGACGACAGTGGCGGCGCTAGGGAGGTTTTATGTCAGTGCTTTTAAGGCCAATGGCTGGTTTGCTGCTGTTTGAAGCGCTGGTGGCGCTGTGGGTAGTCGCTGGGGTGGCCGTTGGCCTACAGGCGCTGCAAAGCCGTATTTTGGGGCAGGCGCAGCTGGCCGAATTACGCTGGTTGGTGACGGCTGAAACGGCGAGTTTGGTGGCTGGCATGCGTGCCAATGGGCAAGGGTTTGGGGCGGCATCACAGTGGCGTCACTATCAGCAGCCGGCTTTGGGTGGTTGCGGCATGATGGTTGAGGGACTATTAGAGGCTACAGCGCTGGCGCGACGGCAGCTATGTCAGTTCGAAACAAGCCTAACACAGCGTTTAGTACAGACGGATTTTGCCTATGTGGTGTGCGCTCAAACGGCGCCATTGATCTTACCGTCGAGTACGCTGGGCGGTGGGCCATTGCGGCTGAGCTGTCCTGTGGGTGCCGGTGGGCAAGAATGGGTGGTGCACGTGCTCTGGCGCTTAGAGGGCGTGGTCTACGCCTATTCGTTGCGGGTGGCCTATGTGTGAGCGGCATGGTCAGATAGGCCATAGCCTGCTGTCTTTGCTGTTGGGCCTAGTGCTGTCGTTGGCGCTACTGTTGCTGTGGCAGCGCCTATTGCTGCGCAGCCACGCCACCGGTGCCGCGCAAGCGCAGCGTGTTCAGGCTCAGGCTGAGCTCGCGTGGCTATATGACCAGATTCAGCAAGATTTTCAGGCCCAGCCACAGGGGCCGTGCGTATTGCCGCTGGATCATGCCGTGGCGAGTACGCCACAGTCGCTGAGCCTGATGCCACAGCGCTGGGTGACGCCCATCTTGGCTAGTCAGGGCTTTGGGCCGCCGACTGACCATGCGCTGACGCGGGTGAGCGTGGCGGCTACCCCTGAGCTTTTGGGCTACTTGGCCGAGCCTAGGCATTATGACTGGACGCTGAGCCGCTGTGATGTCGCTTGGTCTTTTGAGCCGCGTCAGTGGGTACAAGATCGAGATCGTTTGATTTTGACTCTGCCTCATGCATGGGCGTTGGGGCCTCACGGCGCCAAGCAGGCCGAGTTGCTGACGCTGGCGGTGAGTGAGCCGGTACGTTATGAGTTGGGTGTGACAGGCGTCGTGCGCTATTTGCTGCGGCAGCCAGATCGCTTGGCCCAGCAGGCCACGCAGGTGACGGTGTTTCAGGTGCAGCCATGGCAACGCCTAGGCTGTGGGGCAGAGCGCCCGCTGCATCGTTTTCAGCCATCCAGCCTAGCCGTGGCCGATTTGACGTTTTATGTCCTGCATTTGGGCTGGCAGGCGATGGCACGGCAGCCTGAGTTTGGGGTGAGCCTGACGTTGATGCCGGTTGCCGCTCAGGGGTGTTGACGTGGGCGGGCGAGGGCAGCTTCAGGCGCAGGGATTTATTTTGGGCTGGAGCCTTTTATTGTCTTTGTTGCTGGGGTCATGGGCGTGGATGAGCAGCCATGGCAGTGGCTTGGCTTTACGTAGCGCAGTGAATCAAGCTGAATGGCAGCGTGTGGATGCACTGGCGCGCCTGACGCTGGCTCAGGCTCAGAGTCGATGGCCAGAGCAGCAGGCGCGTTTATGGGCCCAGGCCGATGGCCAATGGGTGCGCCATCGTGCCAGTTTTGGTGTGGCGTGTGTGGGTGGGCTGTGTGCGGCTGAGCCGCCTTGGATGCCAGCGGTTTTGAGCGGTGACGCTGATGATCCTGCTTTGCAGTATCAGGGTGAACTGGGCCAGCGTGTCCTAAGGCGGCCTCGCTATGTGTGGGCGCTGTTGGGCCAATTACCGGATGGCCGGTTGGCCTATCGAGTGACGGTTCGAGCTTGGGGCTTAGACAGTCGTGCTGTGGTGACCTTAAATACGCTTTGGCTAGTGACACCGCCTGAGCTGATCGAGTTAATAGGTGGATGAGGTGGCCGTGCGGCACGGGGGTAAAAAATCAGCGCCATGCCTTGGGAGAAGCGGCAAAACAGGTTAAACTCCTATCTTTAAGGCTAGCTGACTCAAAACGATTGAGCCAGCTAGCGGTGGATGAATTCAGGGGATTACTTTTGACGCCTTTAGATTACTGTAAACAAAAAGTTGCCCACAGTGGCTCAAGCTTTGTCATTAGTTTTAAATTTTTACCCAAGGCCAAACGTGAGGCCATGCTGGTGCTGTACGCCTTTTGCCG
>JAGNTR010000013.1 GCA_017987415.1 Neisseriaceae bacterium
TTTCGCCCCTTGGGCGACGTCATTTCTTTTGGATGTCCAAAAGAAACGAAGCAAAGAAAAAACACCCCACTTTATCCGCCCGCTACGCGGGTGCCCTCGTTGGCCCGCGCATTGCCGGCGGCAAGAACTCATATTTGAGCCTTCGGCCAAATACTCAAACATGCTTGCCTTAACCGCCCCGGCCCTGCACGAACCGCCTCGGCGGCTAAAAAGGGGACGGTACTTCACCTAATGGAGACGTGGTGAGTTGTCACACAAGGTAGCTAAAGGCAACTTTCAACCAATAGCAAAATAATCGAAGGAGTAGCGGTTGTTTTCATATTTTAGATACCTCCGCACAATGCCAACAAACCATCTTCTTCAGCTCATTTTACCCCCGCCACAGCGACCATTTTCAGCCACACGCAATCTTAAACACATATTATAAAGTCCTACGCCTTATCCCCATAGACTCAAGCGGACTTGCCGCATCCATACGACACTTAATCCATGCGCGCCACACATTCGCACCCTGATGGTTGACGCTCATCATTGAGGGGCGTATAAGTACTACCCACTAAGTCATCATTACTTAATTATCATAAACAGAAAGCACGTGAATCACCATGCCTGACCCCGCTTATGCCGGCGCGCCCACTGCGGCAGCCTCATTTCATTTAAAGAACCCCGCTTAACGGTTCGTCACGCTGCTTCGTGCTCGATTTTTCGGTTACAGAACGCCTGACGACTGTTTAGGCCAGAGTAACCACCATGCAAAAACCATTGATGTTCACCCCCTATCTTTTCGCTTCTCGGCGCTTGGCCTTGGCCTTTTTGCGCCCATCGCTCACGCCCCCTTTAGAACCCCCTAGTCGCTGACTAAGGCTCTATGGGCGCGACACTTTGCGCCCACCCACGTCTGGATGATCACCCTCATCGGACGCGCTGCGTCAATCGTTCTCGGATGATTGACGCCGGCAACCGCTATCCCCACCCACAAAAAGGAAACCCTCATGGACGACGACCCCAGGCCGCTCATCGCGCCCTTGCCGGCACAGCAAGCGGCGTCGAGCGCATTCAACCTAACCTGTGCCCCATTAATTTGCTTCGCATCCGCATCAACCGCTCGTAGCTGACGCCTAGTCCTTAGGCTCGCCCTGTCGCGCGTTGGTGTCTGCGACAAGGAGTAAGCGTCATGACGCAATCCCAACACAACGCGGCTCACCCACACAACAAAGCCGCCCCCAAGCAAGACAAACTTTCCATGCTCGCGCTACAGGAAACCCAACACAGCCTTGAGGCCTCTTTTCAACGCTTAGCCAGTAATCCTGACGGTTTAACTCAGGCTGAAGCGGCCGATCGCCTCCAAAAAAATGGCCCCAATGAAGTGGCTCATGACAAACCGCCTTTTGTCCTGATTCAGCTGTTATTGGCGTTTAAAAACCCCTTTATCTTTGTGCTGTTGATCTTGGCCATCATCAGCGTGGTCACCGACTATTGGCTACCGCTACAGGAAGGTGAAGAAACCGACCTCACCGGCGCCTTAATCATTTTCACCATGGTGATCTTAAGCGGCCTGTTGCGGTTTTGGCAGGAATACCGCTCGGCCAAAACGGCTCAGTCGCTTAAATCCATGGTCAAAACCACGGCCACGGTACGCCGACGGCGTGATTCACGCTCTCCCTCAAAACTCATCGAAGTGGGCATGGCCGACCTAGTTAAAGGCGACATCGTCCATTTGTCTGCCGGTGACATGATTCCCGCCGACATCCGCCTCATCGATTCACGCGATCTGTACATTAGCCAAGCCGTCCTCACCGGCGAATCGCTGCCGGTGGAAAAGTACGACACATTAGGCGACGTGGCCGAAAAATCAGCCACCGCCTCTGGCGACCAGCACACAGGTCCGCTGGATCAGCCCAATATCTGCTTCATGGGCACCAACGTGGTCAGCGGCACCGCCACGGCCCTAGTCGTCGCCACCGGCGGGCAAACCTATTTCGGCTCTTTGGCTAAATCCATTACCGGCGGCCGCCCACAAACCTCTTTTGACAAGGGCGTGAACA
Organism: Neisseriaceae bacterium; assembly: GCA_017987415.1. Taxonomy (GTDB): domain Bacteria; phylum Pseudomonadota; class Gammaproteobacteria; order Burkholderiales; family Neisseriaceae; genus JAGNPU01. The sequence continues at coordinate 2,046 of JAGNTR010000013.1, forward strand.
GCGTCAGTTGGCTGTTGATTCGATTCATGCTGGTGATGGTGCCCGTGGTCTTATTGATTAACGGCTTCACTAAAGGCGATTGGACCGAGGCATTTTTGTTTGCCCTAGCCGTAGCCGTTGGCCTCACGCCTGAAATGTTGCCCATGATCGTCAGCACCAATTTGGCTAAGGGCGCAATGGCCATGGCCAAAAACAAAGCCGTCGTCAAGCGCTTGAATGCGATTCAAAACCTAGGCGCCATGGACGTGCTGTGCACCGACAAAACCGGCACCCTCACCCAAGACCAAATCATCTTGGCCCACCATCTCAACACCAGCGGCCATGCCGACCCACACATCCTCAGCTTAGCCTGGCTGAACAGCCATCACCAAAGCGGCATGCGCAACTTGATGGATAAGGCCGTCATTCAGTTCGCCGATGCCGACCACAACTTAGTCAAGCCCCACGCCTATTTAAAAGTCGATGAGCTGCCGTTTGATTTTGTACGCCGTCGTCTGTCCATCATCGTGCAACAGCAAACCAACGAACATCTGCTCATCTGTAAAGGGGCGGTAGAGGAAATGCTGCACATCAGCACCCACATTCGGCTCAATGGCCAAGTAGAGCCACTGAATGCCGGTAACAGCGCCACGCTGAACGCCCTGTCTCAGCAATATAATGAAGATGGGTTTCGGGTGTTGCTGATCGCCACCAAGCGCTTTGGCCCAGACGCACTCAAAGACAACTACCACACCAGCGATGAAAACGGCCTCGTCATCGAAGGCCTACTGACCTTTCTTGATCCGCCCAAAGAAACCGCTGGCCCGGCCTTAACTGCTTTAAGCGACATCGGCATTACGGTTAAAGTCCTCACCGGCGACAACGAAGTGATCAGCGCCAAAGTGTGCCAGCAGGTTGGCCTGATGCCGGGCACGCCGATACTCGGCCATGAGATCGAGGCCATGGACGACGAAGCCCTACTACAAGTGGTAGAAGAACGCACCATTTTCGCCAAGCTCACGCCGCTGCAAAAATCACGGGTTTTAAAAGCCTTACAGCAAAATGGCCACACCGTCGGTTTCTTAGGCGACGGCATCAATGATGCTGCGGCCTTACGCGATGCCGACGTCGGCATTTCGGTCGACAGCGGCACCGACATCGCCAAAGAGTCAGCCGACATCATTTTGTTAGAAAAAAGCTTGATGGTGTTGGAAGAAGGCGTGCTCAAAGGCCGAGAAACCTTTGGCAACATCATGAAATACCTCAACATGACGGCCAGCTCTAATTTTGGCAACGTGTTTTCCGTTTTGGTCGCCAGCGCCTTTATTCCTTTTCTCCCTATGTTGGCCATCCATTTATTGATTCAAAACCTGATGTATGACATTTCCCAGCTGGCATTGCCTTGGGATACGGTCGACGAAGAATATTTGAAAAAGCCCCGTAAATGGGACGCTCCCAATATTGGCCGCTTCATGCTGTGGATTGGGCCAACCTCATCAATCTTCGACATGACCACGTTTGCGCTGATGTGGTATGTATTTGCCGCCAATGCGCCAGAATTCCAGTCCTTATTCCAATCTGGCTGGTTTATTGAAGGGCTGCTGTCGCAAACCTTGGTCGTACACATGCTGCGTACCCGTAAAATCCCCTTCATTCAAAGCACGGCCACGCTGCCGGTCATGCTGATGAGTATCGTGGTGATGGGTCTGGGTATTTACATCCCCTTCTCGCCCTTAGGTGCGATGGTGGGGCTACAGCCGCTGCCTTGGTCTTACTTCCCTTGGCTCGTGCTCACCCTATTGAGCTATTGCCTCGTGGCACAGGGCATGAAAACGATTTACCTGCGTCGCTTCAAAACCTGGTATTAAGCTCCTTCTCGAGCCTTAGCCGCAAGCGCAAAAAAACCCAGCCTAGGCTGGGTTTTTTATTCAGCTTATTTACTGACCAAAATAGGCGGTGAAGCTCGCCTTAGCCAAAGTTTTGAAATGCAGGTTAAAGCCCGTGGCCGCAGTGGTGATGTCGGCAGGTAAATCCAAAGCCTCTTCGCTGATCGCCATCACGGTGAAAATATAGCGATGCGGCTGATCACCTTTAGGGGGATTAGCGCCGCCAAAACAGTAGTCGCCGTAATCGCTGCGCATTTGGCGCGCGCCGGCTGGCAGTAAGCTGTTGTCCACGCGCCCAGCATCGGCCGGCAACTCTGTCACGCTGGCCGGAATATTGATCACCATCCAATGCCAAAAACCAGAGCCGGTTGGGGCATCAGGATCATAGCAAGAGATGGCATAGCTCTTGGTGCCCTCTGGCGCACCGCTCCAGCTCAAGGGTAAAGACTGATTGCCACCTTCAAAGACAGCACTCATCGGCAAGGTACCGCCGTCTGCGACTAAAGGGCTGCTTAAACGAAATTCACTCATGTCACACTCCTATTCTGATCAAAAGGGCTGAGCCCTTATTCTGCACCAAACAACAGGTGCTCTTTAATGTGGCGGATGCGGTCACGCAATGCCGCAGCTTCTTCAAAAGCCAAATCGCGCGCCGCTTGGGCCATGGCTTTTTCAAGCTTGGCGATTTCTTTAATGGCGTCTTCTTCACTGCGAATGTCAGTGCCCTTAAGCTTTCCTTTACTGCCTTTTTTACCGTCGTCGTGGGCGTACACGCCGTCGATCAGGTCGCGCACCTTCTTATTAATCTGGGTAGGGGTAATGCCGTTGGCTAGGTTAAAGGCGATTTGTTTCTCACGCCGACGCTCGGTTTCTTCGATGGCTAAGCGCATCGACTCGGTAATTCTATTAGCATACAGCAAAGCTTGGCCGTTGACATTACGCGCGGCACGGCCAATGGTCTGAATCAGGCTGCGGTGGCTACGCAAGAAGCCTTCTTTGTCGGCGTCTAAAATCGCCACCAAAGACACTTCAGGAATGTCCAAGCCTTCGCGCAAGAGGTTAATCCCGACCAAAACGTCAAATAGGCCTAAGCGTAAATCACGAATGATTTCCACCCGCTCTACCGTGTCGATGTCGCTGTGTAAATAACGCACCTTAATGCCCAACTCGGTATAGTAATCGGTGAGCTGCTCGGCCATGCGCTTGGTCAAGGTGGTCACCAACACCCGCTCACCCTTGTCGATGCGCAGATTAATTTCACTTAATAAATCGTCTACCTGAGTATCCACAGGACGGATGATGATGGTTGGATCCAATAGACCGGTTGGCCGCACCACTTGCTCCACCACTTGGCCAGCATGTTCGCCCTCATATTTCGACGGCGTGGCCGACACAAAAATGGCTTGCGGAATGATTTTCTCAAACTCTTCAAATTTAAGCGGTCGATTGTCCATCGCCGTTGGCAAGCGAAAACCATAATCGACCAAGTTGGCCTTACGCGCCGCATCGCCTTTGTACATGGCGCCAATTTGCGGCACGGTGACGTGACTCTCATCTAGGAACATGAGGGCGTTTTTAGGTAAATAATCTAGCAAGGTGGGGGGCGGTTCGCCGCGTGGACGCCCGCTGAAGTGGTGAGAATAGTTTTCAATGCCCTTACAAAAACCCATTTCGTACAGCATTTCCAAATCAAAGCGGGTTCGCTGCTCGATCCGCTTAGTCTCAACCAAACGCCCTTCCTTAGTGAACCATTCGATGCGGTCGGCCAATTCGGTTTTAATTGTCTCACAGGCGCGCAGCACGGTTTCGCGTGGCGTCACGTAATGGCTAGACGGGAACACGGTAAAGCGGCCCACCCGCTGTTTGGTGGCGCCGGTAAGCGGATCAAACAAGGTGAGGCTTTCAATTTCATCGTCAAACAGGCTGATGCGCACGGCGGTTTCGGCGCTCTCGGCTGGGTATACGTCGATCACATCGCCGCGCACGCGAAACGAGCCGCGCTTAAAGTCCATGTCGCCGCGATCATACTGCATCGCCACCAAGCGGCTGATGATGGCCCGCTGGTCCATGGTTTCATGTTCTTTCAGATGCAAAATCATCTGATGATATTCAGAAGGGTCACCAATACCGTAAATGGCCGACACCGTCGCCACAATGATCACGTCCTGGCGCTCCATCAGGCTTTTAGTCGCCGACAAACGCATTTGTTCAATGTGCTCATTGATGCTGGAATCTTTTTCAATAAAGAGGTCGCGGCTGGGCACATAGGCCTCTGGCTGATAGTAATCATAATAAGACACAAAGTACTCAATGGCATTATTGGGAAAAAACTCACGCATTTCCGCATACAGCTGCGCCGCCAAGGTTTTATTGTGCGCCATGATGATGGCCGGACGGCCACTTTGGGCAATCACATTGGCCATGGTGTAGGTTTTACCCGAGCCGGTCACGCCTAATAAGGTTTGAAACGACAGGCCATCCGCCAAGCCCTCAACCAAGCTTGCGATTGCCGTGGGCTGATCCCCCGCCGGTTCAAACGGGCGGTTTAGCTGGTAGGGACTATTGGGAAATTGAATCAAATTCATAAGCAACGGCAACCATTCTTGAAATAAATAATAAGGCAGTACAAGACATTAGATGGGGCTAAGCGCCGAAAAGACAAGGCCGACGGCGCGATTTAAGATCATCAAGCTGCGTGCGCCAACCGCTTAGCCTTAGCTTCTTTTTGCCACAGCATGGTGCCCCAAACCGCAGCAGCATAAAGGCCGATGAAGACAAAGCCCGTAAATAAATTCGACCACCCTTCTACGCCATCAAACAGCGCATCGCCGAGGGCAAACCACATCATCGCTTTGGACACGATGAAATAAGCCAACAGCAGCCATGCGGCCACGCGACTTTTATTGAATATACCCACGCCTAACAGGGCAATAATGGCCACATCAAGCCAATAATAAGGGCTATACAGGAGCGCAATCGTCACCGTGGCTAAAACGCTTAATAAAGCACCGATCCAACCGCAACGAATGCCGATCAGCGCCTTTTTTTGTGTAGGGGTATGGTCGTTCATGTGTGTTTTGAGCTTTCTGGAAAATAAACCAGTAAAAACCTTAAGGGTACAATAAAATACGGGGCTGATAAAGCGGCTTTAAACCGCCGTCACGTCTGCACCATCGGCGCTGCCTGGACGCAATAAATCTTGATACAGATCGGCCAAAACGCCGCCAGGCGCAAACGCCTGCTCTAGCCAATAGCTAAACTCACCCTTTAACTCCTGCTTAATGACCAATAGCTGCTTAGACGGCTGGCGTGGATTCTTAATTTTTTTCGCCACCAAACGCCCATCGGCTAACTCTTGCTGCACCATGCTGGCCGGCACAAAGCCGATGCCCGTCCCCATCATCTGTAGCCGTTTTTTGGTTTCCCAATCGGTGACCTTAATCACCTCCTGCCCATACAAGAGCCAGCCCACCCGTTTATTAACGCGTTGGGCGGTATCGGCAATGAACACATTTGGATAAGAACGCAGCGTGCTTTCCGCAATTGGCTCAGGCGCTTTGGCCAAAGGATGATCAGGCGCCACCACAAACAGCCAATCAATGTAGCCAATGTCGGTGTAGTTTAAGCCGCCGCCGTCGATCACAATACCTGGGGCGCCAATGGCCACGTCGGCCGACTGATGTAAGAGTGCATCCCACACGCCGTTATACACTTCGGTGCTGATGCTGAACTCACACAAAGGAAAACGACGCTTCAAATGCGTGAGCAGCTCGGCGGTATGATGGGGCGTATGCAAAAGATTATTCAGGCACAGTCGGATTTTCAAAGCAATATTGGCATCGATGCTCTCAATGCTGCGTTTAATCGCTCCAAACTCATCCAACAGCATGGTGGTTTTTTTAAGTAAGTATTCGCCCGAATGGGTTAAGGTCACGGTGCGCGCTTGGCGGGTAAACAAAGGCGCATCCAAATAGGTTTCAATACGCTTGATGCTGTGGCTCACCGCAGAAGGCGTCAGCCCCAAGGCCTGCGCTGCTGCGGTAAAACTACCCGTCACAGCAACTTGTTCAAAAATCTTCAGTATATCTTCTGAAAAAATAGATTTCATTGATTTTCCTTAATGTTCAATGCGATAGATCATGCCTTGAATCTTTTTCATCCACTCATCCCAAATCATCAAGTTATATTCAAGCCTCTAGGCTAATAGGTTAAATACGGACACACTAACCATAACAACACGCACATGATTAAGCCATTCAGCATCCTAACCGATTGCCTCAGCCTAATCCACACGCCGGAGCCTTCAAAGCTCAGGGCGCGCAGTAGATTCTGGTTTGACCCTTATTGACGACATTCATTCACCTTACTCTTTAAAGGATTGATTATGTATATTAAAGCAGAAATAAAATCCAATACCTACGTTGACTCCATGTCCCTCATGGCGCTGTCAACCAAGGTCAATCAGCTGCCGCTAGTCCAGCAGGCCATGATTGGCATGGGCACCGACATGAACAAACAGGTCATCGACAACGTTGGCCTCGGCACCGACGTCATTCGCAACGCCACTAAAACCGATTTAATCATCGTGGTTCAGGCCGCTAACGAAGCCGATGCTGAGACCGTCTTTGCCCAAATCGCCGAACTACAGGCGCAAAGCGCTCAAGGCGACTCGGGCCAGAGCAATACCTTCAACACATTAAAGCAAGCCCTTAAACAGCAAACCGACGCCAATCTCGTTCTGTTCTCCATTCCGGGCGAATACGTGGCGGCAGAAGCCAAATTGGCCTTACAGCAAGACAAACACGTGATGATCTTCAGCGACAACGTCAGCGTCGAAGAAGAAATCGCCCTCAAACAGCTGGCCCACGAACGTGGCCTCTTGGTCATGGGCCCCGACTGCGGCACCGCCATCATCAACGGCGCCGGCCTTTGCTTTGCCAACCAAGTGCGTCGCGGCAACATTGGCGTGGTTGCGGCTTCAGGCACCGGTAGCCAAGAGCTCAGCGTGCAGGTCGACGCCATGGGCCAAGGCATCAGCCAGTTGATCGGCGTGGGCGGGCGCGACCTAAGCGAAGCCGTCGGCGGCATCATGATGACCGATGGCTTTAATATGCTGCTGGCCGATGACGCCACCCAAGTCATTATTTTATTGTCTAAACCCCCAGCACAAAGCGTGCAAGACAAAATGATCGCGCTGGCCAAGGCGGCGCATAAACCTGTGGTGCTGTGCTTTATCGGCGCCAACCTCAGCGGCAGCGAAGGCAACATCACCTATGCGCGCCACAGCCAAGAGGCCGCGCAGCTCGCCGTTCAGCTGGCCACCGGCCAAGCGCCCAAAGACCAAGGACAAGCACGCCTAGACGCCATTTTGGCCCAGACCAGTCCGAAGGCTGCCCCCTGGGTACGCGGCCTATTTGCCGGTGGCACCATCTGTGACGAGGTATTCTACACCGTAAAAGCCGTCAGCTCAGACGTCTACTCTAACGTCGCTGGCCCAGAAGCCGAACGCATTCGCTTTGGCCAAACGGCCCACCATCACGCCATGATCGATTTTGGCGACGACGACTACACTCAAGGCCGGCCTCATCCCATGATCGACGCCACCTTCCGCGCCCAAGCCCTCATTGAAACGGCTAAAGACGCCGACGTCGGCACCATCTTACTGGACTTTGAACTGGGCTACGGCGCCAACGCCGACCCCATCGGCGCCATGCTGCCCGCCATTGAAGAAGCACAGCGCTTGGCCAAGGCCGACAACCGTCCGCTCAATGTCATTGCCTATGTTTTGGGCACCGATGCCGACGTTCAAAATAAGCAGCGCCAACAGCAGCGTCTCACAGAAGCAGGCGTGTTTTTAGTCGACAGCGCCGTTCACCTAGGCGTCGCCGCTGCCCAACTGATTCAACGAAATAAGGAGTAATTCATCATGGCTCAAGGACTATTTCAACACACCCTCAACGTGGTCAACGTTGGCCCCAAATTATTTCTAGACGATTTAAATACTCAGGCCGTCAGCGCCAGCCAAGTGAACTGGACGCCACCGCGCCCAATCAGCGCAGAACTGGCCGCCGCCTTAGAGACGCTCCAGCGCCCAGAGGTTGCCGCCAAAATTGACGCCGCCAACCAAGAAGCGGTTGAGCGCATCATCACTGCCCACCCCGTCCTCATTGGCTACGAGCGTGCGCTAGACGTGGTGCCCGGCATGACTAAAAACACCATCATCCACGCAGGCCCACCGATTGCCTGGGCCGATATGTGTGGCGCCATGAAGGGGGCCATCACGGGCGCCATCGTGTTTGAAGGCTTGGCCAAAGACATCGCCGAAGCAGAACAGGTAGCGGCTTCAGGCCAAATCATCTTCTCGCCTTGTCATGAACACGATTCGGTTGGCTCGATGGCCGGCGTGACCTCGGCGTCGATGTATGTGCACATTGTCAAAAACAAAACCCACGGCAATGTGGCCTACACCAACCTTTCCGAACAGCTGGCCAAAATTTTACGCATGGGCGCCAACGACCAATCGGTGATTGATCGCCTGATCTGGATGCGCGACGTATTCGGCCCCATGCTCAGCGCCGCTATGAAGCTCGCCGGCGAGATCGACTTACGCATGTTGCTGGCTCAAGCCATTCACATGGGCGATGAAGACCATAACCGCAATAACGCCGGCACCTTGCTGCTGACGCAAAAGCTCACCCCTTATATCTTGCGTACCGACTTCAGCAATGAAGACAAGATTGCCGTATTTGAGTTTATTGAAAGCAGCGACTACTTTACCGGCCCCACCTGGATGGCCGTGTGTAAAGCCGCCATGGATGCCGCTCACGGCGTCAAGCACAGCTCCATCGTCACCACCATGTGCCGTAACGGCGTGGAATTTGGCATCCGTCTGAGCCACTTCGAAGGCTTTAACTGGTTTATCGGCCCCGCTCAAAAAGTGATTGGCCCAATGATGGCAGGCTTTAAGCCCGAAGACGCTGGCCTAGACATCGGCGACAGCGCCATCACCGAAACCTACGGCATCGGCGCCTTTGCCATGGCCGCCGCCCCCGCCATCGTGCCTTTAGTCGGCGGCACGGTTGAGGACGCCATCAACTATTCGAAAACCATGATGGACATCACCACCGCCACCAACCCCAACATCACCATTCCGTTGTTGAATTTCCGCGGTATTGCTTCTGGTATTGATGCCCGTAAGGTTTTAGACACCGGTATTTTGCCCATCATCAACACCGCCATCGCCCACAAAGACGCCGGCGTGGGCATGATTGGCACCGGCCTAACCAACCCTCCGTTTGAAGTTTTCGAACAGGCCTTAATCGCGCTGGCCAACGACTTTAACTAACCGTCAGACAAGGAATCGATCATGCTGCTTAACTCTGCCACACGGCTGATTCAGCCATTGAGCCTAGATGATCGATTCCTATCGACCTTACGCCAAAGTGCGCGCTGGCACATTCACAGCGCCTTCGACAATACCGTCAACTTGGCGGCACCTAACCTACCCTTGCTGACCCTCAGCAATCAAAAAACCGACAGCCTCCCCTTAAGCCTAATGACGCAGAACGTCAACTTCAGCAGCCTCAGCACCCAGATCGGCCAAGCCGTTCACCATGATGAGCACGCACTGTACCTACCCCATCACGATGCTTTTTCCCTAACGGCGAAACCACAATCCCATTCTTTAGCCGTGGCGACCGATGCGCTCGATGTCGCAGCGCTGTCCTCAGCGCTGGCGACGCTTCGCGCCACGCTCAAGCAACAGGCTAGCCCCGGCAGCTTCGTGCCCAGCGTCGGCGCCTCAGCCTTTGAGCTCGGCCTTAGCCGCTGCCTACACCAGCAGGCCCAAGCCCTACAGCAGACATTACGAACGGCGCAAGCGGCGCCGATCGATGCCGCTGTCTTGGGCTTACTCGGCCTCGGCGTGGGCCTCACCCCTTCGGGTGATGACTATTTAGTTGGCGTTTTAGCCGCCCTACGCCTTAACCAGAGCGCTGCGCCAGCGGCCGCAGCCTTAAGCGCCAGCATCAGCCGCCACGCCGAACGACAAACCAACGCCATCAGCGTGCAGGCCTTAAGCTGCGCTAGCCAATACTATTTTAAATCCAGCCTGATCGATCTCATTCACAGCCTCGCTCAAGGGCAAACGCCGGCAGCGGTTCAGCACTTAAGCCAGCTGTTACAGACAGGATCCACCTCAGGCACCGACATCGCCTACGGCGTACTCGACACCCTCTTATTGTTTACTTTAGCAAAGGATGTACCATGAAAATCAATTGGCCCCTCATGATTTCGGCACTCGTGACCGGTTTTTTATGTGGACTCTGGGCAGGCGTGGCGCCACGCCTAAATCTGTCGATTTGGGCCGGCTTCGCCGGCTGCACCGCCTACTTCGCCAGCGGCAAACACCAGCTAGAAGGCATTAAAATGACGCTGTACACCACGTTACTGGGGTCATTTACTGCCTTTGCCATGATCTGGAGCGGCGACAACATCCTCTCGTTCCTGTCACCTAATATGGCCACCGGCATTGCCGTAGGCATCATCGTCGGCCTGATCGTGCTGTGCGGCGCACTGGATTTTGTGGCTTTTGTCCCGGGGATTTTTGTCGGCTGCTACAGCTATTTCGCCATTGACGGCCAGTGGCCCTTACTGATCGCATCTTTAATTGCCGGCACCTTCCTTGGCTGGGCTTGCGATCAAGGCGGCACCAGCCTGACACAACGGCTAGGCCTGAGCCAGGCGCCCAGCCAGTAGCCTCATTTAGCACGCCTAAAAAAACGCCATTGGTCAACTGACCGATGGCGTTTTGGCTTGAACAATGCTTAAACCACCGGCTTAAAAATCATAGCCCAACGACACCCACAGCTTACGACGGTCGATGTAGGTTCCGCTGTTGCTGCGGCTGGCCATAGAATATTCATACAAGACTTCTTCTTCCCCCTTACTGTTGATAAAGGTGCGACTCTTATCAAACTTCTTATCCAATAGATTGTGCACACCGGCGGTGAGACGCAGCTGCTTATTCATCTGGTAATTCACGCCCAAGTTCACAATGGTGTAGCCTTTAAACTTATTGCCGGTTAAATCTTTAATAATGGCGTCATTACCCTTTACTGCACCCTGATATCGTTCGCGCGATGACTTATACTCCGCCTCTAGCCAACCGCTCAAGCGGTCATTGAAGTGGTAATTGGTCGACAAGTTCAAAGCATGGCGCGGGTTGCTCACTAAATAATTGCCTTCATTGGCGCCAGATTTGGTTTCGGTTTTTAACCACGTATAAGTCCCTTTGATGGACCAGTCGGGCGTAATGTTGAACTTACTCGCCAACTCCAGGCCCTTGGTCTCGGCCTCATCAATATTCACTAAGGTCCCAATGTCTTCTTGATCAGGGAAACCGCCGATGCTCATACAGCCTGGCAAATTGGGATTGTTAGCGTAATCACAGTTAGCGATGCTGTTGCCGCTGCCGATTTTATCCTTAAACTTATTCAAGAATATCGTCGCCGTGGTGTCAAAGCTGCCTTCTGTAAAGTTAGCGCTTAACTCGTAATTGGTGGTTTTTTCAGGCTTTAAGTCTGGGCTACCCAAGGTGATTTTTTTACCTTGAGAGGTAAAGCCATTAATGCCATCGTGTAAATCATTCAAAGTTGGCACCTTATAGCCCGTGCTCACGCCCCCTTTAAACGTCCATTGTTCGGTCGCGTTCCAGGTCAAATAAGCACGCGGCGTGAACTCCCCACCAAAGGCCTTATGGTCTTCATAACGCCCGCCCAAGGTCAGGTTAAGCTTCGGCAAGAATTGCCAGCTGTCTTCGGCAAATACGGCCCATGAATCCTGCTTAAAGGTATTGCCACGGCCGGCTGCCGCATCTTCGGTTTTATTGTCTTGATACTCAAGACCTGCGGCGAGATTATGCGCGCCGAGTTGGGTTCGGAACTTGGTTTGAAACAGGGTGTCGGTATTTTTCAGTAAGCGTGACTCACCGCCCTTATAGACATAGCCCCACTGCGGATTATTGCCGCCAGGGAGCGTACGGCCTTTGGTTTCGGTACGCACTTGGCTGACATAGCTTTCCCAATCCCCAATCTCAAACTCAGCCTTATGGCCAATGGCGTACTGTTCGCGTAAAAACTCTAGGCGATCTTCATAACCAGAAATATTATTTGGACTGCCGTCATCTTTATAGGTGTCTAGATTCCCCAAACGGCTGTCGCGGTTGTCGTACCACTGTTTGGCGGTACCAACGTCGGCCCAAACGGTGTGGGTGTCATTCACGTTCCACGACAGTTTGGCGCCAAAATCATAGTTTTCACCCCGTCCTGGACGCGGATCACGGCCAGAAGCATTTGGATTGAGGCGCTCAGAGGACTCCCGATTAAAGAAACGGCCGCGCAGCTCTAAGCCCAATTTGTCCTGTACCAAGGGGCCGCTGGTTTGAATATTAATCGATTGGGTGTTCGCCGCCTTACTGTCTTGCTGCAGCTCGGTCTGTACCGTTACATTACCGCCCCACTCGCGCGTGGACACGGGCTTAGTGATAATGTTGATGACACCGCCCATGGCGTCAGAGCCGTATAGCGTCGACATGGGCCCACGAATCACCTCAATGCGTTTAATGGCCGACATTGGTGGCATAAAACCAAAACTGGTGCCGCTAAAGCCATTTGGCGTAACCTCTCCAGACGTGTTTTGACGCCGTCCGTCGATCATGATCAAAGTATATTCTGATGGCATGCCTCGAATTTCCACGCTGAGGTTGCCGGTTTTATCCGTCCCGTTGCGCACATCCACCCCTGGGATGTCTTTTAACACTTCCGCCAAGCTGGTGGCGTTTTTTTGTTTTAATTCTTCTTCCGTCACCACCGTAATGCTGGCGGGTGCATTTTTTACTTTTTGCTCAAAGCCTGTCGCCGTCACCACCACGTCGCCAATCTTTGCTTCACCGTCCGTTTGTGCCCAAGCAGCCATCGGCAATAGGCTCGCAGCCAAAACCGTTAACGCCCCAATGCGTATATTTTTCATCTCCATGACGTCCCTATAGTTAAATGATTCAAAAATGAAACAAGAATGAGAATAATACTTATTATTATAAAAAACGCCACATATATTATTCAAATAAGCTAGTTTAGTCTCATTATGGCGACAAAATAAAAGATTAAGGTATTAAAATACAAAATAGCGTAAATATTAATTTAATAGTAAGAATCATTAAAAATAAAAGCTTCTGAGCCCAAAAATCTTAGAAGGCCAGATTCTTTGACACAAAAAAAAGCACCCTTTTGCAAGGGTGCTCAGATCCGTGTTTATTGATTTTGGCTTAAGTATGATCGGCTTAAGAAGGGGCGTTTTCTAAGCCAAAGGCTTTATGCAGCACCCGCGTTGCCAACTCTAAGTATTTTTCGTCGATCAAAACAGAAACCTTAATTTCAGACGTACTGATCATTTGAATGTTGATGCCTTCTTCCGCTAAGGTGCGGAACATGGTCGAGGCCACGCCGCAGTGTGAACGCATGCCCACGCCGACGATGGAAATTTTGGCCACGGTGTCGTCACCGTCGACTTTGGCCGCGCCGATGTTCTTTTGCACTTCGCTCAAGATGCGCATCGCACGGTTGTATTCGCCTTTAGGCACGGTAAAGGAGAAGTCGGTGGTGCCATGCTCACCCACGTTTTGGATGATCATGTCCACTTCAATATTGGCGTCCGACACGGCGCCTAAAATTTGAAACGCGATGCCTGGCTTATCTGGCACGCCCTTCACGTTAATTCTTGCCTCGTTTTTATCAAACGCAATGCCTGCCACTACTGCTTTTTCCATGTCGCCATCTTCCTCAAATGTGATCAACGTGCCTTCACCTTCATCTTGAAGGCTGCTGAGCACACGCAATCTAACTTTATATTTACCCGCAAACTCGACCGCGCGAATTTGCAAAACCTTAGAGCCTAAGCTGGCCAATTCCAACATTTCTTCAAACGTAATCGTTTTTAAGCGGCGCGCTTCTGGCACCACGCGTGGATCGGTGGTGTACACCCCATCCACGTCGGTATAAATTTGGCACTCGTCCGCCTTCAACGCGGCCGCAATCGCCACCGCTGACGTATCTGAACCACCGCGCCCTAAGGTCGTGATCTCACCTTGGCTGTCGACCCCTTGGAAGCCAGCCACTACCACCACGCGACCCGCATTTAAATCAGCGCGAATTTTTTCGTCGTCAATGCTCTCAATTCGGGCTTTACCGTGGGCTGAATCGGTGTGCATCGCCACCTGCCAACCACAGTAGCTTTTAGCGTCGACGCCGATGCTTTGTAAAGCCATACACAATAGACCAATGGTCACTTGCTCACCGGTTGCCACCACTACGTCTAATTCACGCGGGTCTGGATAAGGCTGAATTTCGTTGGCCAATGCGATCAAACGGTTGGTTTCACCACTCATGGCAGACAGCACCACCACCACATCGTGACCTTCGGCTTTAAATTTTGCGACACGTCTGGCCACATTTTTAATACGATCAGTAGAACCTACAGAAGTACCACCATACTTTTGGACAATTAGTGCCATTTTCTTTTCTTCTTTGCAGAATGTTTGTTAACAAAAATGTTGAGCTAGAATTAGTACCACTTTTTAAGCACACTGACAAGAAGCAAGCCTTAAGAACCGCCGCTTTGTCAGCATATATGACGATTACGCCAAAAAATCACGCTCATTACGCAACATTCGGCGGCAAAGTGATCCAGACGCTGGCTTAAACGCAATAAAAAAGCAGCCACGAGGGCTGCTGAATACCTTAAGCGGCGGCAAGAGCCTGCTGCTGTAGAACCAATAGACTGCGAATGCCCGCTTCGCCTAAATCCAACAGCTGATTCAGCTCAGCGCGGCTAAACGCTTCGCCCTCTGCCGTACCTTGAACTTCAACCATACGCCCAGAGGCCGTCATGACGATGTTCATGTCGGTGTCGCAGCCAGAATCTTCAACATAGTCTAAATCCAACAGCGCCTGACCCTGAAACACGCCCACCGAAATCGCCGCCACCGCCTCTTTAATCGGGTTTTCAGTCAATAAGCCTTTAGCCAAAAGCTGGTTTACTGCCAATTGCAAGGCCACAAAGGCGCCGGTGATGCTGGCGGTACGGGTTCCCCCATCGGCCTGAATCACATCACAATCGATCAAAATTTGGCGCTCGCCCAGCTTGTCCATGTCCACCACCGCGCGCAAAGAGCGGCCGATCAGGCGTTGGATCTCTTGAGTGCGGCCACTTTGCTTGCCCGCTGCGGCTTCACGCCGCATACGGCTATTGGTAGAACGCGGCAACATGCCGTATTCGGCCGTCACCCAACCCTTACCTTGGCCCCGTAAAAAAGGCGGCACGCTTTCTTCCACCGACGCCGTACAAATCACCTTGGTTTGGCCACACTCAATCAGCACCGAGCCTTCGGCCTGCGGTAAAAAATGCGGGGTCAGGGTCAAAGCACGTAATTCATCAGGCTGGCGATTGCTGCGTTGGTAGGGCGTCATGTACATTCCTTAAATAAGCATTCAGTGGCTCAGCGCCACTTTAAAGTCAAAATGATACCGTTGATTGACATAAAGCTCAAAGATAAATGCCCGCACCCCACCGCAAAGAGCCAACGACGCTGGCCTAGGCAGAGCCCTTTATTGTATATTGAAGGCCTGCGTTTAAAGCATGAAGCGTTTAAGCGCCCTTTCAATCGTACAAAGGTTTCCCCATGATCCATAGCATGACAGGCTTTGCCAGCGCCAGCGGTGAATTTGCCCAAACCCGCATCAATCTCGAACTACGCGCCGTCAACCACCGCTACCTCGACATTCAATTCAAAGCGCCTGAAGAAGTCCGTGTGCTTGAAGGCACCATGCGCGAGGCCATCAGCCAGCACGCCTTTCGCGGTAAAATCGAATGCCGCATCCACATCAATGTATTACACGACCAGCAAACCGAACTGCGCTACAACCATGAATTAATCAACAACCTCAGCCAGCTGAATCAAACCCTTTTAGCCGAACACCCTCAGCTACAGGCCTTAAGCGTGTCCGATATTTTGCGCTTCCCAGGTGTACTGAGCGAAAGCAGCATCGACCAAGAGGCCATTAATCAGGCCGTATTGGGCTTGCTTAGCCAAGCCCTCACCGACTTCGCCCAAAGCCGCGCACGCGAGGGAGAAGGCCTGCAACAGCACATTCTGAGCCGCCTAGAGCAAATGGAAGCGGTGATGAGCAATATCGAAGGCCTATTCCCCAGCCTGGTGGCCCAGCACATCCAAAAAGCAGAAGAGCGCCTACGCGAAGCCGTGGCCAATATTGAGGACGACAGACTCAAACAAGAGTTCGCCATTTTCATGCAAAAAGCCGACGTTGACGAAGAGCTGTCGCGCTTAAAAAGCCACATTAAAGAAGTGCGCCGCACGGTTTCGGGTAAAGGCTCGGTCGGCAAACGCCTCGATTTTCTGATGCAAGAATTGAATCGCGAAGCCAATACCCTAGGCAGTAAGGCGATTGCCACCGAATGTACCCAAGCTTCGGTTGAACTTAAGGTGTTGATTGAACAAATGCGCGAGCAGGTTCAAAACATCGAATAAACACCCACAAAAAGGCCGTCCTGCTTATGTACAAGCAGGACGGCCTTTTTTATCGTGACTGATGAGCATTGATTTCGTGCAGTATGTTCCAGCATACGGCTCTTTTTCAACAGCGTTTACTGCTTCACGCTCGCCCCATAGCGGCGTTCTTTAAACATCATCGCCTGGGTAAGACAGCTTTGCACATCGGGCACCAGGCTATGCTGATACAGCGCAATGAGCCGATCGTATGTGGCACTGGCTGCCTCAATCCGCCCAAGCTGGCCCAACACAATGCCTTTATTCAGCATTGCGCAGGCCACACAGGCCATCACTCGTTCATGCGATTCGTCACCAAAACGTTCAATGAAGGCACAAAAGCCATCGACTTTATCCTGATGAACATCATGCCGCAGCAACAGCCGGTTCAGCATGGCCTGAGCCAAATAGCCCTGTAGCTCTACACCAAGGCTGTCGTCAAAGCGTGCAATCATCTGATCATAGGTCCGCAACGCCTCTTTAGGCTGCTGTAAGCCTGTATAAGTCAACGCTAGATTCAGCCACGTTTGGGCCACACAGACGGCGACCTCTCCCTCTTCTTGCCCCTGAAAACGCTGGATCAAGCTATGGTAAATGGCCATCTGCGCCTGCGGCTGCTGTAGCACGCCATAGGTAGCGCCCTGATTCATCAAGGCCTTGACCAAATACACACGCATTTCCTCGTTCGGCAACGGCGTGAGCCAATCGATCAACGCCTGATAGCTGGCCAACTCGGCTTCGTGCTGGCCCAAAGCGGCCAAAGCCAGTCCTTTATTCAGCATCAGTTTGGCAACGTATTGCTGTAGAGGCGCGTGATCGGTGTGCAAAAAACGCTGAATCATTTGATCGTAGGCCAAGAGCTGCGCCGTCCACTGGCCTAAGTCCCCCAGCAGAGTGATTTTATTCACCATCACGTGGGCCAGCTGAATCACCATATCGTGCGCTTCTACCGCATAGAATTGCTGAATAATCTCATCGTAGAGCCTTAAGGCCGCCCCAGCCTGAGTCAGCTCAGCCAGCGTTGCTGCCTTATTCATCAAAGCCTGCATGCCCAACGATTGCAGTACGGGCTGAGGCTCAAAGCGGGCTAGATGCTGGACAAGATCGTCGTACAGACAAAGCTCGGCCGCCGTCTGCCCCATATCGCCCAGCGTCATGCCCTGATGCAGCATGGCGTAGGCCACAAAATACTGTACCGCGACATCATCGCTGTCTTGAAATCGCTGTAACAGTTGCTGTAAAAGCGCCAGCTTGGTTTTAACACACCCTCTTTGCCCCTCCCGAATGGCCTGCTGAAACTGTGCTTCAGCCGCAGCAACCTGATTGATTTTGGCTGCCTGCCGCCGCCCCTGAGTCGACCCTCTCAGCCCACCAGCAGTGGGCAGGACCGTTTTCTTTTTAAGATTCATTATTCGGTCTTTTCGTTGTTTGTTAAATAAGCCACGGGGGCCAAGTCTTTATTCGTTAAATCTTCTGCAAAAAAATGATTTCAATATAAACAACCACTTGAATGAAACAAAAGACCTGAATTCATGCTCAGCTTATCCTAGATTCTAGGCAAAATCGTGACAACATCCCGCAATCTTTACCTTATTTTGCACAACGCAGACCAAAGTAGCCGGCTATACGCCTAAGCCACCCCATTACTTATGCCCATAAAAAACCCCACCCTGTTTTAAAACAGGATGGGGTGATCTCACAATTAGGGACTAAAACTAGCGCTTACGCATCGGCGGTAAGTCGGTGCACACGCCTAAGGCTACTTCGGCCGCCATGCCGATGCTCTCACCCAAGGTTGGGTGGGGGTGAATGGTTTTACCAATGTCTTCTGCATCACAGCCCATTTCAATCGCCAAGCACAGCTCGCCAATCATGTCGCCGGCGTTGGTGCCCACGATGCTGCCCCCGATGATGAGGCCACTTTCAGCGTCAAAAATCAGCTTCGTCATGCCTTCGTCACGGCCGTTGGCAATGGCGCGACCAGAAGCAGCCCAAGGGAAGACGGCTTTGGTGATGGCGATGCCTTTTTCCTTGGCCAAATCTTCAGTCATGCCCACCCATGCCACTTCAGGGTCGGTGTAGGCCACGCCAGGAATCACGCGGGCGTCGAAATAGGCTTTATGGCCAGCAGCGTTCTCAGCGGCTACATGACCTTCATGTACGGCCTTATGCGCCAACATAGGCTGGCCTACAATGTCGCCAATGGCAAAGATGTGCGGCACATTGGTGCGCATTTGCTTGTCGACCTCGATGAAGCCACGATCAGTCACGGCCACGCCCGCCTTATCGGCACCGATGAGTAAGCCATTAGGCGCACGGCCGGCGGCCACTAGAACCAAATCATAGCGCTGTGGTTCAGCTGGTGCTTTAGCGCCTTCGAAGGTGACATAAATGCCGTCTTCTTTGGCCTCTACTGCCGTGGTCTTGGTGTTCAGCATGATGTTGTCAAAGCGAGGCGCATTCATTTTTTGCCACACTTTAACCAAGTCGCGGTCGGCGCCTTGCATCAAGCCGTCTTGCATTTCCACCACGTCTAGGCGTGCGCCTAGGGTCGAGTATACGGTGCCCATTTCTAGGCCGATGATGCCGCCACCAATGATCAGCATTTTTTCAGGAATGCTGGCCAACTCAAGAGCACCGGTTGAATCCACAATGCGTGGGTCTTGCGGGATAAACGGCAGGTTCACCACGCGGCTACCGGCCGCAATGATGGCTTGTTTAAAGCCCACTACCTGTTTTTCACCCGTTTGCGCTTGGCCCTCACCGCTGGTCAAGGCCACTTCTAAATGATGTGCGCCTGCAAACTGTGCCAAGCCACGAATCACGTCGACTTTACGGGCCTTGGCCATGCCGGCCAAACCAGTGGTCAATTTACCGGTTACGCTGCTTTTGTACGCGCGTAATGCGTCTAAATCAATTTCTGGCTCAGGATATTTAATCCCGTTTTTGGCCAAATGTTTGACTTCATCAATCACCGCAGCATTGTGCAGCAAGGCTTTAGAGGGAATACACCCCACGTTCAAACACACGCCGCCTAAAGTGGCGTAACGCTCAACCAAGGCCACTTTCAAGCCTAAGTCGGCGGCTCTAAAGGCGGCAGAGTAACCACCAGGGCCTGCGCCCAACACCACTAAATCGTAATCAGCATCAGCACTACCGGCAAATTCAGCAGCGGCAGGCGCGGCCTTAGCTGCAGCAGGTGCAGCCGCCGCAGGCGCTTCGACCGTTTTGGTTTCGGCCTGAGCCGCACCAGCGGCTTCGATCAGGGCGATCACATCGCCTTCGCTGACCTTGTCGCCGACTTTAATCTTCACCGCCGTCACCACGCCAGCCTGATCAGCAGGCACGTCCATGGTGGCTTTATCGGTTTCTAAGGTGATCAAGCCATCTTCTAGGGCAACGGTGTCGCCAACCTGAATCATCACGTCAATCACGTCCACGTTGGCACTGCCGCCAATATCAGGGACTTTTAATTCAATTACGCTCATAAGTTTTCCTTTACTTACCACAAAAGGCAAACGACCCAGCACCATCACGGGCTGAGTCGTTAAGCGGCATTACAGAACCAAGCGACGAATGTCACCTAATAGTTTGGCCAAGTACACGGTAAAGCGCGCTGCTGCTGCGCCATCGATCACGCGGTGATCAAACGACAACGACAGTGGGCACATCAAGCGTGGCTCAAATTCTTTGCCATTCCATACGGGTTTCATTTGCGACTTACACACGCCCAAAATGGCCACTTCTGGCGCATTAATGATAGGTGTAAAGCTGGTGCCGCCAATGCCGCCCAAGCTAGAAATGGTAAAGCCAGCGCCTTGCATGTCGGTGATGCCTAATTTGCCTTCGCGGGCTTTCAACGACAGCTCGGTTAACTCTTGCGAAATTTCTTTCAGGCCTTTTTTGTCCACGTTTTTGATCACGGGCACAACCAAACCGTTAGGCGTGTCGGCCGCAAAGCCGATATTGAAGTATTTCTTCAAGATCAAATCGTCGCCGTCTAGAGAAGAATTAAACTCTGGGAAGGCTTTTAAAGCTTCAACCGACGCTTTAATGATGAAGGCCAAAGGCGACATCTTGGTGCCTTCGCGCGCCCACTCTTGATTCATTTGCTGACGGAAGGCTTCTAGCTCGGTCATGTCCGCTTCGTCGTTAAAGGTCACATGAGGGATCATGGCCCAGTTACGAGACAGGTTCTGACCTGAAATGCGCTGAATTTTGCTCAATGGCTGTACTTCGACTTCACCGAACTTGCTGAAGTCAACTTTTGGCCATGGCAATAGATCAAGACCGCCGCCTAGGCTGCCGACGCTGCTGGCTTTGCTGCCAGAGTCGGTGGCCTGCATCACGCCTTTCACAAAACCTTTAACGTCTTCGGCGATCACGCGCTTTTTATGGCCAGTGCCCTGCACTCGGCCTAGATCAACACCCAGTTCACGCGCTAGTTTACGCACCGATGGGCCGGCGTGGGCTTTAGCAAACGCTTCTTCGTTAATAGGGCTGTGGCCATAGCTTTCGATTGGGCGCGGCGCGTCCACTGCTGCAGCAGGCTTCGCCTTCACGCTGTTTTCATCAGACTTGGCTCGGGTTTCAGCAGTACTGGTGTCCACGGCCTTTGCCGGCGCGGCCGCTGGGGCTGAGCCGCTGCTTTCAACGGTAAGGATCACGCTGCCTTGGCTGACTTTATCACCCACGCTGACCTTCACGCTTTTCACCACGCCCGCCTTAGTGCTGGGTACGTCCATGGTGGCTTTGTCGGTTTCTAGGGTAATCAAAGTGTCGTCCACGGCAATGGTGTCGCCCACTTTAACCGCCACATCAATCACGTCTACGTTTTCAGAGCCGCCGATGTCTGGCACGACTTCGTTCACGACCTCGGTTGCTGCGGTTGCGGCAGCAGGCGCTGCAGCGGGTTCAGCAGTTTCGGCTGCCGGTGCGGACTCAGCAGCCGCTTGAGCGCCAGCGGCCTCAACCACCACCAGCACGTCGCCTTGGCTCACTTTACCGCCTACGGCGATTTTGATTTCTTTCACCACGCCGGCCTGTTCGGCTGGCACGTCCATGGTGGCTTTGTCGGTTTCCAACGTCACTAAGGTGTCATCTACGGCAACGGTATCACCCACGCTCACCGCCACATCAATCACGTCTACATTTTCTGCACCGCCAATGTCTGGGACCACTAATTCAATTGTTTGGCTCATTGTCTTTCCTTTTACAGGCTGTTACTCAGCCTCAGTTGACATACTTTAACGCTATGCTTTTACGTGCCCTGCACCGTGTTTAATGGCTCAGGGCACACCCTATTGAATAGGGCTTAGCACAACCAGCTAGCAGTTTTGTCTGCGTTGATTTCGTATTTCGCAATGGCCTCAGCCACCACTTTCTTATCAACTTTGCCTTGTTTTGCTAAAGCATGTAAGGCGGCAATCACAACGTGGTAGCGGTTCACCTCAAAGAATTCACGCAAGTTGGCGCGTGAATCACTGCGGCCAAAGCCATCGGTACCCAACACCACATAGTCGTGTTTTAAGTAGGCACGGATGCTTTCGGCTTGGGCGCGGATGTAGTCCGTGGTCGCCACAACAGGACCTTCACGGCCTTCAAGCTGCTGTACCACAAACGGTACTTTTTCTTCGTCTAATGGGTGTAAGCGGTTGTGGCGCTCAATGGCCATGGCTTCACGTTGCAACTCATTAAATGAAGTCACGCTCCAAATGTCGGCATCCACACCGAAATCGGCCTTCAATAGGTCGGCAGCGGCAATCGCTTCATTCAAGATCACGCCAGAACCCATTAATTGTACTTTCAGCTTGCCTTGTTCGCCTTCTTTCAAGCAGTACATACCCTTAATGATTTCTTCTTTAATGCCTTCTTTTTCAGGCATGGCTGGGTGAGCGTAGTTTTCATTCATCAAGGTCAAGTAGTAGAACACGTCTTCTTGTTCTACGTACATACGACGCAAGCCATCTTGAATGATCACGGCTAACTCATAGGCAAACGTTGGGTCGTAGCTCACGCAGTTCGGAATCAGCGCCGCTTGAATCAAGCTGTGGCCATCTTCGTGCTGTAAGCCTTCACCGTTCAAGGTGGTCCGACCAGCGGTGCCGCCGAGCAAGAAGCCACGGGCACGCATGTCGCCCGCTGCCCAGGCTAAGTCGCCCACGCGTTGGAAGCCAAACATTGAGTAGTAGATGTAGAACGGAATCATCGGGGTGTCGTTGTTGGCATAGCTGGTGGCCGCAGCAATCCATGAACTCATGGCGCCTGGCTCGTTAATGCCCTCTTGGAACACTTGACCGTCTTTAGATTCTTTATAGAACATCAGTTGATCGTGGTCTTGTGGCACGTAGTTTTGGCCTTTGGTGTTCCAAATGCCGTACTGACGGAACATGCCTTCCATACCAAAGGTACGGCTTTCGTCCGGTACGATGGGCACGATGCGCTTGCCAACCTGTTTGTCTTTCAGCAAGGTGTTCAAAATACGAACAAAGGCCATCGTGGTCGAAAACTCACGCTCACCGCTGGATTTAAGCTGGGCGTCAAAGGCTGACAGCGCAGGAATCGGCAGGGCTTCCGTGCTCGGCACGCGACGAGGTAAATAGCCACCTAAAGCAGCGCGGCGTTCGCGCAAATACTTCATTTCTGGGCTGTCTTCGTCTGGACGGTAGTAAGGAGGGTTGGTTTCCAACTGTTCGTCGGTAACCGGGATATTGAAGCGGTCACGGAAGCGACGCAGCGATTCAATGTCCATTTTCTTGGCTTGGTGAGCGGTATTTTGTGCTTCACCAGAAGCGCCCATGCCGTAACCTTTAATGGTTTTGGCCAAAATCACGGTCGGACGACCGTTGGCGTTACGGGTGGCTTCATGGTAGGCCGCGTACACTTTATGTGGGTCATGACCACCGCGGTTCAAGTGCCAAACTTCTTCGTCTGACATGTTTGCCACCATGGCTTTTAATTCAGGGTATTTACCAAAGAACTCTTCGCGTACATAAGCACCGTCGCGAGATTTAAAGGTTTGGTAGTCACCGTCAACGCACTCTTCCATGCGCTGTTTCAATAGATTATCGTGGTCTTGCGCCAACAACGCATCCCAACGGCTGCCCCAGATCACTTTTAATACGTTCCAGCCGGCGCCGCGGAAGTTGCCTTCTAGCTCTTGAATGATTTTGCCGTTACCGCGTACAGGGCCGTCAAGGCGCTGTAGGTTACAGTTAACCACAAAAATCAAGTTGTCTAGGCCTTCGCGAGAAGCCAATGAAATCGCGCCTTTACTTTCAGGCTCATCCATTTCGCCATCGCCACAGAATACCCAAACCTTACGGCCTTTGGTCTTGGCTAGGCCACGAGACTCTAAGTATTTCAAGAAGCGGGCTTGATAGATCGCCATCAATGGGCCCAAGCCCATAGACACGGTTGGGAACTGCCAGAAGTCCGGCATCAACCATGGGTGTGGATAAGAAGGAATGCCTTCGCCGTCAACTTCTTGACGGAAGTTGTCCAACTGCTTCTCTTCTAGGCGGCCTTCTAAGAACGCACGGGCGTAAATACCAGGCGAAGAATGGCCTTGGATGAATACTAGATCGCCTTCATGGTCATCGCTCTTCGCGCGCCAGAAGTGGTTAAAGCCTACGTCGTATAGGGTGGCGGCAGACTGGAAGGAGGCAATATGGCCACCTAGCTCTAAGTCTTTTTCACCAGCACGTAAAACCATAGCAATGGCATTCCAACGAATGAAAGAGCGCAAGCGGTGCTCTAATTCATGGTCTCCCGGTGATTTTTGCTCTTTGCCCACCGGAATGGTGTTCAAGTAAGCGGTGGTCGCATCAAAAGGCAGGTGGACGCCTCGGCGACGGGTGTACTTAACCAGGTTCTCCAACAGGTAGTGTGCCCGCTCTGGGCCTTCGGCCTCTAAAACTGAAGCAATTGAATCTAACCATTCTTGAGTTTCAATCGGATCGATGTCGTTGGTGATGTTCGTTGCCATAACTTTGTCCTTATCATGCTGATGTACCCCATAAAACAGGCTATCTCCTGAATTATTATGATTAACCTGTACGCTTTAGGGGGCCAAAACAAACACTCATGTTTTAATATGAACGTCTATGAAAATTATTTTTTCGAATTCGAAAACAAACGCATTCTTACGCTCATTCTAACCGTTTTTTTGATTATGGGTAAGTATTTGCCTTCATTTGTCGTCACTTTGGCGACATATTGCGCTGCAACACGCTGTATTCCCTAGCCAATTCAGACTGGGGTTTTGGCGTTTTGATGCGCATGGCAAAATCCATTCATCAAAATCTTATCTTAGCACTTCAGAGCACAAACTCTATAAAAAATAATTTTAAGCCAAAATTTATGTTCAAAAAACAACATATTAACCACATCGTCAAAACATAAAAAAAGGCACGACCTAAACGGCCATGCCTTTCCTTTTAGCGCTTCATGCTAGCGAAATAATTGCCAAAGCAATAAAGCCAGCAACAAACAGCTAATCACAC
Organism: Neisseriaceae bacterium; assembly: GCA_017987415.1. Classification (GTDB taxonomy): domain Bacteria; phylum Pseudomonadota; class Gammaproteobacteria; order Burkholderiales; family Neisseriaceae; genus JAGNPU01. The sequence continues at coordinate 27,035 of JAGNTR010000013.1, forward strand.
CCAAATAAAAATTTTGTTTCTTTTGGGTGCGCATCAGCTCAATATAGCCGTTAATCAGCAGTGCTTGCTTGTCATCATTGACCAATTCCGAGATTCGCCGCGGCAACGTGGGCAAAATCGTCGCCCATTCTGGCGCCTCATGCTTGAGCGTTCGCCACAGTGCTTTAGGCCCTACCTGCCCCGACATCCAACGGGTTAGGAACGGCTTAGCCGTAGCCCATAAATCCAGCTCAGGATCTAGCTCGCGCCCTAGCCCCTCAATGTTCAACAAGGTTTTTTGCAGCAACACCAGCTGCGGTTGAATCTCAACGTCGAAACGGCGGCTGGTTTCAAATAAGCGCATCAACACCAAGCCAAACGATATTTGTGCCAAAGGCTTGTTAAAAATCGGCTCACACACGGTGCGCACCGCTGCGGCCAATTCTTCTGGGCGCGTGTCTTTAGGTACCCAGCCCGACTCAATGTGGGCCGTGGCCACGCGATGATAATCGCGGTTAAAGAAGGCCAAAAAGTTAATCGCCAAATAGCGCTTGTCGTATTCGGTCAAGGTGCCGACAATGCCAAAATCGATGGCAATGTAACGGCCATCGTCGGCCACCATGATGTTGCCTGGGTGCATATCGGCATGAAAAAATCCATTTTTAAAGACCTGGGTAAAGAAGATCTCCACCCCAAAGCGCGCCAACTGCTTGAAATCGATGTTTTTGGCTCTGAGGGTCTCCACATCAGAAATCGGCGTGCCGTCCATCCACTCGATGGTCAACACATTGCGCGCGCAATAGTCAAAATACACGTCGGGCACGATCAGCATGTCGCTGTCTTTAAACTGGCGCCCCAATAGGCTGGCGTTGGCCGCCTCGTTCATTAGGTCTAATTCGTCATGCAGGTTTTTATCGAACTCG
>JAGNTR010000014.1 GCA_017987415.1 Neisseriaceae bacterium
CGAAAAGCGTTAGCCATTGATGGGCTTGGGGTGAGTACACGGTGGTTTGATGGCTATTTGTAGCCATTGGTAGGGTGGACAAAGCGTAGCGTGTCCACCGTCTCTAGCTCAATGGTAAATACCAAAAACCATGGTTTTTTTACAGAGTTAGGCGTGCCTCCCGAGGTTAAAACGCTTCTCAATGCTTCGGCCATATCGCTATTGATTAAAGGTTGCCTTTCGCCTGTAGGCGACATACTTTCTTTTGGGTGGCCAAAAGAAAGTATGCAAAGAAAAGGCCACCCCTGCTTATTCGCCCCCTTCTATGAAGGGGGTTCCCTCGGCGGAACCTATTGGCCCAGCGCGTGCAAAAGCGGCGCCCTCCTATAAAAGCGTGGTCGGCCACCACAAACGTCTTGCCCGCTTCATCTGGTCCAATAGAACCCGTCTCGGCGACTAAAAGGGGACGGGTACTTCACTGAGCGGCTAAGGTGGCGAGAGGAAATATATACCAGTGAATCAACAAACATTAAATCCAGACCTAAAGGTTTATTTTTAGATGACCAGATATGGCACTTTAAGAGAAATAGCCGAATTATTATGAGGCAAATGATTTAATGATTTTTTGATTTAAAACGGTGGGCACGCTACGCTTTGCCCACCGTCCCCAGCTCAACGACTACAGCATTGACCATTAGCCTGTATGTTCTCATCACTTACGGACCCACCATTAAAAAGCCCCTAGCGAATCGCTTCGCTAGGGGCTTTTTGACGTCTGTGCGTTACGCTTCTTGCGGCAAGGGCGGTACGGTGATGCGGCGCTTGTCCAAAAGAGCGACCAAGAAGAACGTCACGCTGCATAAAATCCACTCTAAATAGATCGGATGGTTGATGAAGGGCAGCGTGGTTTTAAAAAACTCAGGTACGGCCGGAATGAATTGCCAAGCGGCGAGGCCAATGATGCCCACGGCCGTGGTCCAGATGGCGCTGCTTTTACGGCACCATTGCGGCTTAAACATCAGCATCAGAAACACCAAAGTAAAGGCGGTGGTGAGGCTGAGGCCAATCATCATGGTTTTGACGATTTCTGAAGCTTGGAAGGCCAAGAACAGGGTAAAGGCGCCAATGATGGCCACCGACAAGCGGCTGATGAGGTTAAGCCGTTGCTCGCTGGCCTGAGGTGCCAGCATATTGTGGTAAATGTCGCGGGTGAATAAGGTGCTGGAGCCCATCAAAATGGTGCAGGCGGTCGAGACGTCGGCGGCCCAAAGGGCAGACAGCACGATGCCAGCGATTAAGGGCGGCAGCGACATGATGATGTGGGGCAAAGCCAGCGTCGGCATCAGGTCGGGGAATTGTACTTTGGCGACAATGCCCAATACGGCGCAGAAAAACCCGATCGGGAAAATCAAGGCAGCGCCCCAAATATAGCCTTTTTTGGCCGTGGCCGTGTCTTTGGCGCTACAGGCAATCTGTACCGTGCCTTGGCCGCTGATGGCCTGAGTCATCATCACCACAAACCAGCCGATGAGGGTGGCCAAGGGTAAGGTGCCTTGAAGTGAAAACCAATGATCGCCTGGCGGCAGTTGGGCGGCGATATTGCTGAAGCCGCCGGCATTGGTAACGGCCAAAATAGTGGCGGCGATGATGCCAAAATAAATTAAGGCCACGCTTAGAATATTAGATAGGCCGCTAGACCACAGGCCGCCAATCAAGGCGATGCCGATGAACACCACGGCGCTGACCATCATGCCAGACTTAAAGCTAAAAAATTCGGGCAAGAGGGTAGATAAAATTGCACCACCGGCCAAATATTGGAGCGAGGCGATCATCATCAAAACGATTAAGATCGCCACAGCGCTGATCAGGCGGCTGGTCTTGCCAAAATAACGCTCAAATAACTCCGGCAGAGAGCTGACGTTGAGGCGGCGATATTTTTCTGCCGCGACTAGGCCCATGGCCAGCGCGCCAGCGGCCCATGCACCGTTATACCAGCCAGCAGAGAGGCCATTATTGTAGGCACTTTCCGCCACGCCTACGGTGGAGGCGGCGCCGACGGCTAGGCCGGCCACGCTAACCGCGATCAGCGGTGTGGTCATTTTACGGCCAGCCAAGAGAAAGGCAGAGGCGCTGCCTTTGGCCAAGCGGCTAGCGTAGGCGCTGATGATGAAGAGGGCGCCAATGTAGAGGCACAAAATCAAAAAAGGGATATTGCTGAACACTGAGGCGGTGGTGGAACCCATAAAAAATCCGTACGTGATTGAGTCAGTCAAGAAAGAGAGTGAGTATAAATGAGGATGATTCTTTTAGCCATAACTAACTAATAAATGAAGATTGGCCGCAGATCATGTTTTTGAATTGGCTTTAATGAATTTTATTGGCAATATTATGCTGTTTTTGCCTATTGATTGGCTGCAAAATATAGTGCTTGCAGCTGGGTTGGCGTTTTAAGTGAAATCAGCGGGAGGATGTTGTCAGAAAGTGTGCCGATTCGGCATCAAAAAACCGCGCTGGGCGCGGTTGGGCTTTAGTGGGTGTGATCGGCATCGGCCTGAGCCAGGCTGTTGAGGATGGGGCAGTTAGGATCGTCGCTGCCGCTGCAGTATTGCGTCCACGTCTTTAGGGTGTTGGCCATTTCCTGTAGCTGTTTGGCCTTGTCTTCAAGTAGGCTGATGTGTTCTTGAGCCAGCTTTTTAACGTCGGCGCTGGCGCGGTGCTGATCGTGCCACAGCGACATTAAAGCTTCGATTTGTTTGAGTGAAAAGCCGAGGTCGCGGGCGCGTTTAATAAAGCTTAGGGCTGCCACGTGTCGGTCTTGATAGACACGATAATCGGCCTCGGTGCGCGGCACGTCAGGCAGCAAACCGAGTTCTTCGTATCGGCGGATCATTTTGGCGCTTAATTGGGTGAGCGCAGCCACTTGAGAGATGTTCATGGCTTTATTTTACAATCAATTAGCCTAAGCGCCAATATGGCTGTGATGATTCGGTTGCGGCATTTTGTCCAATGGCTTAAATGTGGCGGCAGCCTTGCTGGGACGGGCGTTAGCCGCTTTAGGGCAAGGGCGCCCAAGGCGCTGGCGTAAAATCAGCATGACAGTTTCGGTGGCGCACGCTAACATTGGGGCACGTTTTGAATCTCGAGAAAGACTGCTTGTGAAACAGGCCTTTGATTTTGATGTATTGGCAACCGTAGACTTAGGGTCAAACAGCTTTAGATTGCAGATTAGCCGTAAAGAGGGCACGCAGCTGTTTGTGATTGACTCACTTAAAGAAATGGTTCGCTTTGGCGCCGGCCTGGGTAAGGATAAATACCTGACTGAAGAGTCGCAGGAGCGCGCATTGTCGTGCTTGGCTAAGTTTGGCGAACGCCTGCGTGGCTTTGCTACACCGCAGGTTAGGGTGGTGGCGACGAATACTTTTCGGGTGGCCAAAAATATCGGCCCCTTTTTAGAGCGGGCCGAAGCGGTATTAGGGTTTCCAATTGAAATCATTGCCGGGCGAGAAGAGGCACGGTTGATTTATTTGGGCGTGGCCCATACCTCCGCCGTCACTGATGACACACGCCTGGTGGTAGACATCGGCGGCGGTTCGACCGAATTTGTCATCGGTAATGGCCTGGTGCCACAGGTGACTGAAAGCTTGGCCTTAGGCTGTGTGTCACACAGCCTGCGGTTTTTTCCTGATGGTGAAGTGACCGAGGCTGGCGTGGCTAAGGCGGTTTGGGCGGCGCGTACCGAAGTACAGCGCATCAGCATGATGCTCAAAGACATCGGCTGGGACGTGTCCATAGGCACGTCTGGCACGGCGCGTTCTCTGAGCGCCATCTTTGAAGCCTTAGGCGATCCGCGCGGCATGATTACGCTGCCGGCGATGAAGCTGTTGATGAACCAGATTGTGCGCGCAGGCAGCGTGGAGTCTGCTGCCATCATGGGCCTGAAAGCTGATCGCCTAGAAGTATTTGCCGGCGGCCTAGCCGTGATGATGGCGATTTTCGAAGAATTGGCGATTGAAGAAATGGCCGTCACCGATGCGGCGCTGCGCGATGGCGTGCTGTATGACTTAATCGGCCGTCAGCTCGACGCCGACATGCGCGACGAAACCGTGGCGCGTTTTCAAAACCGCTATCGTGCCGATGTGCATCAAGGCGAAATGGTGTCGGACATCGCTCAGCAGTATTTTGAGGGCATGGCCAAAGATCTGCCCATGCACGAAATGGGCATGTGGTTGAGTTTGATTGATTGGGCCGCCAAGCTGCATGAGATTGGTTTGAGCATTGCCCATACCGCCTACCATAAGCATTCGGCCTACATCGTTAAAAATGCCGACATGCCGGGTTTCTCGCGGCGTGAGCAAAACAAGCTGGCGGTGCTGATCTTAGGCCATCGCGGCGACATGAAAAAAATGTTGGAGCAAATTGGCAGCGATGAATACTGCTGGGCGGCGGTGCTGTCGCTGCGTTTGGCGGCCTTGTTCTGTCGCGGGCGCAAAGACGTGTGCATTCCTCACAACACCAAGGTTAAGTTTCAACTGGATAAGAAAAAGTGCACGCTGCAAATTTCCAATGCCTGGCTGGCTTTAAACCCATTAACGGTTAGCGCCTTAACTTTGGAAGAGGGGCACTGGGAAAAGATTGGCCGCGATTTTGCCATCAAGCCTTTAGGCAGCATGCCTGAAACCGATTCTGAGCTTTATGTCGACTAATCTTAGCGAGGAAGGATGGCTCTATGTCTAAAGCGCGCGTGACGGCGCAGCAGCGCGTTGGCCACCATGAAGTCGGTTTGCCGGTTCGACAGGCTACCGGCGCCATGCCAGAAGCGTTTGTGCGCCGAACCGTCTACGATCAAAACGATGTGGCCGTGACCGAATATGCGCCCGAGGTGTTTTTAAGCACGGTGGCGCCCACGGTGACCACAGGCCAAACTCAGTGGCTGCACTTTGTCGGCGTCAAGGACGGTGCGATGTTGGCCCAGATGCTGGCACCGTTTCAGATTCACCCGCTGGTGGTGGAGGATATTTTGACCCGCCAGCAGCGCCCTAAAATTGAAGAATACGAAGACTATTTGTTTTTTGCTGGGCGGGTGTTTGCCTATGAGGGCAATCGGCTGGTCGGCGATCAAGTGTATTTAATCGTGGGCGAAGGCTTTGTGCTGACGTTTCAAAATCGACCCCTCGGGCTGTTCTCCGAAATTCACAATAGATTGATTCAAAATAAAGGCCTGCTCCGACAAGAGGACGCCGAATTTTTGGCCTATTACTTGATCGACCGCATGGTGGACGACTGCTTCACCGTTGTCGATGAATTTTCAACAAAAGTTGAAACCATAGATAAAAGTATCTTCGCTAATCAGGCGCGTGACGATGTGCTGAAAACCATTTATCGGCTTAAGCGCGACGGCGTGCGTCTACGTAAATCGATTTATCCTCTGCGAGAGGCCTTAAGCCGCTTGGTGCGCGACGATATTTGGTTTCGTAAAGAGGCGAAAGTGTTTTTACGCGATGCCTATGACCACAGCGTTCAGCTGATCGAAACGCTAGACGCCACCCGCGACTTATTAGTCGGCATGATGGACGTGTATCTGTCCTATCAGTCCAACCAGCTGAATAAGCAAATGCGGCTACTCACCGTGATCACCCTGATCTTTATGCCGCTGACCCTAATCACGGGGATTTATGGCATGAACTTTGACCACATGCCTGAGCTGCATTGGCGCTATGGCTATTTTGCGGTGTTGGGCGCGATGGCGATGATGGTGTCGGCGATGGTGGTGTTTTTGTATCGCCGCCGGTGGCTGTCGCCGAACTAATGGACGCATGAAACATTGCGCTGCATCAGCTAATACAGGCAGCTTACTCGTGTGGTTTGCCGTGTTTATGTTATGATGTGGCTCTGATGATCCCTGTGAGAGCGATTGTGCGCCTGTCTCATTTTCTACAAAAGCTAGGCTTTTTAAGCTTAACTTTACTCATGATGACGATGTTTGTCCCCAGCCTAATGGCCGGGGCGATGGCGCACGGCCCTCATTTGCCTGCTTACGAGGCCAGCATGGCCGCCATGACAGATTGCCACGAGATGGCTGCGCCCCTCGCTGACTGTTGCAACGATGCGACCACCAGTAACGGCAGCAACCCTTGTGCCATTGCCTGCCTCAGCATGGCCGGTACCTGCATGGCGCCGGTATTGCCGATGGCGAGCCTTGATCTACCCATCACACCACCAATGGTTTTGCCCGCATGGGCTGGTGAAGAACCGTTTGCTTCTATCTCTGGCGTCCCTGATACGCCGCCCCCTAAAGCCTGATTCTGTTTGTTTTAATACGTAATTTACAACTTATTTAATCAATCAGTATTAGGAATTCAATATGAACACTCGTTTATTGGCCCCTGCGTTGGGCTTGCTTTTGGCCGCCTTTACCCTACCTGCCGTTGCGGCACCGATTGCGGCCACCGTCCATAAAAGCCCTTACTGCGGCTGTTGCCAAGAATACATCGACTATTTGAAAAAAAATGGCTTTGCGGTCAAAGCCGTCAATCATGAGAATATGTCGACAGTACAAAAGCGCCTAGGCACGAACCAAGCGGCCAGCTGCCACACCGTTGAGGTGGGTGGTTACGTAGTAGAAGGCCACGTGCCCGTGGCGTCGATTCACAAACTTCTAAAAGAAAAACCAAAAAACCTTAAAGGCATTGCTTTACCTGGAATGCCCCTCAACTCGCCCGGCATGGGGCCTGAGAAGAAGGGCAGCTTGAAAATGGTGGCCTTAGACAAACAGGGTAAGCCTACGGGCATTTACGACGTGCGCTAAGCCAAAATCAAGATCAACCAATAAAGGAAGCAATATGAAACGACGCGATTTTTTAAAATACGGCGTAGGCGCTGGTGTGGCCGCCACAGGCGTTTTTGCCTGGGCGCGCTCTGAGCGCATGAGCGGTATGGGCCATCAGATGGGCCCAATGGGTGGCATGAACCATGATATGGGCAGTATGGGTGGCATGAATCATGACATGGGCGGCATGCAGGGCATGGGCCACGGTCGACAGAACCTCATGCCGGTGAGTGCCATGGCTGCCGGCGCGCCTTTAGCGGCTTTGGCCCTGTTGCCGAACCGCAGCCGCAAGCTAGGCCTGTTTCAAGCCAAGCTAACCGCCAAGCCGGTGCGGGTGACCTTGGCCGGTGGTAAGGAAACGGAGCTATGGGCCTATAACGACAGCGTGCCTGGCCCGCAGATTGTGGTGACGGAAGGCGATCGGGTGGAGATTTTATTTGAAAATCAGCTCAGTCAGCCGACCACGGTGCATTGGCATGGGCTACCGGTGCCGTCTGATCAAGATGGCAATCCGCAAGACCCAGTGGCGCCAGGGCAGAGCCGTACCTATGCGTTTACCGTGCCCGAAGGCAGCGCTGGCACCTATTGGTATCACCCCCATCCGCACGGTCATGTATCGGAACAGGTGGCACATGGCCTAGCGGGCACCTTCATCGTCAAGGCCAAGCAAGATCCGCTGGCGCATTTGCCTGAGCAGCATTGGCTGATTTCCGATCTACGTTTAGACGCCGACGGGCGCATCCCTGAAAACACCATGATGGACTGGATGAATGGGCGCGAAGGCCAGTTTGTGTTGATTAATGGCCAGCGCGAGCCAAGCATTAATATCAGTGGCGAACACCGGATTCGGATTTGGAACGCCTGTGCCGCCCGCTATTTGCGCCTGCACATCCCCAACTGCGAGTTTATCTTACTTGGTACTGATGGCGGCCTGCTGGAAGCGCCGCAGGCACCCGTGGGTGAGCTGTTCTTATCGCCTGCAGATCGAGTGGAAGTGGTGGTGCGCACTCGCCAACCCGGTACGCACGCCTTGCAAAGCCTGTATTACGACCGCAGTAAAATGATGGTGCAAGAAACCCCGTATACCCTGACTTTGGGCCAGGTAACGGTGGGTGCCAAAGTGGCGGCGCTGCCGCGCAGGCTGCGCAAAATCGACGATTTTGGGCCAGTGGTGGCGCGTAAACGGGTTGAGTTCAGCGAAGAAATGGGCGGCATGGGCGGCAACCATATGATGGGGAGTGGTGGCATGGGCCAGTCGATGTTGGCCAATATGTTTAAGGTCAACGGCAAAACCTATGACATGGCGCGCATAGACCTGACCAGTAAAGTTGGTGAGGTAGAGGAGTGGACGGTGTTTAATAACTCCCACATGGACCATCCCTTCCATTTGCACGGCACGCAGTTTATGGTGATCAGCCATCGCCTGAATGACCAAACCGTAGCCGCGCCTTATCGAGCCTATCAAGACACGGTGAATCTGCGGCCATACGAGACTATTGTGTTTAAAGTGGTGCAGCGTGACCGAGGGCTACGCATGTTCCACTGCCATATTTTGGAGCACGAAAACCTCGGCATGATGGCCAACCTCAATGTAGTGTAAGTCCTGCTGTACCAAAGCCAAGCGATTGCTTGGCTTTTTTGATGGCTGCTTGTCTTGGGCGCTATCGGTTCGTTGTGTGAAGGCGCATACTTCCTAATCATAGATGAATCAAACCAAGGTGTTTAACGTGTCCTATTTATTGTTGGCGGCGTTTTTATGGGGAACCTCGTTTATCGCCGGTAAGTTCGCTTACGAACTGGCCGATCCTATTTTAGTGGTACAGCTGCGGCTCGTGATCGCGGCCGTGCTGATGCTGCCCATTTTTATACGCAGCTGCTGGCAAATTCCTAAGGCCTTATGGGGTCGAGTGGCCTTTTTGGCTTTTTTAACGTTTCCAGCCACCTTTCTATTACAGTTCATTGGGCTCAAATACACCTCAGCGGCCAGCGCCGCCACCATGTTGGGCATTGAGCCACTGCTGCTGGTGATGCTGGGCCATTGGTTTTTTAATGAGCCGGCCAAGCGCCACGATTGGGCGCTGAGCCTATTGGCCTTTGTGGGCGTGGTGCTGGTGGTAGGCTTGGGCAATCGAGCGGCGGTATCGGTATGGGGCTGTTTGCTGGTATTGGCTTCGGCGGTAGTGGCCGCCATCTGGATTCATTTATCGCGTCGGCTGTTGAAAACGGTGTCGCCACAGGCTTATACGGCCGCCACCATCGTCTTGGGCGCGGTGCTGTGTTTGCCGTTTACCTTATTGTTGACGCAGGATTGGCAGCTGCGCCCCAGCGCTTCAGGCATCGCCGCCTTGTTGTATCTGGGCATCGGCTGTAGCCTGGTGGCCGGTTGGGCTTGGAATAAGGGCTTGTTGAGCGCGCCCACCAGCGTGGGAGGGATTTTCTTAGCCTTAGACCCAGTATTCGGTGTGGGGCTGGCCATGCTGCTGTTGGGCGAGCGCTTGGGTGCGACGGGGCTGCTGGGCGTGTTGTTGGTTCTGAGTGCCGCAGGGCTGTCGGTGTGGATACAGGTGCGTGCGAGCAGTACTGCGGCAGGCAAAAAAACAGCCAAGCGTTGAAAAACGCTTGGCTAAAGGTACAACATGTGAAAAGAGGATTACTCGGTTTTGGCGGCGACGTTTGGGGCCGCCGGTTCGCTTAGCCCCATCTTGGCGGCATGACGGCGTTCAGACTGATCCACCATTTTGGCGGCGACCAGATCGCCTGTGACGTTGCCTAGGGTGAAAATCATGTCGACCAAAACGTTGATGCCGGCGGTTAAGGCCACGATTTCAATCGGTAGGCCTGCTTGAGCAAACACGATCGACATACCGATTAAGCCTGCGCCGGGTACGCCCGCCGTGCCCACGGCAGCCAAGGTACCAATCACCACGATGGAAATTAATTCGGGCACGCCTAGATGCACGCCGATGATCTCAGAGGCAAACACCACGCCCACGCCCAAGCGAATGGCGGTGCCGTTCATGTTGACGGTGGCGCCAATGGGCAGGGTCAGTTTGGCAATGCGCTCGCCAATGCCGGCTTTTTCGGCCGCACGAATGGTTAGGGGTAGGGTGCCTAAGCTGCTACAGGTCACGAAGGCGGTTAATACAGCTTCTTTAATGTCACTGTAGAACTTGAATACTTTGACGCCCCATAGCTTCAAAATAATCGGATACACCACGACCATCAACACAATCACCCCGATGTAAGACGTCAGTACGAATTTGCTCAGCGCAATCACCGTGTCCATGCCTTGGCTGCCAATGGTGGCGGCGGTGATGCCGAACACGCCGATGGGGGCATATTCCAAGACACCGTTTAAAATCTTGAGGGCCACTTCGTTGGCGGCTTCGGTGAACTTCATTAAGGTGTTGCCCATTTCGCGCTGGGCTTCATCCTGAGAGTAGCGCATATACAGCATGGATAAGCCAACCAAAATGGCCACAAACACCACCGACAGAATATTGCCGTCGGCAAAAGACTTGATGATGTTGGTCGGAATCATCTCGATTAAAGTATTTAAAAAGCTAGGACGTTCAGGCACGCTGACGCTGGCGTCGACGGGCATAGATAGGCCTGCGCCAGGATTCATGAGCTTGGCGATCACAATGCCTAGGCCGACGGCCACGCCGGTGGTCACCAAGTAAATGGGGAATACTTTGGCGCCAATGCGGCCCAGTTCTTTAGGGTCTGAGTGGTTAACGGCGACAACGAGGGAAAGAAAGATCAGCGGAATCACGACCATTTTCAATAGGTTCATGAAAATTTGGCCCAGTGGTGCCAAGAAGCTGTTGGCCGGCCCAAAGGCTAGGCCGCAAGCAAGGCCCAGCACAAAGCCCACCGTAATTTTGAGCATGAAGGATTTGCTCTTGTACCACTGCCAGAGTTTTAGCATCGTGTGTTCTCCTGAATGAGTGTGTTTTTATTATTTTATTGTTTTGTTGGCATTTTATATGAAATATAAAATCTAATTTTGTTGATTTCTTGCATTAAAAAATAAATTACGGCATATTGCCGTAGCCGCTTTTTATTGACTTAGATCAAAAGCGCCACTTAGATTAGGTTAAAACCCAGTTTCAAGACAAGCGAGCTTTATTCATGTGTTCATTCCGTTTTGGATTGCACGAATGTAGGAATCGAGATAAGCTTAACGCCGAGAAATAGCAATAAAACTAATACAATCAAATATGTATAATAAAAACCACAATAATAACAATGAATTGACGTCATGAGCAAAAGCTTGTTGGCGTAGGAGAAACCACATGAGCCGTTTAGGCATATCAAGAAAACAAGTCCCTTCTATGGCCGCGCTACAGTGTTTTGAAGCATCGGCGCGCCACCTGAGCTTCACTCAGGCCGCAGAAGAACTCCACCTCACCCAGAGCGCCGTCAGTAAACAGGTGGCGCAGCTAGAAACCACGCTACAGACCAGCCTGTTTCGGCGCGTGCGTAAGCGCTTAAAGCTGTCGCCGGCAGGGGCACTGTATTTGCCAGAAGTGCGTAAAATTTTAGGCCAAGTCGAAGTGTCAACGCTGTATATGTTGTCCTACGGCAGCGAAACCGAAGTGCTCAGCGTAGCCGCTCACCCAACGTTTGGTGCGCGGTGGCTGATTCCGGCCCTTAAAGACTTCTACGATCTGTATCCCAATATTCACCTCGATATGCGCGACTACGTCCAACCGTTTGATTTGGCTAAGGCGGGGATCGACGTGGCTTTTTTATTCGGCAGCGGTGCTTGGCAAGGGGTGGAATGCGTCAAGGTGTTTGATGAATGGATGGTGCCGGTGTGCCACCCCGACGTGTTAAAAGGGCAGACGATCAACAAGGCGGAAGATTTAGGCCAATACGTCTTACTACAGTGTCAGTCACGCCCAGCGTCGTGGTACACCTACTTTGCCAGCCAGTCGGTGGAGGTGAATCGCTGCTATCAAGGGCCACGTTTTGAAACCTGGTCGGCCTGCATTCGTGCCGCCGAAGCAGGCTATGGCATGGCCTTAGTGCCTAAGTTCTTGGTGGCGGATGAGCTGCAAAGCGGTAAATTGGTGTCGCCGTGGGCGTATGAGTTGCCCAGCAATGGCGCTTACTATTTGGCCTATGAAGAGCACGCCGCCGACATGCCCAAAATCAAGAAGCTGGTGTCGTGGTTGAAAGACCACTTATTATTGCAAACTTCGCCAGAATCGGAAAAAAAGGAATAATACAAAGCTTTTTTTTCGTTTGAACCTCTGCTGGGATTCTGGTCTGATAGGCACTCATCGCGACATCGACGCTCGATGAGCCATTAGATGACCAGAATAAAAGTACTGTGCCCTAAAAATAAATCCGCACAGAATACCCACATCAAGAGGATTCACACCATGCCAAGCAAGCAAATTAGCCCCGCTTTGTCTATTGTTCACCCCATTATGCTGTCTCATGGCCTCAACGCCACCGTCTGGGATCAGGACGGTAAGTCGTATATCGACTTTATCGGCGGCATTGGGGTGTTGAACTTGGGCCATTGCCATCCTAAAGTGGTGGCCGCCATCACCGAACAGGCACAAAAGCTGACTCATTATGCTTTTAATGCCGTCCCTCATCAGCCTTATGGCCTGTTGATGGAGGCTTTGTCGGCTTTTATTCCCTCCTCTGTACCCTTCATGGGCATGCTCACCAACTGTGGCGCTGAAGCCACGGAAAACGCCTTGAAAATTGCCCGTATTCACACCAAACGCACCGGCGTGATTGCGTTTGATGGCGGCTTTCATGGCCGCACCTTGGCTTCATTAAACCTCAACGGTAAAGTCGCCCCTTATAAGCAAGGCCTGGGTGCGTTACCCGGCCCGGTTTACCACATTCCCTTTCCTAGCCAAGACAATGGCGTCAGCAGCCAAACCGCTAAAGACGCACTGGCGCGCTTAATGGCGGTCGAAATCGACATCAACGAAGTGGCGTGTATCGTGGTTGAGCCGATTCAGGGCGAGGGTGGTTTTCAATTATTAGACCCTGAGTTTGCTCAGTACCTGCGTGCATTTTGTGATCAACATGGTATCTTATTGGTGTTGGACGAAATTCAATCCGGATTTGGCCGTACCGGCACGCGCTTTGGCTTTGAACGCCTAGGCATCGAGCCTGATCTATTGCTGTTGGCCAAAAGCATTGCCGGCGGCATGCCTTTAGGCGCCGTGATGGGCAAGCCTGAGTTTATGGTGAATCTACCTAAGGGCAGCCTCGGCGGTACTTATTCAGGCAACCCTGTTTCTTGTGCGGCGGCTTTGGCCAGCATCGAAGTGATGTCTGAAGGCGATCATTTGGCCCTGTGGGGGCAACGCTATCAGGCGGCGGTTGAGCGCCATCACGCTGCTTGGCAGGCGGCCGGCATTCGCTGCGTGGGTCGCTTGACCGGCGTGGGCGCCATGCGCGGCATCGAATTGCTGAATGACGAAGGTGGCCCTGGTACTGAAGTCTTAGCCCGTGTATTGAATCGCGCCCGCGAACGTGGCTTGCTGTTGATGCCTAGCGGCAAAAACCGCCACATCATCCGCCTTTTGGCGCCCCTAACCATTGAGCCCGATAGGCTTGAACAAGGTTTGAGCCTGTTGGGTGAGTGTCTCGCAGGTAATTAAAACATGAAAATCGCGCACATTAACGTGCCCAAAGCGCCGCAGGCGGCCGTCTATCAAGCCTTCTTAAAGGCAGTGGCGGCCCACGGCTTTAAGGGCGAGATTGAACAAGACTACGCCAAGCGTATTGTGTTCTCGACCGATAACTCAGTGTATCAGCGCTTGCCGCAGGCCACCGTGTTCCCGCGGGACACGGCTGATTTGGTGTGCCTGGCGCGTTTGGCCGCTGATTCGGCCTATACCGCCGTGGTGTTGACCGCGCGCGGTGGCGGTACGGGCACCAACGGCCAGTCTTTGACCGATGGCATCGTGGTCGACGTGTCTCGTCACATGAATCAGATTTTAACCATCGACGCCAAGGCGCGCACTGCCGTGGTGCAAGCAGGCGTGGTGAAAGATCAGCTTAACGCTGCGCTTAAACCTTATGGCCTCTTTTTTGCGCCAGAGCTGTCGACCTCTAATAGAGCCACCATTGGCGGCATGATCAATACCGACGCCAGCGGCCAAGGCAGCTGTACCTATGGTAAAACCCGCGACCACGTTTTGGGCTTAAAAACGGTTTTACTGGGCGGCACCGTCTTAGAAACGGCGGCTTTAAATGCGGCGGAATTAGCCCAAGAGCAGGCCCAGACAGGGCTAGTCGGCACGCTGTATCAAACCGTTGATGCCTTGGTGAGTGGGCACGCCGAGGCGATCGAGGCCACGTTCCCTAAGCTGAACCGCTGTCTTACGGGCTACGATTTACCGCACATTAAAGAGGATGGGGTGTTTAACCTCAATAATCTATTGTGTGGCTCAGAAGGCTCTTTAGGCTTTGTCACCGAAGCCAAGATTAACTTATTGCCCATACCGACCCAGCAAATCTTGGTCAACATTCGCTATGCCGATTTTCAAGCCGCGCTACGTGATGCCAAAGCCTTGATGGCCCAGCGGCCGCTGTCGATCGAGACCGTGGATTCAAAAGTATTGCAGTTGGCTAAGGCCGACTTTGTGTGGCACAGCGTGGCCGAATACTTCCCGGATAATGCCGACGGCAGCGACACGCTGGGCATCAACTTGGTGGAGTTTTGCGGCGATGATTTGCCGGCTTTACAGGCGACGGTGGCGGCGTTTATCCAGCATTTAGACAGCGACACCACCGTGACTCGCCTAGGCCATACGCTGGCAGTAGGCGCTAAAGCAGTGAACACCGTATACGGCATGCGTAAGCGTTCGGTGGGGCTGTTGGGCAACGTGAAGGGTGAAGTGAGGCCGCAGCCGTTCGTGGAAGACACGGCGGTTCCGCCTGAACATTTGGCCGATTATATTGCCGAGTTTCGCGCCGTCTTGGATGAGGCGGGTTTGGCCTATGGCATGTTTGGCCACGTGGATGCCGGCGTCTTGCACGTGCGCCCCGCGCTAGACATGAAAGACCCCTTGCAGGCGGCTAAGGTGCGTGACATTACCGACCAAGTCGTCGAGCTGGTGCATAAATATGGTGGCGTGCTGTGGGGCGAACACGGTAAGGGCTTGCGCTCTGGCTATGCGCCTAAGTTTTTTGGCGCCGTGTATCCAGTGTTGCAGCAGATTAAAGCCTTGTTTGATCCACACAATCAGCTCAATCCAGGCAAAATCGCCACCCCCAGCAGCATGCCGAATGCGCAGCTGACTCAGGTGGACGAGGTGCCGTTTCGCGGCGACCTCGATCGCCAGATTGCAAAAAAAGTATGGTATGGCTTTCAAAGCGCCGTGCACTGTAACGGCAATGGCGCTTGCTATAACTATGACGTCAACGACGCCATGTGTCCGTCGTGGAAGGCCACGCGCGACCGCATGCATGCGCCTAAGGGGCGGGCATCTTTGGTGCGCGAATGGTTACGCCTACAGGAACGGGCTGGGGTAGACGTGTTGGCCTGTGCGCCCGACGCACAAACCACTGGTTGGCTGGGCGCGGTTAAGGCCAACTTGGCGCGCGTGGGGCATTCATGGCGCAGCCCGCGGGCGCAAAAAGACGATTTTTCTCATCAAGTGTATGAGGCCATGAGTGGCTGCCTGTCGTGTAAGTCTTGCGCTGGTCAGTGTCCGATTAAGGTCAACGTGCCCGATTTTAAATCGCGCTTTTTATACCTATACCACACGCGTTATTTACGGCCGTTAAAAGACTACGCCGTCGGCGCCCTCGAATACACCTTGCCGTATTTAGCTAAAGCGCCAAAGCTGTACAACGCCGCCCTCAGTAATGGCGTGGTGGATGGCCTGATGCGTCGAGTGGTGGGCTTGGTGGACAGCCCAAAAATGAGCACGCTGCCCTGGGCCGACTTGCTGGCGCAGCATCAGGTTCAAGCCGCCACCGTGGCTAATCTGGCGCGTTTGAGCGAAGCCGAAAAGGCGCGCAGCATCGTGTTGGTGCAAGACGCGTTCACCCGCTATTTTGAAACCCCGTTGCTGGCCGATTGGATGGCCTTGCTGAAGGCTTTAGACGTGCGCATATTTCTGTTGCCGTTCATGCCTAACGGCAAACCGCTGCACGTGCATGGTTTTTTGAGCCAGTTTAAAAAGCTGGCGCGGCGCAATACCCAAGTCTTAAACCAAGTGGCCGAAGCCGGCATCCCGCTGGTGGGGATGGATCCGGCCATGACCTTGGTGTATCGACAAGAATATGTACAGGTATTGGACAGCAGCCTAACGCAGCCAGAAGTGCTGCTGCCGCAAGAATGGCTGAGCCGCTTACTGGCGGCGCAGGCCAGCACAGTGGCGGCCGACGCCGAGCCGTATTATTTACTGGGTCACTGCACTGAAAAAACCAATGCGCCCGAAGCCGCCCAGCAGTGGGTGAGCCTGTTTGCTGCCTTTGGTTTGAAGCTGGTGCCTATGGCCAGTGGCTGCTGCGGCATGTCAGGTACCTATGGCCATGAGCGCCAGCATCAAGAGACGTCTGCCACGATTTATCAGCAGTCTTGGCAGCCGCTGGTGGCTCAGCATGGGCCGTCGGGGCGCCTGTTGTCGACGGGCTACTCTTGTCGCAGCCAGGTCAAGCGAATGAGCGACCAAACATTGAATCACCCTTTACAAATTTTGTTAAAAAATGTGCAAGGCCTAAGCGCCGAAGCCTAATTGATGAACACACTTGGAGAACCCATGTCACACACTGCCTTTTTGTCGCCCGATTTGATTCGTGCCAAATTTTCGGCCGCCATGTCGGCCATGTACCAAAACGAAGTGCCTTTATACGGCGATTTAATGAGCTTAGTGGCCGACGTGAATCAAACCACTTTGGCGGCGAACCCTGAGCTACATGCACGATTGGCGCAAACTCAAGAGTTAGCGCGCCTAGACGAAGAGCGTCATGGTGCCATTCGGGTGGGTACTGAGGCTGAGTTGAGCACCATTCGTCGCCTGTTTGCGGTGATGGGGATGTTCCCTGTGGGCTATTATGATTTGGCACCGGCCGGCGTGCCGGTGCATTCAACCGCTTTTCGTGCCGTGCATGAAGACGCATTGCGCGTGAGTCCGTTTCGCGTGTTTACCTCCTTGCTGCGCTTGGAATTAATCGATGATGAGGCCACGCGTACGGAAGCAACCACTATTTTGGCCCGCCGTAACATCTTTACCGCCGAAGCCTTGGCTCTGATCGAACAGTGTGAGCAAGAGGGTGGTTTGAGTGAGGCCGATGCTGAGCGTTTTGTCGCTGCGGCTCTGGAGACCTTCCGCTGGCATTCTGACGCGACCGTGACCGCCGCGCAGTATCAAGCCTTACATGACCAACACCGTTTGATTGCCGACGTGGTGGCATTTAAAGGCCCACACATCAACCATTTGACGCCTCGAACCGTCGACATCGACACCATTCAGGCCCTGATGCCGCAGCGAGGCATTAATGCTAAAGCCGTGGTGGAAGGCCCGCCTCGTCGCGAGTGTCCGATTTTGCTGCGTCAAACCAGCTTTAAAGCCTTGCAAGAGCGCGTGCGCTTTACCGATCAAGCGGACGAGGGTGAGGTGGGTAGCCACACCGCGCGCTTTGGTGAGATCGAACAGCGCGGCGCGGCGTTGACGCCTAAAGGCCGTGCCCTATACGACCAGTTATTGAATGAGGCGCGTGCTGAAATTGGCGGTGCGCCGACTGAGGCTAATGCCGATGCTTATCGCGCTAATTTGGCCAAGCATTTTGCCGCCTTCCCAGACACCTATGCCGAAATGAGGGATCAAGACCTAGCCTATTTCGCCTATTACCCAACCGAAGCTGGCTTGGCTCGATCTGGCCAATTTGCCGCTGGCAGCAGCGTGGATGATTTGATTGCCGCAGGTGCGGTGATTTACGAACCCATCGTGTATGAAGACTTCTTACCCGTCAGCGCCGCCGGCATCTTCCAGTCTAACCTCGGTGGTGAAAGCCAGGCAGAATATGAAGGCACGTCTAGCCAAGCTCAGTTTGAAGCCTCTTTAGGTGCGCCGGTGTTTGACGAATTACGCATGTATGCCGACTCATCTGAGCGTTCTTGGGCTTTATGCCGTGAAGCGCTCAAGCTGAGCGAGGCGGTTTAGTTTCTCTGCATCACTGTTAAGTTGAACGTTGTTGCCGGTCATGGGCTTTGCTCTGACCGGCTTTTTTTGTTTGCTTAGGCTCTGCCATGACTGCTGAGTGAGGGCGTAAGCGCTTGGGTTTGTGGTATAAAGCCTGATGCTACGGACAATAGGGAGACGAAATGAGCGCACGATTAGGGCTAATGCTGGGCATGGCCTTATGCAGTAGCTGGGCGCTGGGCGCGCCAGATCCGGCCGCAGCCTATCTGAGCAAAATAGCAGACCCTCTGGGTGAGGTTTGCCATTATCAAAATCAGATAGGACAAATCATCGTGGCCGCGCGCCCGTGCGATGAAACCATTGATTACGGTACTGAGCTACACCGATTACCGTTTGCGTTGGTGTTTGATCAAGGCTGGCAGGCCTATGGACCGAGCGGGGCGCATTTGTTTGAGGTGTTTATGTTTGACAACGGCCCAGACGAGCCGGCAGAAGGGCTGATACGCATTGAGCGAGCGGGGCGTTTGGGCTATGCAAGCGTGGCTACGGGCAATATTGTGGTGCCGCCTCTTTATCAGTGTGCGCTCCCGTTTCGCGATGGTTGGGCGCTGGTGGGTTTGCGCTGCCAAAAGGTGTATGAGCCTAGCGGTGAACATTGGTATTGGGAAGCGGATGAGTGGCTGCGGTTGCCGCATCCTTCGTCGTGAGAGCGGCGTTTACCGTTAAGCCGTAGGGTGGGTCGAGACCCACGTGGTTGTGGTTTAGGTACGTTAAGAGTTGGGAGCGTGGGTAGGCTTCGCTTTAGCCACCCTAGGCGAGGGCAGCGTTTGCCGTTAAGTCGTAGGGTGGTTCGAGACCCACGCGGTTTTGGTTTGGGTACGTTCAGGGTTGGCGGCGTGGGTAGGCTTCGCTTTACCCGCCCTAGGTGAGGGCAGCGTTTGTCGTTAAGTCGTAGGGTGGGTCGAGACCCACGCGGGTTTTGGTTTGGCTGCGTTAAGGGTTGGCGGCGTGGGCAGGCTTAGCCTTACCCACCTCGCGCGGCTTAGTGTAGAGAACGGCTGAGGCGCTCTTTTTGCTGTAGCAGCTTTTTCTTGGCGGCGGTGACCTGATTACTTAGGGCCAGGCGGCGGGCAAACGACACGCCCTGTTTTAATTCCCAGGCCAGCGCTTGATCGATGGCGCTTAGGCGCTGGTCAATGCTTTTGATTTTTAGCTTGGTGACCGTGCCCCAAAGCTTGCCCCAGCCGCTCGAGGCTTTTTTGCTGCTGCTTAATAAGCTTTTAACCTGAGTGTGGCGGTGTTGTGTCAATGTGGTCATGGTCACGTCCTTCGTTGTAAGCAGTTGCTGACGAAATAAGTCATCAAACTGTATCATTTCTAAAATAAATGTTACTATTGGTCCACAAATATTGGACATGACCATATTAGTACAAAATATGCGTACATGTAAGGCCTAAATTCAAATTATTGATCGAAAGTATGCAAATTATGGACAAAGAAGCTGATTTTGCCGCCATTGTGGCCAGAGTGAAGTCTTTGTATGAGGTCAATAAAGACAGCGACTTAGCCGCTGTATTGGGGGTTAATCGCCAAACGGTTTACTCCTGGAAGACCCGCAACGTCATTCCCCTTGAAAAGTGTATGCAAATTGCGACAGATCGCCAAGTCAGCCTGGATTGGATTTTATTTGGGCAAAACGGCACGGCGGTCGCTGCTGCGGCGGCCAATGACGACGATGCAGACTACGTCAGCGTGCCGATGTATGACGTCGCCGCCAGCGCTGGCTACGGCAGTTTTTTTAGCGAAGAGCAAATCGTAGACAAGCTGCACTATCTGGGCAGCTGGATTCGCGATGAGGGCCTGTACCCGAAAGATTTGGCCGTCATCACCATTGCGGGGGAAAGCATGTCGCCCACGCTGAATACCGGCGATGCAGTGCTGGTGAATATGGCGCAGAAAAAAGGCGATGGGGTATTTTTGCTGCGCGTGGGCGATGCGCTGCGGGTGAAGCGCCTACAGTGGCTATTGGATGGCTCAATTCGGGTGATTTCGGATAATCCGATTTACCCGCAGGAGGTTTTACAGCCCGAGGTGTTTGCTGACGAGTCGGTTGAGATCATCGGCCTGTGCCATTCGCGCCAGGGTAAGCTTAATTAAATCCAGCTAAATGTGTACGAGCGGTTCTGTCTTGAGGTGTTCAGGACAGAGCCGTTTTTTTGTGTTCGACAGGATGGGGTGGGTGCTGGATGATTCATACACGTGTTGGGCTTAGACGAAAAAATACCCTCCGAGGAGGGTATTTTTTATGGTCATCAACGTCATGACCTTGTTGGTTGCGGGGACAGGATTTGAACCTATGACCTTCGGGTTATGAGCCCGACGAGCTACCATGCTGCTCCACCCCGCGTCTGTTACGCTAAGTCTGAGTCTTGAAGCTCAAACTTTATTTATTTTTTGGTAATGGTGTGTTGCTTTTCTTTTTGGCCTAACGCCCGTCGTGATTCGACTGGGTGACAAGCGATCCTTGTGGGGGCTTGTGCTGGTTTGCTGCCAAGACGTGCATAATAGGCGGTTTTCTTTTCCTTGTCAAGCGTATTTGGCTAAACACGGGATTAATTAACCAAATACCCGCATTGGGTGTCTGGTTTTTACGACGGTAGCCCTAGGAAACGGCTTGGACGCAAAAGTCGGCAATGGCGTCGATGAGCTGGGTTTTATCGACGGGATGAGCGTCCGGGTTGCTGATCGGCATGATCAGGGCTTGGGTCATCGAGCCGACGATGCAGGCGGCGCTGGCGTCGACGTCGATGGAGCGAAAGTCGCCGTCTTTAATGCCTCGGTGCAAAATATTTTTGAACACGTTTCCAAACAGCAGGTGGCAGCGCATCCGTTCGGTTTCAACCGCGGCACTGTCTAAGGGTTCGGCGATGAAGGCGTAGGCCAAGCGGGAACCTGCGAGGGCGCGGCTGGTAAAAGAGACAATGGCGGCGCGCAGGCATTCGCGTGCAGACTGCGGCTGGGCGGCAATTTCATCAAGAATGTCGATTTCTAACAGAACGGCGTCGGTTAAGATTTCTACCAGCAGCTGATCTTTAGACGAAAAATAACGGTAGATCAGGCCGGTGGACACGCCTGCTTCGCGTGCAATGCCTGCGACCTGTACGTCTTTGAATCCACCCTTGGCAATGATGCGGCGGGCGGCCTGGAAAATGATCTTTCTATTCTGGGCCAGTCTGGCTTCCATCATTGAAGATCGCTTGTAGGTTGAGGTGCGTTTTTCGGTCATGCTGGCATTATAGTTTAAACGCTAAATATAGTACATAAAATAAATTGAAATCAAATTATGAATTGCTATTCATTTTTTTGGATTACCCCTGTATAGTGAAGAGAACGAATAGGGCAAGCGCGTCGTTAAATGGCTACAGGCCAGACCAATGCCCAATAATGGCCAGACGATAAAGACAAAGGAGAACCATCATGATGTTGCAAACATTAGATTTTGGCATGGATGAAACCATTACCATGTTGCGCGAGAGCTTAGTAGGCTTTTGCGCCAATGAGATCGCCCCGCGTGCGGCGCAAATCGATCACGATAATGAATTTCCTGCCGACCTATGGCGCAAAATGGGCGACCTAGGCCTATTGGGCATGACCGTCAGCGAAGAATACGGTGGCAGCGGCATGGGCTATTTGGCCCACATCGTGGCGATGGAAGAAATTTCTCGGGCTTCTGCTTCAGTAGGGCTGTCGTATGGTGCCCACTCTAATCTGTGCGTGAATCAGCTTAACCGTAACGGCAATGCCGAGCAAAAGGCCAGATATTTGCCCAAATTGGTGTCTGGTGAGCACGTCGGTGCCTTGGCCATGTCTGAGCCCAATGCTGGTTCTGATGTGGTGAGCATGCAGCTACGGGCGGAAAAAAAAGGCGATGTGTATGTATTGAACGGCTCGAAGATGTGGATCACCAACGGTGGCGATGCCGACGTGCTGATTGTTTATGCCAAAACCGATGCACAAGCAGGTGCCAAGGGCATGACGGCGTTTATTGTTGAAAAAGGCTTTAAAGGCTTTAGCCACGGCACGCATTTGGATAAATTAGGCATGCGCGGCTCCAATACCTACCCCTTATTCTTTGACGATTGTGAAGTCCCGGCTGAAAACGTTTTAGGCACGGTTGGTGGCGGTGTGAAGGTGTTGATGAGCGGTTTGGACTATGAGCGTGCCGTCCTCAGCGGTGGCCCCTTGGGCATTATGGATGCCTGTATGGACGTGGTGATTCCGTACTTGCACGACCGTAAGCAGTTTGGTCAGGCCATTGGTGAGTTTCAATTGATGCAGGGTAAGCTGGCCGATATGTACAGTACCTGGTTGGCCTCTAAGGCTTTGGTGTATGCCGTTGGCCGCGCCTGTGATCAGTCCGACCACGCCCGTAGCCTGCGTAAAGACGCTGCCAGCGCTATTTTGTACTCTGCCGAAAAAGCCACTTGGATGGCGGGTGAGGCCATTCAGACCTTGGGCGGCAACGGTTACATCAATGAATATCCAGTTGGGCGCCTATGGCGTGATGCCAAGCTGTATGAGATCGGGGCGGGGACTTCTGAGATTCGCCGAATGTTGATCGGCCGTGAGCTATTTAACGAAACTGCTTGAGTCGGTGTTTAATTGATTAATGAGGTTTGCCATGAATGTTTTGAAATCCAGTATCAATCCCCGTAGCGACGAATTTCGCGTAAACGCTGAAGCCATGCAGCAGGCCCTAGCCGGCTTGAATGAGGTGGCGCACACGATTCAACAGGGCGGTGGCGAAGCCGCCTGCGCCCGCCACGAAGGTCGCGGCAAGCTATTGGTGCGTGAGCGTATTGACGTATTGCTTGATGAGGGCAGCAATTTCTTAGAGGTTGGCCAGCTGGCCGCCTGGGATATGTACGGTAATGAAGTGCCTGCGGCTGGCGTGATCACCGGCATCGGTCAAGTGCATGGCCGCCAGTGCATGATTGTGGCCAACGATGCGACGGTTAAAGGCGGTACGTATTACCCTTTGACGGTGAAAAAACACCTGCGCGCGCAAGAGATTGCCGAACAGAATCATTTGCCGTGTATTTATTTAGTGGATTCGGGCGGTGCCTATTTGCCGCTGCAGGATGAAGTGTTTCCTGATCGCGACCATTTTGGGCGTATTTTCTATAACCAAGCGCAAATGTCGGCCAAGGGCATTCCGCAAATCGCTGTAGTGATGGGCAGCTGTACCGCCGGTGGCGCCTATGTGCCAGCGATGTCGGACGAAACCATTATTGTGCGCAATCAAGGCACCATCTTCTTAGGTGGGCCGCCGTTGGTGAAAGCGGCCACGGGCGAAGTGGTCAGCACCGAAGATTTAGGCGGCGGCGACGTGCACACGCGAGTGTCGGGCGTGGCCGACTATTTGGCTGAAAACGACCATCATGCGCTTGGCTTGGCGCGCAATATTGTGGCCAACTTAAACCATGTAAAAACCCATGACTTAGACGTGAAGGCGGTACAGGCGCCGCTGTATTCTGCCGATGAGCTATATGGCGTGGTGCCTAGCGACACGCGTAAGCCCTACGATGTGCGCGAAATCATTGCCCGCATCGTGGATGGTTCAGAATTTGACGAATTTAAGGCTAGGTTTGGCACCACGCTGGTGACGGGCTTCGCGCGGCTGTATGGCCATCCGGTCGGCATCATTGCCAATAATGGCATTTTGTTCTCCGAGTCGGCCCAAAAAGGCACCCACTTTATTGAACTGTGCTGTCAGCGCGGCATTCCGCTGATCTTCTTGCAAAACATCACCGGTTTTATGGTGGGGCGCAAGTATGAGAATGAGGGCATTGCCAAAAATGGCGCCAAGCTGGTGATGGCCGTGGCCACGGCTAAAGTGCCTAAGTTTACGCTGATCATTGGCGGCTCGTTTGGTGCGGGTAACTACGGCATGTGTGGCCGCGCTTATTCACCGCGTTTCTTGTGGACTTGGCCTAATTCACGCATCAGCGTGATGGGCGGCGAGCAGGCGGCCAGCGTGTTGACCACGCTTAAGCGCGATGCGATTGAGAAAAAGGGCGACAGCTGGAGCGCTGAAGAAGAGCAGGCCTTTAAACAGCCGATTCGTGATCAATATGAACATCAGGGCCATCCGTTTTATGCCTCGGCACGGCTGTGGGATGATGGCGTGATTGACCCAGCTCAAACCCGCCGCGTCTTGGGTTTGAGCGTGTCGGCGGCGCTGAATGCGCCGGCAGAAGCCACTCAATTCGGCGTGTTCCGAATGTAAGGCGAAGGAGTCGATATGTATCAGTATTTAGAAATCGAACGGCAAGGCCAGGTGACCCATGTGTGGCTCAATCGACCAGAGGTGGGCAATGCGTTTAATGCAGCGCTGATTGCCGAGTTAAACCAATGTTTTACTGAGCTGAATCACGATGAGATGACGCGAGTAGTGGTGTTGGGCGGCCGCGGCAAGCATTTTTCTGCTGGTGCCGACCTGAACTGGATGAAGGCGGCGGGCGAAGCCGACTTGGCCACCAATGTGGCTGATGCAGAAGCTTTGGCGCAGATGTTGGACAGCTTGGCCCGCGTCAATAAGCCCACCATCGCCCGAGTTCAGGGCGCGGCCATGGGCGGTGGCCTCGGCTTGGCGGCGGCTTGCGACCTCTGCGTGGCGTCTGAGAATGCCGTGTTCGCAACCTCGGAAGTGCGTTTAGGGCTCACGCCAGCAACGATTAGCCCCTATGTGCTGCGCGCCATCGGCGCTCGCCAAGCCCATCGCTATTTCTTGACCGCTGAAAAAATCAGCGCTGCCAAAGCCGAGCGCATTGGTCTGGTGCATGAGTTGGCGGCCACGCCTGAGGTGATTGATGAAACGGTGGCGCAGCTGTGCAGCAGCCTGCTAGCGGGTGGGCCTGTGGCGCAAGCCGCGGCCAAAGCGCTGATTTTTAGGGTGAACAACCAAACCATTGATGCACCGCTGTTGGCCGATACCGCCCAGCGTATTGCCACTTTACGTGCGGGTGCCGAAGCAAAAGAGGGCTTGAGTGCTTTTTTAAGCAAGCGTGCCCCCGCTTGGCAAGCCGAATAACGTCGTCGTTTAAAGGAAGACCATGTTTAATAAAATTTTAATTGCCAACCGCGGCGAAATTGCCTGCCGTGTGATCCGTAGCGCTAAAAAAATGGGCATTGCCACCGTGGCCGTGTATTCCCACGCCGACGCCAATGCCCAGCACGTGAAGCTGGCCGATGAAGCCGTGTGTATTGGCCCTGCGCCAGCACGTGAAAGCTATTTGCAAATCGACAAAATCATTGCTGCTGCCAAGCAAACTGGCGCTCAGGCGATTCACCCTGGCTATGGTTTTTTGTCTGAAAATGAAGCCTTTGCCGAAGCCTGCCAAGTGAATGACGTGGTGTTCATTGGCCCGCCGGTGGCCGCCATCAACGCGATGGGCCTGAAAGCCACGGCCAAGGCGCTGATGGAAAAAGCCGACGTGCCGCTGACGCCTGGCTATCACGGCAGCAATCAAGATGCTCAGTTCCTGCATCAAGAGGCCGATCGCATTGGCTATCCGCTCTTGATTAAGGCCAGTGCGGGTGGGGGCGGTAAGGGCATGAGCCTGGTGGAGTCTTCGGATCAATTTTTAAATGCCTTAGCCAGCTGCCAACGCGAAGCCACGGCCAGCTTTGGCAACGCCGACGTGTTGCTGGAAAAATACATCAGCCGTCCACGCCACATTGAAGTACAGGTGTTTGGCGACAGCCACGGCAACTACGTGCACTTTTTTGAGCGCGACTGCTCGGTGCAGCGCCGCCACCAAAAGGTTTTGGAAGAAGCGCCTGCGCCTAACGTCAGCGATGAGCATTTGGCCGCCATGCGTGAAGCCGCCATCAATGCTGCCCGCGCCGTAGGCTATGTGGGTGCAGGGACGGTGGAGTTTATTGCCCACCAAAGCGGTGAGTTTTACTTCATGGAAATGAACACCCGCTTACAGGTAGAGCATCCGGTGACGGAAATGATCACCGGCGAAGACTTGGTTGAGTGGCAGCTGCGGGTGGCCTTTGGTGAGCCCTTGCCGAAAACTCAAGAGCAGCTGGGGATTCGCGGCCATGCGCTAGAAGCGCGGATTTATGCCGAAGATCCAGACAAAGGCTTCTTGCCGTCTACCGGCCAAATTGTCTACCTACATCGCCCTGAAACCAACGACTTTGTGCGCATCGACAGCGGCGTAGAAGAGGGCGACGTGATCAGCGCCTATTACGACCCGATGATTGCCAAACTCATTGTGTGGGGTGAAGACCGTGCCGAGGCATTGAACCGCATGCATCGTGCTTTGGGTGAATTTAATGTTTTAGGATTAAACAATAACATCAGCTTCTTACGGCGCTTAGTGGGCTGTGCCTCATTCACTCAGGCGGATTTAGACACCGGTCTGATTGAGCGTGAGCAAACGGCTTTGTTGCCGAATACTGAGCCGGTGGCCGCCAATATTTGGGGTTTGGCCAGCTTAGGCCTGCTGCTGCAACAGCAGCAAGGTTGGCAGCAGGTGGCCCAAGCCGGTGCCGATGCCCAATCGCCTTGGCATCAGGCTGATGGCTGGCGCCTGAATGGCCACGTACGCCGTAAGCTGAACTGGCTGCATCAAGGAGAGCCGACCCAAGTCATCGCGCATTACCAAGGTCAGGGCCATTTTAATCTGTTGCTCAATGGCCAAGCCGTGACCGCGTCGGGCACGCTGAATGCAGAGGGAGAATTGACGGCCGTCATCGCAGGGCAGCAGAAAAAAGCCCGAGTGGTGCGCCAAGGTCAGGTGCTGTGGGTGTTTGTAGACGGTGATGCCCATGCCTTTACCTATGTCGACCCTTACAGCGCCGTGTCAGAAGAGGCCGCAGGCAGCAATCATTTGGCGGCGCCGATGCCTGGCCAAGTGGTTAAAGTGTGGGTGAGTGCGGGCGATGTGGTGAAAAAAGGCGATGCCTTGATGGTGTTAGAAGCCATGAAGATGGAGCACACGATTACCGCGCCTGCTGACGGCATGATTGAGAGCGTGCTGTTTGCGGTGGCCGACCAAGTGGCTGATGGCGATGAGCTGTTGGTGTTTGCTGAAGGCGAAAAGGAAACCAGCGATGTACCTGCCTAATAAAGTCAAAATAGTGGAGGTCGGGCCGCGTGACGGCCTGCAAAATGAGGCGCAACAGGTCAGCACCGAGGTCAAGCTGGAGCTGATCGAACGCTTGGGCGAGGTAGGATTAACTACGATTGAGGCGACGGCGTTTGTGTCGCCCAAGTGGGTGCCGCAGATGGCCGATGCCAAAGCCGTGATGGCTGGGCTTAAGCCGAAGGCGGGCGTGGCCTATCCAGTGTTAGCGCCTAATTTGCAAGGCTTTGAGGCGGCCTATGGCGCTGGCGCTCGCGAAGTGGCGGTGTTTGCGGCGGCGTCGGAAGCCTTCTCGCAAAAAAACATCAATTGCAGCATTGCCGAGTCAATCGAGCGTTTTGTGCCGGTGTTGCGTGCGGCGCAAAGCCACGGTGTGAAGGTGCGCGGCTATGTGTCCTGTGTTTTGGGCTGTCCGTACGAGGGCGAAATTGCGCCTGAGCAAGTGGCGGAAGTGGCCCAGCGGTTGTTGGATTTAGGCTGCTATGAAATCAGCCTTGGCGACACCATCGGTGTGGGTACGCCGGTGGCGACCATGGGCTTAATCGACGCCGTGTCGAAACGGGTGCCGCTGCCACAGCTGGCTGGTCATTTTCACAACACCTACGGCATGGCCATCGCCAATATTTTTGCGGCGTTACAAATGGGTGTGGCGGTGTTTGATGCGTCGGTGGCAGGCTTAGGCGGCTGCCCTTATGCTAAGGGCGCCAGCGGCAACGTGGCCACGGAAGACGTGGTGTATTTATTAAACGGTTTGGGCATCGACAGCGGCGTGGATTTGCCTTCGTTAGTCAGCACGGCACACTG
>JAGNTR010000124.1 GCA_017987415.1 Neisseriaceae bacterium
ACGCCGATTTCTGTAGTTATACCGCCTCACCGACGCAGGGTCAACCGACTAAAAACTCTAACAAAGTGCCAATATCCTGCTGATTTAAATGAGTTTTATAAGTAAATCAATCGCTTCAATCTTTTAAGCATACTATAATATATTTAGTAAAGTATTGATTAATCGCCGCCCGTTTGTCTATTCCCCGCTTGGCCTAGGGCGACAAAAAAAGCCGAGTCACATGGACTCGGCTTTGGGGACGCAATCAACAACTACATGTCGGCAGCGCCTTTATCGGCTTCGGCTTGGGCAGCCTTCGCTGCTTCTAAGGCTTTTTTCTCAGCCTTCGCGGCGGCCTTAGCGGCTTTGGCTTCTTTGATGCGTGCATCTTGGATGGCCTTGGCTTCGGCTTCAGCCTGAGCCCTAATCGCTTCTTTGGCGTGTGCCACGGCAGCATCTTCCGGGTTCATTTTTTCAAATACCCCGATCGACTCAACGTGGGCCGTGTGCGGGAACATATTGATGATGCCCGCATGCTTGAAGTGATAACCCTTACCGGCCAATACCGCAGCATCTCGCGCCAAGGTAGCAGGCTTACACGACACGTACACAATGCGCTGCGGCATGGTTTCGTACTGGAGCGCCTTCACCAGCTCAAAAGCGCCATCGCGTGGTGGATCGATCAACATTTTGTCAAAGTGGCCTAAGGCCGCCACGCTTTCTTCGGTCACCAAGAACAGGTTGGCCACTTGGAACTCAACCCGATCCGCCAAACCGTTGTGAACGGCGTTTTCTTTGGCGCGTTTCACCAAGGCCTCAGAGCCTTCAATGCCCACCACGGTGGTGTTGTAAGAGGCAATCGGCAACGTGAAGTTACCAATGCCGCAGAACATGTCGGCAATGCGCTCGCCCGGCTGAGGGTCCAGTAAACGCATCGCGCGACTCACCATCACTTCATTAATGCTGGGGTTGACCTGGGTAAACTCGGTTGGATGATAAGGCATTTCAATGCCGAAATTGACCAACTCGTAGGTTAAAGGATGCGTCACCTCTGGGTAGAAAGGGTACACGGTGTCTGGCCCCTTAGGCTGTAGCCACAGCTGGAGCGGGTTGGCTTCAGTCGTGTGGGCATCAATAAAGGCGCGCATGATGTCCTCATCCGCCGGCGTCATCGGGTCCATCACTCGGAACACCATCACCGTCACATGCTCGCCCACCGCCCATTCAATTTGCGGCATGCGGTTGTAAATCGACAGTTTGGCGATCACTTCACGCAGTGGATCAATCAAGTCGGACACGTGCTTAGGCAAAATACGGCATTCGTGCATGTCTAAGATATAAGGCGCACGACGCTCGTGAAACCCCACCAGCACCGATTCTTTTTTGGCCACCCACTTCACCGACATCCGCGCGCGATGGCGGTAGCCCCATGCAGGCCCAGCAATCGGCGGCAGCATCACTTCGGGCTTCACCTTACCGATGTGGCTTAAATTGTCTTCCAAAATACGTTGTTTAACCGCCACTTGGGTTTGAAACGCCACATGCTGCATCGAACAGCCACCGCACACGCCATAATTAGGACATTCAGGCACTTCACGCGCCGAAGAGGCCGACAAAATTTCGACCGAATCGGCCAGCTCAAAAGCCGCCTTACGACGGTAAGACCGATACTCAACCGTTTCATAAGGCAGCGCATTGCTGATGAAGATGGTTTTGCCATCGACGTGGGCAACCCCTTGACCCTCATGATCAAGTGATTCAATTTTTGCTATATTAGACACAGAAACCATCCGAAAAGTAATATTTAATCAAACATTCTCAAAATAGAGCGTTATTCTAGCATTTTTTTGACCAATTTCAGTTATGATGATTTGAAATAACTCTATTAATACTGAGGGGTCTTTATGAAACGTCTCTTACTAACCACGCTCATCTGTGGCAGTACATCTTTGGCTTTTGCTGGCGAACTCCTGCCCGACGTTGCGCCCAGCGAATCCCTCCAACACATTGTGGTCAACGTACCGCAACAGCGATTGTTTTTCTACGAAAACAACAAAATCGTCAAGGTGTACCCTATTGTGGTTGGCAAGAACGCCACCAAAACCCCGCTTGGCTCTTATAAAATAGGCGCGACTCATCGCAATCCGACCTGGCACGTGCCGCAATCCATCCAAAAAGAAATGCGCGCCAAAGGCCAAACCCCAGTGCAAACCATCGCCCCCGGCCCGAAGAACCCTTTAGGCCCCGTCTTCATTCGCTTTGGCGATCCGAAACTGGGCCTGGGCATCCACGGCACCAATGCACCGAGCGTGATTCCTGGCGTGCGTAGCCACGGCTGCGTGCGCATGAAAAGTCCAGAGGCTTTAGAAGTAGCGGCCAAAGTGCAGCGCGAAACCGAAGTGTCGGTGATCTACCAAATGGCGTCGCTGAATCAAGACGCCGACGGTCGGTTATGGTTGGCGGCCTATAAAGACCCCTACTTCCAAAAGAATTTAGACAAACCTAAGCTATTGGCCACGATTAAAGCGTGGTCAAAAGAAACCGGCAAACCGGTAAACGATGCGCTGGTGACCAAGGTATTGGCCAATCAGTCGGGCTTAGACAACTGCATCTCGTGCGTCAACAGCACGGGAAAAAATAGCATTAAGGGCGATTTAATCCCCCTTAACTGGACCGATGGTCAACTTGAGCGTCCCGTCATTGAACCTGCCGCCCCCGCCGTGATCGACACGCCGGCAGCGGCCGCAGAACAGGATAGCCACAGCTCGGGACAAGGCGTGGAGGCCTTGCCCTAACCATTTGGCGCCAGGCATTACGGTTTACTAATTGAGTGACAGTAACCATGCCACTCCTATTCTAGGAGCAAATCATGTTGGCGTTCGAATTTGTCATTGTCTTAATGGCAATTTATTTAGGGGCCCGCCTCGGCGGGATTGGGATTGGCTTTGCCGGCGGTTTAGGGGTGTTGCTATTGACGCTCCTGGCCGACATCAAGCCTGGGCACATACCCTATGATGTGATCCAAATCATCATGGCGGTGATCGCCGCCATTGCCGCCATGCAGGTGGCCGGCGGGATGGATTATTTAGTTAGCCTGGCCGAAAAGCTGCTGCGCAAACACCCTAAATACATCACTTTTCTGGCCCCCATCGTCACCTACAGCATGACCATCATGGCCGGCACTGGCCACACCGCCTTTTCCACCCTCCCCGTCATCACCGAAGTCGCCAAAGGCCAAGGCATTCGGCCGTCGAGGCCGTTGTCCATCGCCGTCGTGGCCTCGCAGATCGCCATCACCGCCTCGCCTATTTCAGCAGCGGTGGTGTTTGTGGCTGGGCTGCTTGAGCCGCTGGGCGTAGGCTATCTGACCTTATTGGCCATCGTCTTACCCACGACGTTTGCCGCCGTGATGCTCACCGCCTTATTGAGTAACTTCTTGGGCGTTGAACTCAAAGACGACCCCATCTATCAAGATCGTTTGGCGCGTGGGCTGGTCAGCGCCGAACGCGTTCACGCCCAGGCGCTTAAGCCTCAAGCCAAACGTTCTGTGCTGCTGTTTTTACTCGGCATCCTAGCCGTGATGCTGTACGCCACCGCCATCAGCCCCTCGGTTGGCCTGATCAGCGACCCGACTTTAGGGCGAGACGACGCCATTGTGGTGTTTATGCTCAGTATCGCCACCGCCATTACCCTATTTTGCCATGTCGACACCGCTGCCATCCTCAACGCCAGTACGTTTAAATCGGGCATGAGCGCCTGTATTTGCGTCTTAGGCGTGGCGTGGCTGGGCGATACTTTTGTGCAGGCCCATCTAGAGGACATCAAAGACGTGGCCGGCGCCCTATTGCAAGATGCGCCGTGG
Organism: Neisseriaceae bacterium; assembly: GCA_017987415.1. Lineage (GTDB taxonomy): Bacteria > Pseudomonadota > Gammaproteobacteria > Burkholderiales > Neisseriaceae > JAGNPU01. The sequence goes on from JAGNTR010000124.1 coordinate 3,842, forward strand.
CTGCTGGCCGTGGTGCTGTTTTTTGCCTCCACGCTTTTATATTCTCAGGCGGCCACGGCCAAAGCCATCATGCCAGCGGCGCTGCTTCTGGGCGTCAGCCCGCTTACTGCGGTGGCGTCTTTTGCAGCCGTGTCGGCGCTGTTCATTCTGCCCACCTACCCAACGCTGATTGCCGCCGTCCAAATCGACGACACAGGCTCTACCCGCATCGGTCGCTATGTATTTAACCACCCGTTTTTAATTCCGGGCGTGGTGGCGATTACGCTGTCGGTGGCGTTTGGCTTTTTGCTGGGCAGCGTGCTGCTGTAAGCGGTTTAACGAACTTGGCTGTCCAGCCACAGCGTGACTGGCCCATCATTGACCAAGGCCACCTGCATGTCGGCGCCAAACTCACCAGTAGGCACCGACTTGCCCAAGGCCTGCGACAGCTCATGCACAAATACATTAAACCAATGCAGGCCAATGTCTGGCGGAGCCGCATGGGCATAAGAGGGACGATTGCCTTTATGGGTTTGGGCAAACAGGGTGAACTGGCTCACGGCCAACGCCTCTAGGCCGGTATCCAATAGAGACAGATTCATCACGCCTGCGGCGTCATCAAAAATCCGCAGCTTGCTGATTTTTTTCACCAAATAAGCCACATCAGCCTCGTTGTCGTCTGGCCCCACGCCCACCAGCAGCAAAACGCCAGCGCCAATTTCGCCTATGGTTTCGGCGTCAACCGTCACCGCAGCCTGACGCACCCTTTGTAATAATATTCTCATGTACTAATCACTCTTTCTAACAAAAAGGCTGCCTGAACGGATTCAGACAGCCTTTTTAATCTAACGCGTGTCGCTTAGATTTTCTTGAACACCAAAGTACCGTTGGTGCCGCCAAACCCGAACGAGTTTGAAATCGCCGCACGAATAGTCATCTCGCGCGCACCTTCTTTACAATAGTCTAGGTCACAGCCGCCTTCAATATCTTGATCAAAGATGTTGATGGTCGGGGGTGAAATTTGGTGATGCACGGCCAAGGCTGAGAACACCGCCTCAACGCCGCCAGCACCACCCAAAAGGTGACCCGTCATTGATTTAGTTGAATTCACTACCAAATTTTTAGCGTGATCGCCAAAGGTACGCTTCACGGCCGTGGTTTCAGCCACGTCACCTAAAGGCGTAGACGTACCGTGAGCATTCACGTAATCCACGTCTTCTGGGTTTAAGCCAGCATCACGCAAGGCATTGCTCATGCCCAAAGCGGCGCCAGAACCGTCTTCTACCGGTGCAGTAATGTGGTGGGCATCAGAACTCATGCCAAAGCCAACCAGCTCAGCATAAATGGTCGCGCCACGTTTTTTGGCGTGTTCGTATTCTTCCAACACCAAAACGCCGGCACCCTCACCCATCACAAAGCCATCGCGGCCTTTATCCCAAGGACGAGAAGCCGTTTTAGGATCGTCATTGCGGGTAGACAAGGCTTTACAAGCCGCAAAGCCGCCAATGCCTAACATGGTCACCGCGCCTTCAGCACCGCCCGCCACCATGATGTCGGCGTCACCGTATTGAATCATGCGCGCAGAGTCACCAATACAGTGGGTACCGGTGGTGCAAGCAGACACAATGCCGTAGCTTGGGCCTTGATAGCCTTTAAGAATCGACACGTTACCGGCAATCATGTTCACGATCGAACCGGGAATAAAGAATGGGCTGATTTTACGCGGGCCGCTGGCTTCTGCCTGACGACCAGTCTCTTCAATCATGGGTAACCCACCGATGCCGGAGCCAATATTGACCCCCACACGGGTTTTGTCTAGGCCTGGAATATCATCCAGCTGTGCATCATCAATCGCTTGCAAAGCGGCAGCAATCCCGTAATGGATGAACACATCCATGCGGCGCGCGTCTTTGCTCGAAATATACTGAGTCACATCAAAATCTTTTACTTCCCCGGCAAACTGACAGGCAAGATTAGATGCATCAAATCGGGTAATGGTATCGATACCACTTTTACCAGCCAGCAAATTTGCCCAGCCTGTCGCAATATCGTTACCCACTGGCGACACGTGGCCTAAACCAGTAATGACTACTCTTCTTTTACTCATACTTGATCCCAAAAAAGTAAAAAACCTCTGTTTAGCTGGCTTAAGCCATCAGCTTAAGCAAACGAAACAGAGGCTTGCACCTATCGACAAGACTTACTTAAGATTTGCTTGTACGAAATCGATGGCTTGTTGTACTGTGGTGATTTTTTCTGCTTCTTCATCAGGAATTTCGCACTCAAATGCTTCTTCCAAAGCCATAACCAATTCAACAGTGTCTAAAGAGTCAGCGCCCAAATCATCTTGGAAAGAAGATTCATTTTTAACTTCAGCTTCGTTAACGCCCAATTGTTCGGCAACGATTTTTTTTACGCGCTGTTCGATATTTTCCATAATAAGATTCCTTTACACCTTTCAAAATGAGGAAAGTTCTAATTCGGTGAGATTGTACCGAAAAAAATTAGAGTTTCCTATCTATTTATTTCAAAAAATTAACTATATTAACCAAATCACTAGCTTAATCAATGCGTAACACCCATCAAGCCAGCTTCATTTCTAGTAAAAATGTGCGGTTTTTACGTGTCTTTTCAACAGTAAGCCGCACTAATAGCGCATATGATACTTTTAAAACGCACGATATACCACTAAAATTTTCGCTAGCCCACGCAGAATTTACGATAAAAATCAGCGTAAAGCCAAGTATTTCGCTAAACGGCGATTATTTTTGTTAGAATTTAAACCCTCTTATATCCGCATAAAGAACCTTGTCATGATGAATATTGCCGTGATTGGCGCCGGTGCGTGGGGTACGGCCCTAGCCATCCACTTTGCTGCCGAACACCAAGTGTCTTTATGGACGCGTAATCCCGAAGACTGTGCCCAAATGGCACAGTCTCGTACCAATGAACGCTATTTAGCCGGCTTTGCGTTTCCCGCTGGGCTATCTATTGCCCCGTCTTTGGCTGCCGCTTGCGCCGAAGCCGACCTAGTGTTGATCGCCACATCGGTAGCGGGCCTACGCCCGACGCTATTGGCACATGACTTTACCCACACGCCCATCATCACGGCCTGTAAAGGCTTTGAAGAAGGCACCGGCCTATTGCCACATGAAGTCATTCTCGACGTTTACCCAGAGCATGCCTGCTACGGCGCCCTTTCTGGCCCGAGTTTTGCGCAAGAGCTGGCCCAAGGCCTACCTTGCGCCGTGACCCTGGCCGCCCCAAATGAGGCATGGATTACCGACGTCGCCCAGCAGCTCAACAACCAAACCTTACGTCTTTACGCCAACACCGACATCATTGGCGCTGCCATCGGTGGCGCGGTTAAAAACGTCATGGCAATCGCCACCGGCATCGCAGACGGCCTTAACTACGGCCTCAATGCTCGCGCAGCCTTGATGACGCGGGGCTTGGCCGAAATCAATCGCCTTGCCATCGCCAGCGGTGCCCAAAATACCACACTCATGGGTTTAGCCGGCATGGGCGATCTGATTTTAACCTGTACGGGCAACCTGTCGCGCAACCGCACCGTTGGTCTGAAGCTGGCCGAAGACAAAAGCTTACCGACGATTTTGGCCGAGCTTGGCCACGTAGCGGAAGGCGTGAAAACCACTAAGGAAGTCGCACGCTTGGCTCAGAGCAAAAACATCGACATGCCCATCACCGCCATCATCAGCCAATTGCTAGATGGCCACATCAAGGTAAAGGCCGTGGCCGAACAGCTGATGATGCGCGACCCCAAGCAGGAAGATTGAACGTTTTGGCCAAAACGCACTCCATCTTATGAGCAGGCTCTCTGACCTAAAGAGCCCATCCACATCCGCCCCAAAGCCAGATTTTACAAGGCTCATCTGGCTTTGAGCGGGTCGATAAACATTGACGAAACCCATCCGAAAAGCTATCCTGACATTATGGAACGTGAACTAGACTACTTAGAATCTTGCATTGTCAAAATGACAGCCAAGATGAATGAATTGACCTTAGCCAACCAGGCCTTAAGCGCTCAGGTATCAAAATTGACGGCAGAAAAGCAACAGCTTGCCCTCGACAGC
>JAGNTR010000125.1 GCA_017987415.1 Neisseriaceae bacterium
ATTTCGTCCATGCCGTCCAATACGTCAAGCTTGGTCACGCACATGCCGGTTACGCCATTCACTTGGATAGAGCGTTTCAATGCAGCCGCGTCAAACCAACCGCAACGACGTGAACGGCCAGTGGTCGCGCCAAACTCATTGCCGCGTTGACCTAGGCCAGCGCCGACTTCGTCAAATAGCTCTGTTGGGAACGGACCAGAACCCACGCGGGTGGTGTAGGCTTTCACAATGCCCAATACGTAGTTCAACATTTGTGGGGCCACGCCTGCGCCAGGCGCTGCAGCACCGGCAGAACAGTTAGAAGACGTCACAAATGGATAAGTACCGTGGTCGATGTCCAGTAAAGTGCCTTGAGCACCTTCAAACAAGATGTTGTCGCCTTTTTTGTTCATTTCATACAGGGTACGAGACACGTCGGCCACCATTGGGCGGATGCGTTCTGCGTGCTGCATGGCTTGATGCAAAATAGAGTCAAAATCAACAGGGTCTTGCTTGTATAAATGCGTCAATTGAACGTTATACAGCTCAACGTTTTCTTTCAGCTTAGCCGCGAAGCCAGCAGGATCAAATAGATCGATCACGCGTAGCGCACGACGGGCAATTTTGTCTTCGTAAGCTGGGCCAATGCCGCGGCCGGTGGTGCCGATTTTGCCGCTGCCTTTGGCTGCTTCACGGGCTTGGTCTAAAGCCACGTGGTAAGGCAGAATCAAAGGACAGGTCGGGGCAATTTTCATGCGCGCCACTACGTCTACGCCTGCGGCTTCTAATTCGTCTACTTCTTTTAATAGGGCTTCTGGAGACAACACCACACCAGAGCCAATGAAGCATTCTACGCCTGAGCGTAAAATACCAGATGGAATCAAGTGTAAAACGGTTTTCTCGCCATTCACCACCAGGGTGTGACCTGCGTTATGACCGCCTTGGAAACGCACCACGCCTTGGGCGTGCTCAGTTAGCCAGTCAACAATTTTACCTTTACCTTCGTCACCCCATTGAGTGCCGATTACCACCACATTCTTAGCCATGATTTACCTAATCAAACTTGAAGTTAAATATTAAATACAGGGCACAACCTGCCACTGCCCTTCTTGAAGAACTAATTCTCTATTGCAATTCAAACTTTTCGCACTTTGGCCCAAGTAATCCACCACTACGGTTTCACCGGTCGTGCGTAATTGTTCTATGTATGCTTGCGCGTGAACGCGCTTGTCGGCGGCCACTTTAATGCCCCAACGAATTTTATTGTGCGGCAAGACCTTAATTAAGTCGCGTAAATCCAAGCTAAAGCCTGTGGCGGGACGACCACGGCCAAACTGAGCGCCAAGCTGATCGTAACGACCCCCACGCGCCACCGCATCTGACCAGCCCGGTGCGTAAGCTGCAAACAGCAAGCCAGTATGGTAGGTGTCGACGCGCACGTCGGCAAAGTCGACGTGAATGGTTTCAGCCGCATAAGCCTGACACACGGCCTCGACTTCAGCCAGGGCTGCCGTCACCTGCGGTAAGGCCGGCAAGGCCGCTTGGGCGCGCGCCACCGTGCTGGCGTCACCATATAGGCTAGGCAGCAGCATAAAGGCTTCGCGCAGTTCTGGCGCCAAGGTCAAGGTGGCCACGAACTCGGCCACGCGCTGTTTGTCTTTGGTCTGCATGATTTGTAACAACACATCGGCAGCGTCATCGCTCAAAGCAGCTTCGCTCGCCAAGGCACGGAACACGCCAATGTGGCCCAAGGATAAAAACACGTCGGCGACGTTATTTTGACGCAGCGCACGCAGCATTAAGTCAATTAACTCAATGTCCGCCTCCACGCTGGCACAGCCGTACAGCTCCGCACCTACTTGTAAAGGCTCTCTTGTGCTCATCAAGCTATCAGGACGGGCGTGCAGCACCGATCCGGCATAACACAAACGGTTAATGCCTTCATTGGCGGCCAATAAGTGCGCATCAATCCGCGCCACCTGGGGCGTGATGTCGGCACGTAAGCCTAATTGTAAACCTGATAATTGATCAACGACACGAATGGTCTTTAAAGATAGGCCTGGATCACGGTCTGCCATCAATGATTCTGAGTACTCTAATAACGGTGGGTTCACTAACTCATAGCCGTATACACGAAACAGCTTGAGCAGTGACTCTTTAGCACTTTCTACTTGACGGGCAGTAGCTGGCAAAATGTCGGCAATGTGTTCGGGTAATTGCCAAGTTTGCATGATCATCCTCGATTTATCGCAAAATAAAAGCGGGCGCAAGCCCACCTTTGTATTTTAAATAGGGATACTACCATAGTTTTTTTGGCTTGGGGATAGTCGCTCCCCTCTTTTTCCAGCCCAAACCCCACGGCAGCCCCACGGGCTTTGCCCTAGACGGCATTCGGGCAGTCTTTAAAAGACTGCCCGAAATCCAACACTCAAGCCTATTTGGCTAAAGTGGCTTAGTTTTTACCTTGGTCTACCAATTTATTCTTGGCAATCCACGGCATCATGGAGCGCAATTGGTTACCCACGATTTCAATTTGGTGCTCGGCATTCAAGCGACGACGGGCCGTCATTGAAGGATAGTTGGTTTTGCCTTCCAAGATGAACATTTTCGCGTATTCACCAGATTGAATGCGGTACAAGGCTTTACGCATGGCTTCTTTACTCTCGGCGTTGATCACTTCAGGACCCGTTACATATTCGCCGTACTCAGCGTTGTTCGAAATTGAGTAGTTCATGTTGGCAATGCCGCCTTCGTACATCAAGTCAACGATCAACTTCAATTCGTGCAAGCACTCAAAGTAAGCCATTTCAGGCGCATAGCCGGCTTCAGTCAACACTTCAAAACCAGCTTTAACCAATTCAACCGCGCCACCGCACAATACGGCTTGCTCACCAAACAGGTCAGTTTCGGTTTCTTCTTTAAAGTCGGTTTGAATCACGCCGCCTTTAGTGCCGCCATTGGCCGCTGCGTAAGACAAGGCCAAATCACGGGCTTTGCCAGATTCGTCTTTGTATACGGCGATCAACGTTGGTACACCGCCGCCTTTTAGGTATTCGCTGCGTACGGTGTGGCCAGGGCCTTTAGGGGCAACCATTACCACGTCTAGGTCGGCGCGTGGCACGATTTGATTGTAATGCACGTTAAAACCGTGGGCAAAGGCCAATACGGCGCCTTGTTTTAGGTTAGGCTCAATTTCGCTGGCGTACACGTCAGGCTGGCTTTCGTCCGGCAGCAAAATCATCACGAAATCAGCAGCCTTAGTGGCTTCTGCCACTTCACGTACGTCATGACCGGCATTGACGGCTTTGTTCCAAGACACGCCGTTTTTACGCAAACCCACAATCACGTTTACGCCAGATTCTTTCAGGTTGGCTGCGTGCGCATGGCCTTGTGAACCGTAGCCGATGATGGCTACTTGTTTGCCCTTGATCAATGATAGGTCTGCATCTTTATCGTAAAAAACTTTCATGGTATTTCCTTAAATATAATGAATTGCAACTAACTGGTTGTATTAAATAATGGTGGCTGAGCCACATTAAATGCGTAAAATTCGTTCACCGCGACCGATGCCTGAGGCTCCGGTGCGTACGGTTTCCAAAATCAAACTGCTTTGAATGGATTCCAAAAAGGTATTGAGCTTGTCGGTGGTGCCGGTGACTTCAATGGTGTAAGTTTTGTCGGTCACGTCAACGATGCTGCCGCGATAAATCTCGGCCATCCGCAACATTTCGTCTCTGTCCTTACCCACTGCACGCACCTTCACCAACATTAATTCGCGCTCGACGTAGCGGCTCTCGGTCAAATCAGTGACTTTCACCACCTCAATCAGTTTATTCAACTGCTTGGTCATCTGCTCCATTTGACTGGGCGAACCGGTGGTCACCACGCTCAAGCGAGACAGTGAAGCATCTTCCGTAGGCGCCACCGACAGTGCGTCGATGTTGTAGCCGCGTGCGGAAAACAGGCCCACCACGCGAGACAAAGCGCCTGGTTCGTTTTCAATCAAGATCGACAAAATGTGTCTCATGGCACACTCCTTGTATCGTATTCACGGAAATCGGCTTCGTAACGCTCGGCATCTTGCACCATGTGCGGTGGCAACACCATTTCGTCTAAGCCCTTGCCATTACCCACCATAGGAAACACGTTCTGTTTCTTGTCGGTAATGAAGTCCATGAACACCAATCGATCTTTCATCGCCAAGGCTTCTTTCAAAGCCCCTTCTACGTCACTGCTCTTTTCAATACGCATGCCGACGTGGCCGTAGGCCTCTGCCAGCTTCACGAAATCGGGTAAGGAATCCATATACGATTCAGAATAGCGGTCGCTGTAGTAAAACTCTTGCCACTGACGCACCATGCCCAAATAACCGTTGTTCAAGTTAATCACCTTAATCGGCAATTTATACTGCTGACAGGTCGACAGCTCTTGAATGTTCATTTGGATCGAACCTTCGCCGGTAATACAGGCGACGGTGGCGTCAGGATGGGCCACTTTCGCGCCCATCGCATACGGTAAGCCCACACCCATGGTGCCCAAGCCACCCGAATTCAACCACTGGCGTGGTCGCATAAACGGATAGTATTGTGCCGCATACATTTGGTGTTGACCTACGTCGGACGTAATGATGGCGTCGTTATCGGTCAAGCGCGCCAAGGTTTGTACCACAAACTGGGGCTTGATGATTTGACTGGCCTCATCATGCTCAAAATACATACAGTCTTTTGCACGCCAAGCTTCAATGGTCTGCCACCATTTCTCAAGGTGGCTAGGATTCAGCACGTAAGATTTCTCTTTCCACAGCTGAATCATTTCGCGCAGCACCTGCTTCACGTCACCCACGATGGGCACATCCACCGGCACGCGCTTAGCGATGCTGGAAGGATCCACGTCAATGTGAATGATTTTTTTCGGTGCGTCGGTGAATTTGCTTGGCACAGAAATCACGCGGTCGTCGAATCTGGCCCCTATCGCGATGATCACATCACAGTTCTGGGTGGCCAAGTTGGCTTCATAAGTGCCATGCATGCCCAACATACCCACGAATTGTGAATGCGTGCTCGGATAAGCACCTAACCCCATCAGTGTGCCCGTACAAGGGGCACCCAACAATTGTACAAATTCAATCAATTCCTGACTGGCATTACCCAACACCACGCCACCGCCGAAATAAATCATCGGACGCTTGGCACCGGCCAAAACCTGCATGGCTTTTTTAATTTGCCCTGTATGGCCTTTAGAGACGGGTTGGTAAGAGCGGATAAACACTTCTTCAGGATAGTGGAACTTAGCCAAGGCTTGAGTCACGTCTTTTGGGACGTCAATCACAACCGGGCCAGGTCGACCACTTTGGGCGATCACAAACGCCTTCTTAACCGTAGTGGCCAAGTCACGTACGTCGGTCACCAAAAAGTTATGCTTCACACATGGGCGGGTAATGCCCAACATGTCCACTTCTTGGAACGCGTCCGAACCGATGGCGGGCGTGCCAACCTGACCTGAAATCACCACCAAAGGTACTGAATCCAAGTGAGCGGTCGCAATGCCGGTCACCGCATTGGTGGCACCAGGACCTGAAGTCACTAGCGCAACGCCAACTTTCTGACTTGAACGAGAATAAGCATCAGCAGCGTGAACCGCGGCTTGCTCATGACGAACCAGAATATGCTTGAATTTATCTTGCTGGAACATGGCGTCGTAGATTTCCAGTACTGCGCCGCCGGGGTAGCCAAAAACGTATTCCACGCCTTCTGCTTGCAGACTTTGCACAAGGATTTGTGCACCAGATATTTGCATAGTTAACCTCTTATTGTTTCAATGCTTCGGGTCCAAGTTGTGATCGTCTGGTTTTGTCGGTGTGTGGGTAACACTACTCTTTCATGACAGCGATTTAGGGTACGCGCACATAAACAGCGGGACAACAACGGCAACAATCTCAACTGCCCAAACTCGTATGGGTTTCTTATTTAAGAATTGAACTGTTAATCTAGCGCTTGGCCTGAGTAGCGTCAAGCCCGTTTTGGGTTTATTTTCAAGAAACTTAACCCTGTCCAAAATAAGGGCTTTATTTTCACCTTAATGTCCAAAATAAAGCCAATTTTAGACATTTAATCCAAAAAACAAAAAAGCGACGAAGTGTCAAAATGAGACACTTGTCGCTTTAAATAGAATTAAAAAAATTTTAAATAATCGCTAACCACCAATCACTGCTGAAGAACCAGCGGCAATCGCCCAGTTTTTCAACAACGTTTCTGGCAGGTGTTTTTGCGCCAACTGCGTCACATTGGCCACAATGGGCAAGTGACTGACGCTTTTGGCCACAGCAATCGCCTCAATGTCCAAGCGATAATTAGACAAATCGTTCAAAGACAGCGTACCCGCCTCACCCAGCATGACATAATGGTTACCTTGCAGCATGATGCGCTCAGCCGCCTTCAACCAGGCTTCCACCGCATGATGCTTGTCCTTACACAACACCACCGGCGTATTCAAGCAACCCACTTCATTTTGTAAAAACACATTTTCCATCAGCTCACCGCCCAAATACAGCACATCAGCCTGAGCATTTAACACTGCATCTAACTGGCGCACATCGCGAATGCGCACCATGGCCGGCTTACCCTGGGCGTGTACGGCGTCGATTTGCGCCATCATGGCCTGCTTTTGCGCCGCCGCACTCATGGGCTCAGCATAAGGCTTAAGGCTGATGTAGTAAGGATCGAGATACACGGCATCCACACCTGCTTGCCCAACGTCGGTGCCGATACACAGCGGTTGCTCTTGCCCAAACGTGACGCCTCGCACGGTAATCAAGGTATTTTCAGGCTTGACCTCGCGGCTAATCATGCGCCAATCGTGCAGCACCCGCATGGCCCGCTCCACCTCAGGCAGGCATTCAAATTCTTTCGGGTCAAACACGCGCTCATCCCCTACGGCGCCAATAATGGTGCATTCAATGCCGCGCGACACGTGCTCGGTCAGGCCGCGACTGTGGATGGTGGCCACCACTTGATTAATGGCCACTTCGCTGGCCTGCTTTTTCATTACGATGATCATTGGTTCTTTGTCCCTGAGTACGTTTTCGTCCATCATAGCAAACTACGGCAAGGCTGCCACGCACCAATGAGGGGTTTGGCTCAACTAATCAACACATTCAGCCCACGACCTACCAAAATGCGTGAAAATGATGCACCGGGCCAATGCCCTCACCCACCTCTAGACTATCAGCCGCCAGCAAGGCCTGCTGTAAATAAGCCTTGGCCGCGGCCACGGTACTGGACCAGTCCTCATGCCGAGGCCGCAGAGCCGCCAAAGCCGCTGACAAGGTACAGCCGGTACCGTGAGTGTGCGTCGTCGCCACGCGTGGCGCGCTAAAGCGTTCGGCGCCTGTCGCCGTAAACAGCCAATCAGGACTTTCAGCTTCGCTTAAATGTCCGCCCTTCATCAGTACGGCAGGACAACCCAAAGCCAATAAAGCTTCGCCTTGGCGGCACATTTGCGCCTCATTAGTGGCCACAGGCTGATCCAACAGCGCCGCAGCCTCCGGTAGATTGGGCGTGATCAAGGACACCTTGGGCAATAAAATGTCGCGAATCGCCGCCACCGCATCCAGCGCCAATAAAGCATCGCCACTCTTGGCCATCATCACGGTATCTAATACCACAAACGGCAAAGGATATTGCGCCAGCTTCGCCGCCACCACAGCCACCACCTCTTGGCTAAACAGCATGCCGATTTTGGCGCTGTCGATGCGCACATCGGTCAACACCGAGTCCAGCTGTGCCGCCACAAAATCCGTGTCAATTGGATACACCGACTGCACGCCCTTGGTGTTTTGCGCCACTAAGGCGGTGATGACGCTCGCGCCATAAGCACCCAGCGCCGAAAAAGCTTTTAAATCGGCCTGTATGCCGGCACCACCGGATGGATCCGT
>JAGNTR010000015.1 GCA_017987415.1 Neisseriaceae bacterium
TTGGGCGACGTCATTTCTTTTGGATGTCCAAAAGAAACGAAGCAAAGAAAAAACACCCCACTTTATCCGCCCGCTTTGCGGGTGCCCTCGTTGGCCCGCACATTGCCGGCGGCAAGAACTCATATTTGGGCCTTCGGCCAAATACTCAAACATGCTTGCCTCAAAATCCCCGGCCCTGCACGAACCGTCTCGGCGGCTAAAAAGGGGATGGTACTTCACCTACGGGAGACGTGGTGAGTTGTCATACAGGGTAGTGAAAGGAAATCTTTAATCAAGATCGAAATAACCGATACATTGGCGGTTTTTTATATTTGGATACCTCGGTATCAATCAACAAACCATAGTTTTTTTGCACAGAATTAGAAGTGCCTCCAGAAGTTAAAATTTTCCTCGATGCTATTAATTAAATGATTCAAAACGGTGGGCACACTGCGCTTTGCGCCACCCTACGGCAAGAGTAGGCGCTATAGGGATAAAAAAAGGGCAAATAACGACACGATACGAACGCCCACAAAAAAGCCTGCGCTAAAGCGCAGGCTTTTTAACGATCAGAGGCAATGCTTATTGAGGCATCACACGGGTCACGCCGTTGCCGGTCACCACACGTACGCGTTGGCCTGGGGCAATCGCCACGTCGGCTTTTTGTACCACAGAGATCACGCTCTTATTGTCTAGCTCAACGGTGATTTCGTAACCGTTTTGGCCGCCGATGGCTTTAGTGGCGGCATCAGTGGCGTAGCCGCCGGCTAAGGCACCGACAACGGCACCTGCATAACGACCAGAACCGCCGCCTACGTTGCTACCGGCTAAACCACCCAAGGCGGCGCCAGCCAGCGTGGCCAGTTTGTGTTCTTCTTGAATTTTAACCGATGCAACAGACACCACAGTACCTAGGCGAACGGTTTGGGCCTGTTGGGCTTGGCCTGGGCTATAGGTGGTGGCTGAGTTGTTGGCGCAGCCGGCGGCAATACCCATAGACAATAGGCCAATCATGGCGTACTTAGTTGTGGTTTTAAACATAGGTTTATCCTTCTATCAATAAAGTAAAGTATTTAAACGCGCCGGGCAATTGCGGTTAAGCAGTCCAGTACCAGTTTGGGCCCTTGGTAAATTAGGCCACTGTATAGTTGTACTGCATCTGCGCCTAATGCCATTTTGTGTACCGCATCAGCACCATTCACAATGCCACCGACGCCAATGATTGGCAAGCGTTTTTGTAATGAGTTATTTAAAATGTGTAATACGTCATCGCTTTTTTGACGCACCGGTAAGCCAGAAAGGCCACCTTGTTCATTGGCCAGAGGGTGGTTGCCCAAGGCAGACTTATCAATGGTGGTGTTGGTGGCGATGACGCCATCAATTTCGGTTTTTAAGAGCACGTCGGCAATGCTGTGGACCTCTGCTTCGCTAAGGTCGGGGGCAATTTTGACCGCCAAGGGCACATAGCGCCCTTGTTGAGCCTGTAACTGTAGCTGTTTGTCCTTTAATTTGCTCAAAAGTTCCGTTAAATCGTCTTCTGCCTGCAGTGCTCGCAGGTTTTTGGTATTAGGCGAAGAGATGTTGATGGTGATGTAATCGGCATGAGCATAGGTTTTTTCTAGGCAGATCAAATAGTCGTCGACCGCATGTTCCATGGGTGTGGTGGCATTTTTGCCGATGTTGATGCCTAAAATACCTTTGTATTGAGTATTTTTTAAGTTATTGATCAACACGTCCACGCCAGCATTGTTAAAGCCCATGCGGTTGATGATGGCCTGGTGCTCGGGAACGCGAAACAGGCGTGGCTTAGGGTTGCCCTCCTGAGGGCGGGGGGTGATGGTGCCTACTTCAATGAAGCCGAAGCCTAGCTTGGCCAGTGCATCAATATAGGCGCCATTTTTGTCTAAGCCTGCGGCTAAGCCCACGGGGTTAGGTAGGTCTAGGCCCATCAGCTTGGTGGGGAGGCTGGGCGTATTTCTTTGTAACAGGCCGCCTAGGCCTAGGGCGTTGACCTGTTTGAGGGCGTTGAGGGTGAAATGGTGGGCTTTTTCAGCGTCCATTTTAAACAAGGTTGAGCGTAAAAAATCGTACATGACTAGGTCTCTATTAAAATAAGGGCAATCGGGCAATAAAAAGGTTGCCGATTAAGGCAACCTTTGAAAGGGCATTACCAGCTAGGCTGGACGAGGCTGTCCACGCTTTGCTTGACTTCGCTGCCTAAGGTGCGGCTTAGGGCGCGCGAAAAGCTGGGTTGGGGCGTGTAGTTTACCAAGTCCGGCGCTTTAATGACATCGCGGGCAACGGAGTAGACGCTGCCAAACTCATCGACTAGGCCCACGGCTTTGGCTTGGGCACCGGTGTAGACGCGGCCGCTGAATAGGTCGGGATCGTCTTTAAGCTTGCCTTGGCGGCCTTTTTTAACTGCGGTAATGAACTGGCCGTGGATGTCGTCCAGCATGCTGGTCCAAATGGCGTTTTGTTCTGGGGTTTCGGGGCTGAAAGGATCGCCCATGCCTTTATTGTTGCCGGCGGTTTTTAAACGGCGCTCAATGCCCAGTTTGTCGATGGCTTTGTCAAAGCCGAAGCCACCAGCAATGACGCCGATGCTGCCCATGAGGCTGGCGGGATTAGCGTAGATTTTATCGGCGGCGCTGGCGATGAAATAGCAGCCAGAAGCGCAGACGTCTTCTGCTACTACATACAGTGGAATGTTTTTGTGTAGGGATTTGAGGCGGGTGATTTCGTCAAACGCCACGCTGGAAATCACTGGTGAGCCACCAGGGCTGTTGGCGCGAATCACCACGCCGCGCACGTTTTTATTGGCATAGGCGGCCTCTAGACCTTCTAATAAGACGGTGGCTTGATCGTTATAGCTGTCGATGCTGCCCACAAGGTCGATGACGGCGGTGTGGTTTTTTTGCGTGTCCAGCACGGAGCGGCTGTTGACGGCTTTAAATACGATGAAGGCCACCACAATTAGGGCGGCGATGCGCCAAAATAGGCGCCAAAATTTGGCTCGGCGCTGTTCTTTATAAACCGCGAGCAATAGCTTTTCAATTGTTTGGCGTTCCCAGCTATTATTTTGATCCATGAGGTTCTCTATATAAGGTTAAACATTAGGCGCTAGGCTGTAAGGCAAGCCAATGTACAAAGTCTTGAAAGGAGTGCTGCAAAGTTGCATAGGGAGCTGTGTTTAAAGTGGCGATGTCGTGGGCGCCGGTGCTTAAGGCGACGGCCTGGGCGCCGGCGTTGTGGGCCATGAGTAAATCATGGGTGGTGTCGCCAATCATCAGCACGTCTTTAGGGTAGAGGCCTAGCTCATCGCATAAAGACAAAATCATATCAGGATTGGGTTTGGATGCACACTCATTCACCGTGCGGGTGCTGACAAAAAAGTCAGCTGTGTCGGTTTCGGCTAAGGCGCGGTTAAGGCCAGGGCGGCCTTTGCCGGTGGCGACCGTCAGTAAATACGTTTGGTTGAGCTGGTTTAAGGCCTGATGCACGCCCTGAAACAGGGTGGTTTTTTGTGCGCCGGATAAATAGTGTTTTTGGTAGGCTAACACTAAGGCGTGTACCTCATCGGCGTTGGCGCTAGGGCTGACGGTGCGCATGGCATTGGGTAAGCTTAGCCCAATGACGTGGTTGGCGCTGTGTTCGTCGGGGATGGGGAGGCCGACTTCGGCACAGGCGGCCTGAATCGCACTGACGATTTGGCCGGTGGAGTTGGCTAAGGTGCCGTCCCAGTCAAAAATAAGGGCTTTAATGGGGTGCTTAATCATGGCTTAAATTCTTTAAAAATTGGGTCAGTTCGGGCGGCAAGGGCGCATTGATGGTGAGCGGCTCGCCGCTGACGGGGTGGGGTAGCGACAGTTCGTGGGCGTGTAGGAACATGCGCTTTAAACCTTGTTTGGCCAGCTGGCGGTTGCGTTCGTAGTCACCATAGCGCTCATCGCCAGCAATGGGGCAGCCATTAGCCTGCATGTGCACCCTGATTTGGTGGGTGCGGCCGGTTTTGAGATTGGCTTCAACCAGGGCGAACTGATGATATTGCTGCTGTACCGTAAATAAAGTGTGGGCGTATTGGCCGTCATCGTTGACGCGGACCATTTTTTCACCGTTGGCGCCTTGATACTTTAATAGAGGCAGTTTGACGTGGCTGACGTCGCGCGGCCATTGGCCAAGGCCTAAGGCAAAGTATTTTTTTTGCGGCACGTTTTGGCGAATTAATTCATGCAGCTTTACGAGGGCGGAGCGCTTTTTGGCGATCATCAAGAGGCCAGAGGTTTCTTTGTCGAGGCGGTGCACCAGTTCTAAATAGCGTGCTTCTGGACGCGCTTGGCGCAGCTGTTCGATGACGCCAAAGCTGATGCCGCTGCCGCCGTGAACGGCCACGCCGGCGGGTTTGTTGATGACCAACAGCACGTCATCTTCATACACGATGGGAAAATCGCGCGCAGGGGCTGTGCTTTGGTGAGGATTCAGTGCCTTGGCGGCGATTTTTACCGGGGGCACCCGAACGATGTCGTTTATTTGTAACCGATACGTGGCATCGCTGCGCTTCTTATTGATGCGTACTTCGCCGGCGCGAATGATGCGGTGGATATGGCTTTTGGGTACGCCTTTTAAAACTTTAATTAAAAAGTTATCTAAGCGTTGCGCCGCGTCCTCTTCGGTAATGGTTAAAAAGTTAACTAAGTCTTTGCTAATTGAGTGCATCTTGCTTATAATCCCCGAAGCCTAAGGCGAATTACCTTAGCACGCTTCGCACTGTCTAGGTAGGTGTAAATAGGCTTGCTAAATATATTAATCTAATAAACGCCAATAGAAGATTTAAGGTGTTGTACCTGATTCATCATCCATCATTTAAGTGGTGATGTTATAGCATTTAAACAAAAAACGCACTCAAAAAGCAGTTTCCCTGAAGCCCAATAAGCCAGCTTTAGGATGACGATGACTAAGTTTGACCCTCTTTATGCTCACCCCCTGTTGTAAGACGTCGAAGTACATACCGATGCGGCATTTGGCGCTGGTGACTTAAAGCAAAAAAGAAGATGGCTGACCCAATATTTGCATGTTTGACACCGTTCAAGCATGCCTTACTACAAGGCGCCCATGATCGCGAGAACGAGATGGGATTGCACTGCTCTTTATACGACAACTTCTTAGGCAGACTGCGACATTGACAACGGCGCAGCGTCAAATACTGGTTATTTATTGTCTCGCGAGTGCCCTGCGAGGTCAGAATGAAACGTATGTTATTTAATGCTACCCAGGCTGAAGAGCTTCGGGTGGCGATTGTCGACGGTCAAAACTTAATTGACTTAGACATCGAAACGCTGGGTAAAGAACAGCGTAAAGGCAATATCTATAAAGGTGTGATTACCCGTATCGAGCCGTCTCTTGAGGCGTGTTTCGTCGATTATGGCACCGATCGTCATGGTTTTTTACCATTCAAAGAAGTGTCTCGTGCTTATTTCCAAGACTATGATGGCGGCCGTGCCCGCATTCAAGACGTTTTGCGTGAAGGCATGGAAGTCATTGTTCAAGTAGAGAAAGACGAACGCGGCAATAAAGGCGCTGCCTTGACCACGTTTGTCAGCTTAGCTGGCCGTTATTTGGTGTTGATGCCGAATAATCCGCGTGGTGGTGGCGTGTCTCGCCGTATTGAAGGTGAAGATCGTCAAGAACTCAAAGAAATGATGAGTCAGTTAGACATCCCTAAAGGCATGAGTTTGATTGCCCGTACCGCAGGGATTGGCCGCAGCCTAGAAGACTTAGAGTGGGATCTGAACTACCTATTGCAGCTTTGGGGTGCGATTGAAGAAGCCGCCAATGCCCGCAATGGCTCGTTCTTGATTTTGCAAGAAAGCGCCCTAGTGATTCGCGCCATTCGCGACTACTTCCAGCCAGACATTGGTGAAATTCTGATTGATACCCCTGAGGTGTTTGAAGAAGTCAGCCAGTTTATGTCGTACGTGATGCCCAGTAACGTGAACCGCATCAAGCAGTACGAAGACCACACGCCTTTATTCAGTCGCTTCCAGATTGAGCATCAAATTGAATCGGCCTTCTCTCGTTCGGTGAACCTGCCTTCAGGCGGCGCCATCGTGATCGATCACACCGAAGCATTGGTGTCGATCGACGTCAACTCTGCGCGCGCTACCCGCGGCTCAGACATTGAAGACACGGCATTTAAAACCAACGTTGAAGCCGCCGAAGAAATTGCCCGCCAGTTGCGCCTACGCGACTTGGGTGGTTTGATCGTGATCGATTTCATCGACATGGAAAACCAAAAGAACCAGCGTGAAGTTGAGCAAACGCTGCGCGATGCTTTGCGTTACGACCGTGCCCGCGTACAGATGGGCAAGCTGTCACGCTTTGGCTTGCTAGAGCTGTCGCGTCAGCGCCTACAGCCTTCTTTAGGCGAAAGCAGCCACATGCCTTGCCCTCGCTGTCACGGCATTGGCTTTATTCGTGGCATTGAATCTTCGGCCTTGCACATTTTGCGCATCATTCAAGAAGAAGCCATGAAGGACAACACCGGCGAAGTGCATGCACAAGTGCCGGTTGATGTGGCTACTTTCTTGCTGAATGAAAAACGTTCTGAGCTGTTTAGCTTAGAAGAGCGTTTAGACGTGGGCGTGCTGTTGATTCCTAATTCACATTTGGAAACCCCGCATTACGAGATTACCCGTGTGCGTACCGACGACGTTGAAGAAGCGGTGACGCCAAGCTACAAGCGCGTAAATAAGCCTGAAGAAGACGAAACCGTGGTGCGTGCGGGCAAAAAAGTCGAACGACAAGAGCCTGCTGTGAAAGGGATTCGCCCAGCGCAGCCAGCGCCGTTGACCGAAGAGAAGCCAGTGTCTTTGTTCGCCAAGATTGGTGCCTGGATTAAAGGCCTATTGGGCGAGAAAGAAGTTGAGGTTGAAAAGCCTAAGGGTTCAAAACAACCGCAGCGTCGTAGCCCATACGGTAAACGTCAAAACAACCGTCGTAACCAAAATCAACGCTCGGGCGATAAGGCCGAGTCAGGTAATGGCAACGACAAACGTCAAAATAGCCAAAATAAAGCGGCCGATGGCGATAAGCAGCAAGAGCGTGCACCGCGCAAAGACCGCAATAATGGCCAGCAGCAAGGCAATGCTCAAGACAGACAAGAGCAAGGTCAGCAGGGCAAAGAGCGCAGCGGTGAGAAACGCCAAAGCACACGCAATAACGACAAGCGCCAGCAAGGGCAGCGTCAGCAGGATGATCAACGCCAGGCCGATAAAGCTGAAAAGGTTGAAAAAGCTCAAAGCTTAGTGGCTGAGCAGTCTGAACAAGGCGCCGAGCAGGCTCAAGGTACCGAGCGCCGTCGTCGTCGTAATAACCGTCGCGACCGTAAGCCAGAAGATCAAAATCGTCCAGCTAAAGAGCAGCAGGCCGATCAAGCCCAAGAAGCACCGTTGGTGATTAACTTGGCTGATGCCGAAGCGGGCCAATCAGCGGCTGCTGAAGAGCAGCGTGCGCCAGAGCAAGAGAAAGGCAATCGTCGCGAAGGGGGGCATAATCGCCGCCGTCGCAACAATCGCGGCCGTCCTGCAACGGCCAGCTATTTGATTCGCCGCATCGACATTCACGCGATTGGGGATCAGGTTCGTGCTGCTGTAGACCACATTTATCAAGGTAAGCTGGTGGTGGTGGCTGAGCAAGCTCCAGAAGCGGTTGTGGTGGTGGTTGAAGCTGCCCCCGTGGCTGTGGCAGAAACCATCGTAGAGGCGGTTGCTGTTGCTCCTGTGGCGGCACCAGAAGTGGCTGTGGTTGCTGAGGTTGTGGCTGACGTACAGCCCGAGCCGGTTGAGGTGGCCGCTGTGGCTGAGCCTGTTGTGGCACCTGCGCCGGTTATGGTCGAGTCTAAGCCGGCTGAATCGATTGATTTGGGTCATTTGGTGATGGTTGAGACTAAATCTGCGGCCCCAGCCGTGGTGGAGGCTGCGCCAGCGGCACCGGTAAAACGCCGTTCAGACCTATTGGCTGCAAAAAAAGTTGTGGCGGATGATCAGCCTCAAGCAGTTGTTTTAAAACAGGTTGAAACGCAAAAGGGCGAATAAGTCGGTCTGACTCGTCAAAAAGTTTATAAAAACGCTTGACGAGTCGCTAAGGGCTTACTATAATGCGCTCCTATTCCCTGATAGCTCAGTCGGTAGAGCGACGGACTGTTAATCCGCAGGTCCCTGGTTCGAGCCCAGGTCGGGGAGCCAAATACAAAAGCCACGCTAAATAGCGTGGCTTTTTCTTTGCCTGTCGATAGCAAGGGCGTGATGCTGTTTTTAGGCCAATTGATGATTAAGTGAAAAAAATTGAATTTGATCACTTGAATTCTGGCGACTCCCCCCGATATAAGCGTCATGTAGAATGTTAAACACGGTTTTTTGGCCTTCGTGTCAGGCTGTGTTGATTTTAACGAGTGAAAGCCACGGTGTGGAATTCCTTAACTGTTTTTAATTTGGAGAAATTAATGTCTATCCGTCCTTTACATGATCGTGTTGTGATTAAACGTTTAGAAGCAGAAGAAACCACTGCTTCAGGTATCGTATTGGCAGGTTCCGCTGTCGAAAAGCCTGATATGGGCGAAGTCATTGCCGTGGGCAATGGCAAGATTCTAGACAACGGTGAGCGTCGTGCTTTAGACGTTAAAGTCGGCGACAAAGTTATTTTCGGTAAGTATGCAGGCCAGGCCGTTAAGGTTGAAGGCGAAGAAGTTTTGGTGATGCGTGAAGAAGACATCATGGGCGTGATGGCTTAAGCCTCACCCGGTCCAAACTGATAAAACTGTAAATGAATTAAGAACTGGAGAATAAACATGGCAGCAAAAGACGTACAATTTGGCAACAGCGCTCGTCAAAAAATGGTTAACGGTGTCAATATTTTGGCTGATGCCGTTAAAGTAACCTTGGGCCCTAAAGGCCGTAACGTAGTATTAGAGCGTTCTTTCGGTGGTCCTTCAATCACTAAAGACGGCGTATCAGTGGCCAAAGAGATCGAATTGAAAGATCGTTTCGAAAACATGGGCGCGCAAATGGTTAAAGAGGTTGCCTCTAAAACCGCCGACGTGGCCGGTGATGGCACCACGACCGCAACTGTATTGGCTCAAGCCATCGTGCGTGAAGGCATGAAATACGTGGCCGCTGGCATGAATCCAACCGACCTTAAGCGCGGTATTGATAAAGCCGTCTTGGGCTTGGTTGAAGAATTGAAAAAAATTGCTCAGCCTTGCGCGACCTCTAAAGAAATCGCCCAAGTGGGTTCTATTTCTGCTAACTCAGACGCCGACATTGGTAAAATCATTGCTGATGCCATGGATGCGGTGGGTAAAGAAGGCGTGATCACCGTAGAAGACGGTAAATCATTGAACAACGAATTAGACGTGGTTAAAGGCATGCAGTTTGATCGCGGCTACCTATCTCCTTACTTCATCAATGAGCAAGAAAAACAAATCGCTGGTTTAGACAGCCCGTTTGTTTTGCTGTTTGATAAAAAAATCAGCAACATTCGTGATTTGTTGCCGATCTTGGAGCAAGTGGCTAAAGCCGGTCGTCCTTTGTTGATCATTGCTGAAGACGTTGAAGGCGAAGCCTTGGCTACTTTGGTGGTGAATAACATCCGCGGTATTTTGAAAACTGTAGCGGTTAAAGCGCCTGGTTTTGGCGATCGTCGTAAAGCCATGTTGCAAGACATTGCGATCTTGACTGGCGGTACCGTGATTGCTGAAGAAGTGGGTTTGACTTTGGAAAAAGCCGAACTGTCTATGTTGGGCCAAGCCAAACGCATTGAAATCGGCAAAGAAAACACCACCATCATTGATGGCATGGGTGATAAAGCTCAAGTTGAAGCGCGCGTGGGCGAGATCCGTCAACTGATCGATACCGCCAGCAGCGAATACGACAAAGAGAAACTGCAAGAGCGCGTGGCCAAATTGGCCGGTGGCGTTGCGGTGATCAAAGTCGGTGCCGCAACCGAAGTGGAAATGAAAGAGAAGAAAGACCGCGTTGACGACGCCCTGCACGCCACTCGTGCGGCTGTAGAAGAAGGCATCGTGGCTGGTGGTGGTATCGCCTTGCTACGCGCTCGTGAAGCCCTAGGCGACGTGGAAGGCATTAATGCTGA
Organism: Neisseriaceae bacterium; assembly: GCA_017987415.1. GTDB lineage: Bacteria > Pseudomonadota > Gammaproteobacteria > Burkholderiales > Neisseriaceae > JAGNPU01. Next base: position 10,129 of record JAGNTR010000015.1, read on the forward strand.
CCAAACGGCCGGTGCGCGCATTGTATTGACCGCTATTGAAGCGCCTTTGCGCCAAATCGTGATCAATGCTGGCGACGAGCCAAGCGTGGTGGTGAATAAAATTCTAGAAGGTAAAGGCAACTACGGTTTCAATGCTGGTACCGGTGAATACGGTGACATGATTGAAATGGGCGTGTTGGATCCTGCTAAAGTGACCCGTTCAGCCTTGCAACATGCGGCTTCTGTGGCTGGTTTGATGTTGACCACTGACTGCATGATTGCCGAAATTCCAGAAGACAAACCTGCGATGCCTGACATGGGCGGCATGGGTGGAATGGGCGGTATGGGCGGCATGATGTAAGTCTTTTGCCCAATACGCTTATCAAGCACGCAAAACCCCACTATAATGGTGGGGTTTTTTTATGGGATCTGTTATGGATAGGCAAAAGTTGTTGGCCTGGTGCGATGAGGTATTGCGCGTCAGTAGCTACAAGGATTATGCACCCAATGGCTTACAGGTTGAAGGCCGCAGCCAGATCAATAAAATTGTGACTGCTGTGACCGCCAGCCAGGCTGCCATTGACTATGCGATTCAGGCGGGGGCGGACATGCTGTTGGTTCACCACGGCTTGTTTTGGAAGAGTGAGCCCGTGCCCATCATTGGCTGGAAAAAGCAGCGCATTGCGGCCTTGTTGGCGCACGACATCAATATGGTGGGCTTTCATTTGCCGCTGGATGCACATGAGACTTTGGGCAATAATGCCCAGCTTGCACGCGTGTGCGGTTGGGAGATAGAAGCTCAGGTGGGTGATCAAAACCTGCTGATGCTGGGTCATGCTCAAGCAGCCTGTTCATTAACGGTATTTTTAAGCCAGCTTGAAACCAGCCTTGGGCGTAAGCCTTTAGGTTTGGGGCGGCCTGATAAGGTCATTAATAAGCTGGCATGGTGTACGGGTGGGGCGCAGGGGTATTTCCAAACCGCCATTGATTTGGGTGTGGATGCGTTTATTACTGGAGAGGTGTCTGAAGCTCAATACCATTTAGCGCAAGAATGCGATGTGGCCTTTATTTCGGCGGGTCATCACGCAACCGAGCGCTTTGGGGTTCAGGCTTTAGGTGAAGCAATTAATCAAACCTTTGACATTCCCTGCCAGTTTTTCGATGAACAAAACCCTGTTTAAAGTCAAGATTTTATGGTTAAGCTGGTTTTAATCAAAATAAGGCTTTAAGCAATAGGGTAAAATAATGTAGAATCCATTGGTTTCAATGGCTCGGTATTCCAAAAATTAGGATGACTGATAATGAATGATCAACAACAACAAGTAAATCAAGGTCGCCGCCGGTTTTTAACTTTGGCGACAGGCGCAGCTGCGGGTGCAGCTGCCGTGGGTGTGGCAACGCCTTTAGTGCTCAGCTGGTTTCCATCAGAGCGTGCTAAAGCCGCTGGCGCCCCTGTAGAAGTAGACTTTAGTAAAGTAGAATCTGGTCAATTAATTACAGTAGAATGGCAAGGTAAGCCAGTTTGGGTGCTTAACCGCACGGCTGAACAGCAAAAAGAACTGCCTACTTTGAATGGCACGTTGGCAGACCCAGCGTCAGAAGTAGAGCATCAGCCTGAATACTGTAAAAATGAACTGCGTTCCATCAAGCCAGAGCTGTTTGTGGCCATCGGTATTTGTACCCACTTGGGCTGCTCACCAACGTTCCGTCCTGATTTGGCCCCTGCCGATTTAGGTCCTGAATGGAAAGGTGGCTTCTTCTGTCCTTGTCACGGTTCTAAGTTTGACTTGGCTGGTCGCGTATTTAAAGGCGTACCTGCTCCAACTAACTTAGTCATTCCACCTTACAAGTATATTAACGACACCACGCTTTTAGTGGGCTCTGACGAATAAGGGAACGGATAAGCTATGAGTACGAATAACAGTAAATTGCAATCTTTGCTCGGTTGGGTAGATGATCGTTTTCCGTTATCGAAAATGATGAAAGAGCACGTAACGGAATATTACGCGCCTAAAAACTTTAACTTTTGGTATTTCTTTGGCTCTTTAGCCATGTTGGTGTTGGTGATTCAAATTGTCAGCGGTATTTTCTTGACCATGAACTACAAACCCGACGGTACGTTAAACAACGCTGGCTTGCCCGTGGCGTTTGCGTCGGTGGAATACATCATGCGCGACGTTTCTGGCGGTTGGTTGATTCGCTACATGCACTCAACTGGTGCGTCAATGTTCTTCGTGGTGATTTATCTACACATGTTCCGTGGCTTGATCTACGGTTCATTCAAAAAACCCCGTGAATTGGTTTGGGTATTTGGTGCACTGATTTTCTTGTGCCTGATGGCTGAAGCCTTTATGGGTTATTTATTGCCTTGGGGGCAAATGTCGTTCTGGGGTGCTCAGGTGATTATTAACCTGTTTGCCGCCATCCCTGTGATTGGTCCTGACCTCTCTATCTGGATTCGTGGTGACTTCAACGTTTCTGACGTGACCCTAAACCGTTTCTTTGCCTTACACGTGATTGCCATTCCATTGATCTTGGTGGGCTTGGTGGTGGCGCATTTGATCGCGCTACACGAAGTGGGTTCTAACAACCCAGACGGTATTGAAATTAAAGAAAACAAAGGCGAAAACGGCCTGCCTAAAGACGGCATCCCGTTCCACCCATACTACACTGTGAAAGACATTGTGGGCGTGGTGGTGTTCTTAGTGATCTTTACCGGCATTATGTTCTTCTTGCCTGAGGGCGGTGGTTACTTCTTAGAAGCACCTAACTTTGACCCTGCAGACCCAATGAAAACGCCTGCGCACATTGCACCGGTTTGGTACTTTACGCCGTTCTATGCGATTTTGCGTGCGATTCCATCACTCTTCGGTACCCAAGTTTGGGGTGTGCTGGGGATGGGCGCTGCGGTAGTGTTGATTGCCTTGTTGCCTTGGTTAGACCGTTCACCCGTTAAGTCTGTTCGCTACCGTGGTCCGATCTTTAAAACGATGTTGGTGTTGTTCATCATTTCGTTCATCGGCTTGGGTATTTTGGGGGCTATTCCTGCAACTGATTTGCGCACCATCGTGTCGCGCATCCTATCAGTGGTGTACTTCTTGTTCTTCTTGGGCATGCCAATCTACACCAAAATGGATAAAGTAAAACCAGTACCTGATCGCGTGACCATGAGCTCAACCAGCCATAAAATCAAATTCTTGATCTACGTTGTGTTGACCATTGTCGGTGCAGTCTTGTTCGGCCAGTTTATTTAAGGGTAGGCAAATGAAAAATAAATTAAAAGCTTTATTGGTTGCCGCCGCCATGGTACTGCCTGTTGCTCAGGTGAGTGCCTCCGGCGCTGCCGTTACTGAAAAAGTGAACATCGATTTGGGCAACCAGGCTGGTTTGCAACGTGGCGCTCAAATCTTTACCAACTACTGTTTGTCTTGTCACTCTGCCAGCAATATGCGTTTTAACCGTTTGACGGACCTTGGTTTGACTGAAGAGCAAATCAAAGACAACCTCATGTTCACCACCGATAAAATCGGTGACACCATGCAAGGTGCGTTGGCGCCAGAAGACGCCAAAGAATGGTTTGGCTCTGTACCGCCTGACTTGTCTTTGATTGCCCGTTCTCGCGGTGCGGATTATCTGTATGCCTATATGCGCGGTTTCTATAAAGACCCATCGCGTCCTTCAGGCTGGAATAACACCGCCTTCGATAAAGTGGGTATGCCACACGTGCTGTGGGAACAGCAAGGCGTGCGCGCCGTTGAGTTGGATGCCGACGGTCAGCCGGTTTGGGAAAAGAACAAAGACGGCGTATTGGAACCTAAGTTATACTGGGAACGTACGGGCTTACACAGTCGTGCAATCGACGACAAGCGCGTGGTGACGGCTGAATACGATCAGTACGTGACTGACTTGGTGAACTATATGGTGTACATGGGTGAGCCAGCATTATTGAAACGTAAACAGATCGGTTACGGTGTGTTGATGTTCTTGTTGGTGATCATGTTGCCTTTGGCGTACTTCCTGAAGAAAGAATACTGGAAAGACGTTCATTAATTAGATAAAGAGTATAAATGGAAGATCTGTTGCACAAAAGTTCGCTTTTGGCGCCGCAAGCTTCTGAAGCTTTAAAAACTCTGGTTCACACAAAACGCGAGCAAACGTCTGCTCGCGTTTTTTTACTGGATCATGAGGGGGAAACGCTCATTATTAAGCGCTTATCACGCGCTCGTTTCTTAAGGCTCAGACGCTGGCTGTCGCGCTTGATTTATCGACGTTTGGACCCGGCAGGGGCTGCGCCCACGCCGGCACCAAGAGGTGAAGAAGCGCACGAGGTTAATCGTTTGCTACAGCTGGCTGCGGCAGGGGTGAAGGTGCCCCGCGTGGTTGGGGTGGGCGATGATTGGGTGGCGATGACGCACGTTGGCGAACCCATCGAGCAGCAGCTATCAGAGGCAACGCCTGAAGTGCGGTGGGCAACTTTAGAGGCGCTGACTTTGGATTTGGCTCAATTTCATCAGCGTGGTTGTTGGCACGGTGGCGCCCAAATTCGCAATGTGACCCAGCAGCCTGATGGGTTTTATCGCTTTGACTTTGAAGAAGACCTTGATCGAGAACTGCCTTTAAGTGCGCTGCAGGCGATTGATGTATTGATGTTTTTTAGCTCGTTAATGAAGGTGAAAACCGACGCCGACGTGGCACCGCAGATAGAGCGCTTGCGTAGCCTGTTGGCGCTTTATCAGTCGGCTGCGCCCAATGATCAGGTATTGAGCTTAACCGAAAAAGGGGCGGGTTGGCTCAAGACCATTTTGCCTTTGCTCAAGCGCATGCCGCGCCAAGGCGGTAAAGAGCGTTTACGCGTGCTGGTGCTGTTGGGGCTGTTTTTGCCACGCCGCTAAATTCGTCATAGTTTGTTTTAATACAGTCACTTATGTTCGATTTGTGGCTTTGTGTGGCCATTTTTGTTATAATGGTCGCTTCTGAAATTATTCTTAGGATGTTGATTATGATGACTTTGTATTCAGGGATTACCTGTCCTTTCAGTCACCGTTGCCGTTTTGTGTTGTTTGAGAAAGGCATGGATTTTGAGGTTAAAGACGTAGACATCTTTAATAAACCTGAAGACTTGGCCATTATGAACCCTTACAACCAAGTACCGGTATTGGTTGAACGTGAATTGGTATTGCATGAGTCTAACATCATCAATGAATACATTGATGAGCGTTTCCCTCATCCACAGTTAATGCCTGGTGATCCGGTCATGCGCGCCCGTGGCCGCCTATTCTTGTATCGCTTTGAGCGCGAACTGTTCTCTCACGTGGTGACTTTGGAAAACCCAGCGGCCACTAATAAAGAGCTAAACAAAGCCCGTGAAGCGATTACGGAAGGCTTAACCGTGATTGCCCCCGTATTCGCGAAACAAAAATACATTTTGGGCGAAGAATTCTCGATGATTGATGTGGCTTTGGCGCCGCTGTTGTGGCGCTTAGACCATTACGGCATTGAGTTGGGTAAATCGGCTGCGCCGATCTTGAAGTACGCAGAGCGTATTTTCCAACGTCAGGCCTTTATTGATTCTTTAACCGCTGCTGAAAAAGCGATGCGTCGTTAAACCCAAGGCCACGCATTAGCGTGGCTTTATTGTTTGGATGAGCTTTATGAAAACCAGTACCAAACCCTATTTGATTCGTGCCCTGTATGAATGGTGCGTCGACAACGAGCAAACGCCGCATATTGCGGTGTGGGTAGATGAGCAGACTAAGGTGCCGATGCAGTTCGTGAAGGATGGCGAAATTGTGTTGAATATTGGCCCCAACGCTTGCCAAGGCCTAAACATTGCCAACGATTGGGTGTCTTTTTCGGCACGCTTTGGTGGCGTGGCTCACGATGTGTGGTTGCCAACCGGCAATGTGTTGACGATCTTTGCTCGTGAGACGGGTGAGGGCATGGGCTTTGAGCTTGAGCAGTCTGTGCCTGAGGCAGCGTCAGAGCCTGAGGTGGCGGCCAAAGAAGAAGCGCCCACTTTACCCAGCCATTTGAAAATCATTAAGTAAGCCAATGATTGACGCCCCTGCATGACTTAGGTGATGCAGGGGCGTTTTGCGTGGTTAGGTGGGCTGTTTTAGCCAGCGCTTCAGTTCGCTGAGGGTGTGCCAGGCGCGGCGTTTGTCGGCAGTGTGGCGCAATAGTTTGGCCGGATGCGGCACAATGAACGTGGGTAAGTCTTGATAGGTCAGCCCTTGTGGTGTGATGGCGCAGTGCTTGGTCAGGTTTTCGCCTAGAAACAATAGGGCGCGGGGCCGACTGGCCTGAATTTGGGCATTTAAATAAGTGAGGCAGTTCTTTTGGTATTCTGGCTGTACCGGTACGGTGAGGCTGGGGCTACACTTAATGCTGCTGCTTAAAAATACCTCATCGATCGATAGGCCGATGCTGGCCAGCATATTGTCTAGCAGGGCGCCGACGGTGCCGTGTAGCAGCTGGTTGTGTAAGTCATCGTCTTGTGACGGTGCGGGCGACACCACCATGAGGGGGCTATTGTCTTGGCCGCGCCCTGGCAGTGCTTGTTTGCGGCTTTGGTGTAGTGGGCAGGCGGTGCAGACGCTGATGTGTTTGTGTAGGCTGCGCAAATCTAAGCCGTCGGCGAGCACGATTGGCTCAACTGTAGGAGTCTTGGCCTTTTCTGCCGCGGCGCTGGCTGCTTCTGCTGCGGCTAGTTCAGCCTCGCTAGGCTGCGGTTTGATGGCCAATGTTTTAAATAAAGAGGCGCGGGTAGCCGCGATGCGTCCTTGTGGTAGTGCAGTTTTGGTGGTGGCCGCCGGTTGGGATGTTGCGGTGGGTTGTTCTGAGCGGGCGCTGTGCTCTTGCGGCTGTGGCGTAGTAGGGGTGGGCAGTCTAACCGTCGCAGGGGTATCGATGTGGTTGTCTGCACTGGGTTCGTTAGGCACCAGCGTAGCCGCCTGGTTGACCCACAGGGGGCCTAAGCCTAAGGCATCATGCAAATGAACGTAGCGCGTGTCTAACATGTTTTTTCCATTAAAAGGGCGTCTTCTCTACCGGTGGCCGTTTGGTAATAACCTGTGCGTTGGCCATTCACCACAAAGCCATGCTTTAAGTATAACGCTTTTGCCGCCTGGTTGCCGGCACGCACGTCTAAGATGATGCGATGGATGCCGACGCTGCGACAATGAGTAATCAGTTGGCTCAAAAGTTGGCTGGCCAGTCCTCGGCGCAAGGCGGTGGTCGCCACGCCAAAATGATGGATTTCTGCTTCGTCTAATACGCTGTGCCACAGTAAAAAGGCTGCAACTTGATCGTTTTGGGTTAACACCCAGAGCGTGCCGTTGCCGTTGAGGGCGCTGGCAAACTGCCGCTCAGACCAGACAGACTCCTGCCCAGCTTGGTTGATGGCGACAATGTCGGCTAAGTCGTCGCTGTGGGCGGGCCGAATGTTGATCTTAGCTGTTGTGGCCATTTTGTTTTCTCTGCGCCTGTTCTTTGGCGGTCAGGGCAATTTTATTACGCACATACAGTAAGTCTGCCGCCTGGGCGCCGGATGCCTGATAGCGACCGCTGAGGGCGAGCTTAAGGTAATCTTGAGCCGTGGGCATTTGGCTACTGCCTGTGGGTAAAATGTCGGCGTAGAGCTCGAGCGCATTGCCCACGGTGAGGGCATCAGGGGCTAGGGGCTTAATCTCAGTTGGTTTGGCGACGCTGTAGTCAGACAGGCGCGTCATATTGGTGGTGTCATACCAGGCGTAAAATACTTCACCCATGCGTGCGTCGATGGCGGCCAAAACGTGGGTATGGGCCGGTGCCATGCTGGCCACTACGTCTAGAGTAGGAATGCCCATTAGGGGAACGTCTAGCGCCATGCTTAAGCCTTGGGCCACGCCTGCACCAATGCGTAAGCCGGTAAAGGAGCCAGGGCCTTGGGCGTACACGATTAAATCCAGCTGGTCTAGGCCGTGGCCTTGGGTGTCTAATAGGCTTTGAATGGTGGGGAGGATGAGTGCCGACTGCTGGGCGCCAACCTGCTCATGATACAGCGCCGATTGCGTCTCGTTGCCTACAGCAACGGAGAGAAATTGAGTGGCGGTGTCCATTGCCAGACAGCGTGTATAAGGGGTGGGGGCAACCATGTTTTTGTGCTCTTCCAATAACGGCGTAAAATAGGTCTTTATTATAACTGATTCAACGATGAGATTCAGAAATGAGCATGGATTATATTGGGCGTTTTGCGCCTAGCCCAACTGGGCGTTTGCATTTAGGCTCACTCTTGGCTGCTGTTGCCAGCTATTTAGCGGCTCGGTCGGTAGGGGGGCAATGGTTGGTGCGGATGGAAGATTTAGATCCGCCGCGCGAGCAGCCTGGTGCCGCTGCCGATATTCTGGCCACGCTGAAAACGTTTGGGCTGGATTGGGATGGCGAGGTGGTGTATCAAAGTCAGCGCCATGCTCTGTACCAGGCGGCCTTGGATGATTTATATGCGCGAGACTTGGTTTATCCTTGCTACTGTAGCCGTAAAGAGGTGATGGCCGAGGGGCGTGAAGGCGCCGACGGCTGTGTCTATGCCGGCCATTGCCGCAGCGCTGTCAGCCCGCGTGATCCGCGCAAGGCACCGGCTTGGCGCTTGAAGGTGCCTAATCAAGACATAGGCTTCGTAGATGAATTGATGGGGCCGTATCGGCAAAATTTGGCTCAGGACATCGGTGACTTTGTGCTGAAGCGGGCCGATGGCGAGTGGGCCTACCAGCTTGCGGTGGTGGTGGATGATGCCGATCAGAGCGTGAGCCACATTGTGCGTGGCCGTGATTTGTTGGTGTGTACGCCGCGCCAGCAGTACTTGCAGCAGGTATTGGGCTATCCACAGCCGGCGTATGCACATTTGCCGCTGCTGACCAATGCACTGGGGCAAAAATTATCCAAGCAAACCTTGGCACCAGCTCTGGATAGTCATGCCGTCATGCAGCAGCTACAGGCCGTCTTGGGTTACTTGGGGATTAGGTTGGTAGCGGCAGATTACGACACGCCGCAGGCGCTGTTGGCCGCGGCGGTGCCGTTGTGGTCACCTCAGAAGGTGGGGGCAGACAATATCGTGGTGATGCCTTAGCTGGGCTCGGCGGGTTTTTTCTTCTTGGCGCGTGGATGAGCCTGATCATAGACGCTGGCCAGATGTTCGAAATCCAGCTTGGTGTAGATTTGGGTGGTGCTGAGGCTGGCGTGGCCCAGCAGCTCCTGCACCACGCGTACGTCTTGGGCGCTTTGCAGCATATGGCTGGCAAAGCTGTGGCGCAGCATATGAGGGTGAATGTGCTGGTCGCTGCTGCTTTGATTGGCCCAGCGGTTGAGGCGGTTTTGGATTTGCCGCATGCTCAAGCGGTGGCCTTTATTGTTTAAAAAAACCGCCTGCTCTTCCGGGTTGCTGTGTTCGATGGGCGTACTGTCGATGTAGGCTCTGAGGGCGGCTTCGGCTTGGCTGCCAAAGGGAACGATGCGTTCATTGTGGCCTTTGCCTAAGACCCTCAATAAGTGTTGCTCGAAGTCGATGTCGTAGCGGTTGAGTGCGGCCAGCTCTGATAGGCGCAGGCCCGATGCATACATGAGCTCAAACATGGCCTTGTCGCGCAGGCTTAAAACGTCGTTGGCCTCTGGTTCGTCTAAGAGGTGTTGCATGTTTTCTTGGGTTAAAGCCTTGGGGAGGCGCGCCGGTGCCTTCGGTGGCTTGAGCCCAAGGCAAGGATTGAGTTCTATGTGGCCTTCGGCTTCTAAATAGGCGAAAAACTGGCGCCAAGCGCTGAGGGCGCGGGCGAGGGTATGGGGGTGTTGGTTTTTGCCTGACAGGCTTTTCAGTGCGGCAATCATGTGGCGCTTGATGGGCACGACGTCGTCGGCTAGGCCTTGTTGCTGCAAAAGTTCGAATAACCGCCGCACGTCTCGCTCATAGGCGGCGAGGGTGTGCGGTGATTTATTGGCTTGAGTGAGGGTGGTGAGATAGCGGCTTAGGTGTTGCGGTAGCTCACTCAACAATAGGGTGGTCATTATTGGCTAACGGCGATTTCTAGGTCGGTTAAGTCAATTTGCCATTGGTGCATGATGTGCTGGAATAGTGCCAGTTCGGCATTATTTAGGGCGTGGTCGCCTTTGCAGATGTTTAGGGCCGTCGCCAGAGCGATGAGGCGATATTTACGCTCGGTGACCTGGGCCAAAATGGCGTCGACGCGCTCTGGCGCTAATAGCGACACACGCTCTTCAGTCTCAGCAACCTTGGATAGATCTTCCAGATAATCTTTTAAAATAGTGGTGAAGGCTTCTTGCTGTAGGCCCAAAACATCATAGAGCTTAACTGCTTCCATGGCGTCAAATTCAGAGGCATCTAGGTCACTGTCGGCCAGCATGCACATGGCGATGACGTGGGCAACGGCTTCAGGGCTATTGGGTTGATATGTTTTCATTGTGTTTCCTTATGTTCTGCTGATTTGAGCAATAAAGCCAGCAGGGGTTTTTTGCACGCTTTGCGTGGTGTAATCGAAAAAAACCAGGCCGGTTTTGACGCGGGCCAGCTCTTTTTGCGTGTGCTTGTGTTGAATCAGGGTAAACAGGGCAAAGCCTGCGCGGCTGATGTCAGTGACTGCTATTTTTAATATTAGTTCGTCGCCGTGGAAGCCTTGGCTGATGAATTGTATGGCAGCATCGGCCATGATTAAGCCAGCGCCCTCAACGTTCATCTCAGTGTACCCTAAGTGGTGCAAGAAGCGTATGCGCGCTTCGTGGGCGAGGCTGAGGACTTTGTCGTTGGCCAGGTGGTTGCCATAGTTTAAGTCGCTGACTTGAATGGCTAACTCTGTTTCAAATAGAAAGGTTTCTGGCACATTTAGGTGTACGCGAGTCATAGTAAGAGGTAAGATAGTATTAACGGATGTCAATGATTCTAACATTATTTTTGCCATGGGTGCGTACACGTGCGAATATGCTAGTATGCACCGTAGTGTGACTCTTCAATCAGTCTGATAACAAAGGAGTTCGTATGTACAAGAAAATATTTGTCCCTGTCGACGACAGCGCAGCCTCATTAAAAGCCTTAGAAGAAGCCTGTAAAATTGCTGAATTTTCCAAAGCTGCTTTGCGTGCCGTACACGTAGTAGACTTGGCTCAATTTAGCTGGGGCGGTACCGGTTACTTGCAGTCTGCTGAGATTCATCAGGCGAGTAAAGAAGTGGGCGAAAAAGTATTGGCTCACGCTAATACCATTATTGCTGGCCATGGCTTAACCGCCGAAGTGGAAATTCTTGAAAGCGTGGGCGACAAGATTGCGACTTTGTTGGCTACTGATGCGAAAGACAATGGTTGTGATCTGATCGTGATGGGTACGCACGGCTGGACCGGCGTGATGCATTTGCTGATGGGTTCTGTGGCGGAAGGCGTGTTGCGCCAAGTAGACATGCCTGTGATGCTGGTGCGTAAAAAAGCCGAATAAGCCAGACTAGGCCGGCCTAGCCCTAAGCTTTGTCTTAGGGCTTTTTAGTGCTTAACGCAAACGGCAGGCATAAAAAAAGACTTGCTAAGCAAGTCATGATAATGGGGTGGATGATGGGGCTCGAACCCACGACAACTGGAATCACAATCCAGGACTCTACCAACTGAGCTACATCCACCATAAAGCTTTTGGCGCACCCGACAGGAATCGAACCTGTAACCCCCGGCTTAGAAGGCCGGTGCTCTATCCGGTTGAGCTACGGGCACTCAAACCAACTGTCGGTAACACTCATAATTGTGGTCGGGGCGGTGGGATTCGAACTCACGACCCTCTGCTCCCAAAGCAGATGCGCTAACCAGGCTGCGCTACGCCCCGACTGAGAATCGAACTATACCCAGCTCTGATTTTTCTGTCAAGCGTATGGTGTTAAAATAAGTCGACTTATTGCCTAGATGCTGGAATCATCAGGGAAAATAGGTTTTGAGTCAGGGCGTGTCTTGGGTCAGATGGGTCTGTTGCTTGTTTGTTTATTGCTTAGGGGGCAAGGCTTGGCTGCTGTTTTGGGTGGCTGGTTGCGGCAGGCAATATAAGTCGGATGCTTTTTGAAGCTCGGCTGTGGGGCTGTCGTTATGATTTGAGTGCTTACGCGTTTGATTGTGTTAAAGGGGGTGGGTTGGCTAGAATCGGCGGGCATAAAAAAAGACCTGCTTTAAGCAAGTCTTAGGATAACTGGGGTGGATGATGGGGCTCGAACCCACGACAACTGGAATCACAATCCAGGACTCTACCAACTGAGCTACATCCACCATAAAGCTTTTGGCGCACCCGACAGGAATCGAACCTGTAACCCCCGGCTTAGAAGGCCGGTGCTCTATCCGGTTGAGCTACGGGCACTCAAACCAACTGTCGGTCACACACTAGAATTTGTGGTCGGGGCGGTGGGATTCGAACTCACGACCCTCTGCTCCCAAAGCAGATGCGCTAACCAGGCTGCGCTACGCCCCGACTGAGTGACGAACTATACCGATGAGGGATTGGTCTGTCAATGATGATTTTGGCTTAAATTGAATTTAGTTATTTAAGGGGCTGTTATTGTGCGGTTTTTAATTTAGGCGTGACGGTTATTTTTATTTTTAACTGCGTTTGTTGGTCGCTGAAAGCCAGCTGCATTAATGGGTGTGGCCTTTTGTATGGCTGCTTTATGTAGGCATTAAAGCATCACTGAATGGGATTTAAAGGTGCATTAACTGCTAAAAAATGAGAGAATACGGGGCTTCATATTGTTGTTTATTTAAAGTGAGTTTTAGGAAAATCATGGCTGCTCAATTAATGGATGGTAAGGCTGTTTCTCAATCTCGTATTGAATGGGTAAAGGAACAAGTGGCAAAACGTGCTGAACAAGGGTTACATCAGCCAACATTGGCGGTGGTTTTGGTGGGCGATGATCCTGCTAGCGCCGTGTACGTACGCAACAAAAAATTGGCCTGTGAAAAGGCCAACGTTCGTTCTTTATCATATGAGTATGATGCAAGCCTGACGGAAGAGGCTTTGCTGCAGCTGATTGATGAGTTAAATGACAATAGCGAAGTAGATGGTATTTTGGTGCAGCTGCCGCTGCCGAAGCACATTGACAGCCAAAAAGTATTAGAGCGTATTTTGCCGCATAAAGACGTGGATGGTTTTCATCCCTACAACGTTGGCCGCTTAGCGGTGAAAATGCCCTTAATGCGTCCGTGTACCCCACGAGGCGTGATGACGCTGTTGGATCATTACCAGATCGATCCTAAAGGCAAGAAAGTGGTGATTGTGGGCGCGTCCAATATTGTCGGCCGCCCTCAGGCTTTGGAAATGCTGTTGGCGCGCGCTACTGTGACTGTGTGCCATAGTGCGACACAAGATTTAGCGCACGAGGTACGCCAGGCTGACATCGTGGTGGCCGGCGTGGGCGTGCCAGAGATGGTTAAAGGCGAGTGGATTAAGCCTGGTGCCGTGGTGATTGATGTGGGCATTAACCGTTTGGAAAATGGTAAGCTGTGCGGTGACGTTGAGTTTACCGTGGCTAAAGAACGTGCGGCATGGATTACGCCTGTGCCAGGTGGGGTGGGGCCGATGACGATTGCGACCCTGTTGGAAAATACATTGGATGCCGCTAGGCTACATGATTAATTAAGACTTGAAGGGCCGAATGCTCTGGGAGTTTGTTGGGGCTGTCTTGGTGGTGTTGGGCTAAGGCAGCCTCTTGTGGATGACGTAATTAAAATGACAAATCAAGACACACAAAAAAAGACCGCCACTTTGTTTATGGCGGCGCCTGATCAAAAGGGCTTGGTGAATGCCGTAGCCCATTTTTTGTTGACCTATAATGCCAATATTTTGCATGCGGATCAGCACCAAGATGCGGTTGAATCTTTGTTTTTAATGCGCGTAGAGTGGGATTTAGCTGATTTTGAGCTGCCTATGGCGCAGTTTGACGAGGTTTTTGGGGCGATTGCGGCCCAGTTTAACCTAACCTATCGATTGACTTTGTCGCATGAGCTGCCGCGCATTGCGATTTTTGTGTCTCAGTATGAGCACTGCTTGGTGGATTTACTGCACCGTTACCGCATTGGTGAGCTGGGTTGTGAAATTCCTTTGGTGATTTCGAACCACAATACCTGCCGCCACATCGTGGAGTTTAACGGGATTCCTTTTCATAAAATTGAAGTCAATAAAGACAATAAAGCTTTGGCTGAAGCGGAACAGATGCGCTTATTAAAAGAAGCCAATGTCGATACCGTGGTTTTGGCACGCTATATGCAGGTGCTGTCGCCTGATTTTGTGTCGGCTTTTCCTGACCGCATCATTAATATTCACCACAGCTTTTTGCCGGCATTTGATGGTGCTCGGCCTTATCATCGTGCCTATGCGCGCGGTGTGAAGTTGATCGGCGCCACCAGCCATTATGTGACCAATGAGCTGGATGAAGGCCCGATTATTGAGCAAGAAGTGGTGCGTATCTCTCATCGCGATGAGGTGGATGATTTGGTGGCTAAAGGGCGTGATCTCGAGAAAGTGGTGTTGAGCCGTGCCGTACGTTGGCACGCCGATAACCGCGTATTGTCTTATTGCAACAGAACGGTGGTGTTCGATTGATGCTGAATTTTCTTAATGATGCGTGGCAGCTGCTGCGCTTACGCTTAAAGCCCGTGGCCGAGTATCGCTACCCTGGTTTTGTGGTGGTGGCCATCTTGCTGATCTTGGGCGTGGTGAATGCGCAAGCGTTTATGCCGATTTTGGGCTTGGATCAAAACGGTACGGTTGCGGTGTCTTTAGCCTTTACGGTGCTTAATTGGGCGGTCTTTAGCCAAACGATGCGCCTGTATTTTCGCTGGCGCGGCGCACCTGATTTGCCGTTGGCGCATTTTGTGCTGTTGACTCAGGCATTGATGATTCCAGCGATGGCGTTTCCTTATCTGCCTGCGGGCGTGGCCGTAGTCTTAAGCTTGGTGTGGCAGTTCTGGACGCTGTGGGTGCAGATTCATGGTTTTGCCCGCTTCAGTCAGCTGTCGGGCTTGAAGATTTTACTGGGCTACGTGCTGTATGTGGTGACTTTGGTATTGGCGTCGACGCTGTTGATGCTGGCCTTGATCAGCTTTGGCGTTTTGGATGCGAATGTGATCGTGGATAATGTAGAGGCGATGCAGCAGGCAGTTGAGCCTTAATTGACGTCTGCTGTGAAAAAGCCGCCCCAGTTGTCTGGGGCGGCTTTTTTGTGCTTAGCCGAATAGCTTGTGCCAGCGTTTGCGGATGCTGTTTTGCCATTTGTGTATTTTACTGGGCTTCTTTTTTTGGCTGTGGTGTACGTCGACGAATCGATCGCCGTGGTAGCCGGTGAGCGATTCCTTGGGGACGTTGCCAAAGGGGGTGACGCGGTATTGCTCTAAGGTATAGCCGGCGGCCAGTGCCTCTTCGTAGTATTGAGCGAATAGGGCTACTAGATCTTCGCGCCAGTGCGGTTTGGTTTGGCCGTCGTACCAGTGTTGGCTGCCTTCGGCCTTTAGGCGAGGAATCGAATAGGGGTGAGAGAACTGGGTGTCGATGTCGGTGTAATGGAGGATTTTGATGTCTTTAAGGGCCAAGTCTTCCCCGTCTAGGCAGTTGTAGCTGTCGTTAAATGGGGTGATGAGGCTGGGTTGGGCTTTAATCTGGTCGACCATGCTGTAATGGTTATCTGGATTGCGTTTAAAGGCATCCATGCTGGGGATGACTTCACGGGCCTTGGCACAGTCCCATAGGGATACGCACAGACGGTTGATGAGCGGTGCGCCTTTGGCGGCCACCATAGATTCTGGGTTAATGGGGTGGTGCCAGAGTTCGCTGATGTCGCTGAGCACTAATACGTCGGCGTCCATGTAAATGGCCTTACCGGCGTAACCGCAATAGGCGGGGATGCCCCAGCGAAAGCCAGAAAAAGTGGTTACCCATTTACTGCTGTTCCAGCCCTCCTGGGTTTCAGGGTTGGCATACCAAAAGCTATTGGGATCGCGCGACAGCTGCATCCAGACGATGTCGATGGTTGCTTGGGTGTGTTTGCGGATGCTGTATTCCAATACCATCATTTGTTCTAGGTCGCAGTTGTTGGGGTCGCAGCCAACGAATATTTTAATCACGTCTTGGTTCATGTGGACTCCTTAGTGAGGTTAGGTGTTTGGGCTGTCGGGAGGTCGATAAGGTTAAAGCGATCATCGCAAATGTGTTCATAGAGGTGGCGAATTTTGGGGTGTAGCGAGGCTGAGGTGATGAGGTGGTTGGTGACTTGCTCGCGGTGGGCTAAGTTGAGCTGTACGGTGCTGGCGAAACCATACAGTTCGACATGTCGTCCGGCGGCGATTTGGGTTAAAACGTATTCTTCTGCCAGAATATCGATGTGCTGGGCATTGGGTAGATGATGGGTGTGCTCGCGCGGATGGGGCAGGTAGGCGTCTATTTTTTGGTCATGGAAAAGCCTGTGTAGCTGCGCCATGAGTGAGGTTAAGTCGGTTGAGCGCGTGAACATGTCGCTGAAGTAGGCGCCAATGAAGAGCTTGATGACGGGGCGTGGTGTCAATGTCGAGTGGGCAGGGGTAGGAGTGAGTGCCTGTAGTTTTAGGGGGCGAACAGCACTGATGATGTTGGGGTGTTGCGGGAAAATAGTGTAGTGGCGCTTAATGTTTTTGAGGATTTTTTTAGGGTGGGCGCGTAGCTGGTATTTTAAACGGTAGCGTAAGCCATATTTTAAGGCATAGCTAAGGCGTTGGCGTTGGGTTTGATGATGAAACTGGTGTAGCGGTGACAAGGGGTTGATGTTGTCGGCGCCATCATCGAAGGAGTATAAGGTCTCGAAGGGTAGGTACGACAGTAAGAAAGAGTAGAACAAAATGGTGTAGTTGGCGATGAAAACGTTATGTGGGTGGCCAAGCTGTTCGGCCAGTATTTTGGCTTTGCGGCTGATGGTGCGTTTCTTGAGATGCTGTAGCTCATGATCGATCCAAAAGCGGGTGATGCTGGTATTGGGCGCAAAGAGAGCAAGGTAGTGCTTGGCCTTAGGATGCTGAGGGTTGCCTAGATATAAGATGGCGGCATTGTGTATGCCTTCGGTGCGAATGATGTTTTGGGCCAGGAAAAGCTGAAAGGGGGTGCCGCAGATAAAGAGGGTATTTTTGAGCATAACTGCCTTGCTGAGTTTGGGTGTGTGGGGTGCCTCGATAGGGGGATTGGTCATTGTAGCATATAAATGCCGCATAAATAATGCTGTTTCATTATTTAGAAGTTTGAGGCCGCTGTGCGCATTAGGCTGACGCGAGATGCCTGCATGAAATGATGGGGATCAGTGGATTTAGTGGTGAGAAAGTGAGGCGAAAGCTTGAATGTGGGGCAAAAGTGTAGGGCAAAATAAAAACCCTTCGCCGAGGCAAAGGGTTTGTCGAAATAAAATTAGTTTATTTTAATTTAGTTTCTTTATAAATCACATGTTTGCGAACAACAGGATCGAATTTTTTGATTTCGAGCTTGCCGGGCATAGTGCGTTTATTTTTAGTAGTGGTGTAGAAGTGACCAGTACCAGCAGATGATTCTAGTTTGATTTTATCGCGCATTATCGACTACCT
>JAGNTR010000126.1:0-3587 GCA_017987415.1 Neisseriaceae bacterium
AAATCAGGCATGGCCCACATGCCTTTGCCAATTTGGGCGTGGCCGGGCAGGCCGCACTCTAGGCCAACCTGAACGTTGTTGCGCTCATAGGCTTGAATCCAGGCGCTGGCCTTCATGTCGCCTTTACGGATCATGGCGCCGGCGTGCATGGCGGTGTGCATCTCGTCGCCGGTGCGGTCTAAGAAGCCGGTGTTGATGAACACCACGCGGTCTTGAGCTTCGGCGATACAGGCTTTGAGGTTGACGCTGGTGCGGCGTTCTTCGTCCATGATGCCCATTTTAAGGGTCAGCGGTGCGAGGCCGGTTAAGGTTTCGACGTCGGCAAATAGCGCGTTGGCAAAGGCGACTTCTTCTGGACCGTGCATTTTAGGCTTCACGATGTAGACCGATTTGGTGCGCGAGTTGCCGCCGCTTTGACGGTTGAGGTCGAAAGGCGCAATCAGGCCCGTCATCACGGCATCAAGGATGCCTTCTGGGATTTCTTGGCCATCGGCGTCTAATACGGCTGGCGTGGTCATTAAGTGGCCGACGTTGCGGATGAACATCAATGAGCGCCCGTGTAGGGTGATGGTTTTGCCGCGCACGGTGGTGTAGGTGCGGTCGGGGTTCATGGTGCGGGTGAAGGTTTGGCCGTTTTTCGACACCTCTTCGGCTAGATCACCGCGCATGAGGCCGAGCCAGTTTTGGTAAACGCACACTTTGTCGGCCGCATCGACGGCGGCGATGGAGTCTTCACAGTCCATGATGGTGGTGACGGCGGCTTCCATGATGATGTCTTTGATGCCGGCAGCGTCTTGTGACCCGATGGGGCTGGTTTTATCGATCAAGATGTCGAAGTGTAGATTGTTGTGCTTGAACAGCAGCGACGTAGGCGAGGTTTCCTTGCCGGTAAAGCCGATGAAGCGCTCAGGGTGCGTCAGCGGTACGATTTGGCCGTCGGTGAGGATGGCTTCCAGGCCGCCTTGGTTGACGATGTAGGCTTGAGTATTGGCGTGGCTGCCGTCTTTAAGGGGGATCGCCTGATCCAGAAAGTCACGCGCAAACGCAATCACGGCGGCGCCGCGGTTCGGGTTATAGCCCTTGGTTTTGGCAGTGTCTTCGGTTTCAGGGATTACGTCGGTGCCGTAGAGAGCATCGTAGAGGCTACCCCAACGGGCGTTGACGGCGTTTAGGGCATAGCGGGCATTCATCACCGGTACCACCAGCTGTGGGCCCGCTTGGCGGGTGATTTCGGTATCGACGTTGGCCGTGGTCACGCTGACGTTGGCGGGAGGGGCCACTAAATAGCCGATGTCGGTTAAAAACTGGGTGTAGGCGGCCATGTCGGTGATGGGGCCTGGGTGGGCTTGATGCCATTCATCTAGCTGCGCCTGTAGCTGTTCGCGCTTGGCCAATAAAGCCTTATTTTTAGGGCTAAACTTGGCGACTAAGGCGCTGAAACCTGGCCAAAAATCATCGGCGCTGATGCTGTGTTGGGGCAATATTTCGGTATTGATGAAGCTTGCCAAACGTTGGTCAACGTGTAAACCGTTTAGGGTGGTGCGATCGGTCATGGTCATCTCTCTTCTTTCCTTTGTCGTTTGTTAAAGTTAACAAAGCAGGTATGGGTCATCAAAAAATGCTGGCAATGGCCAGACGGGCAAGCTCGGCGTCCAAATCGGAAGCCAGGCCTGATACGCCAACGGCGCCGATACAGTGCCCATCTTTAATGATGGGCAAGCCACCTTCGAGAAGGCCGTGTAGGGGCGCCGACAAAAAGGCCGTGCGGCCTTGGTTAATCATGGTTTCGTACACTAGGGTTTCCTTACGCGATAGGGCCGCTGTTTTGGCCTTTTCTTGCGCAATCAACGCCGACATGGGCGCTGCCCCATCCAAACGCAATAATCCCAATAGATGCCCACCGTCGTCGGTCACGCAAATGGTGACGGCCCACTGCTTTTGCTTGGCCACTTGTTTGGCTGTGGTCAAAATGGCGTCGACGGCCTGTTCATCAAGGATGTATTTTTGTTGCATGGGGTCTTCCTCCAGTTGGGTACGAAGGTACCGGTTGATTAACGTGACGTTGCTTTAGTGACTCATGCTGTGAAAACGACACGCTCTTTTTATGCGCAGCCACACGTATGTGACTGCATTATTGGTCTATTCAAGATAGATTTTGGTCTTAGCCAACCTCAGTGTATCAAGCCGTTACGCTTTTGTCTCTCTTGTGGACGGTAAAAAAAATAATCCTGAGTTTTGAGCGCTTAGCGAGGGTCTAGGCCAGCATTCATCAGGGCTATGTTTTTTGGGTAAAATCCTGATTTGCTTCTGAATTGTGTGTATTAGGATAGGAGAGCGCCACAATGTGTGGGGGACATCGGATAATTTAAGGGGATTATGCCGAAGATCGTGGTTCATACCTTGAAGAAAGGGGTATAAAAAGGCATAATTCAGGCAGAATTTATTTGCGTCACGCACGCACTCACTCATCTTGAATAATCTGTAAGGCAAATTATGGCTTCTCAACTGGCAAACGCCATTCGTTTTTTATCCATGGACGCAGTACAAAAGGCCAATTCAGGCCACCCCGGTGCGCCGATGGGCATGGCCGAAATGGCACAGGCGTTGTGGACGCGCTTTTTGCGCCACAACCCAAACAACCCTAAGTTTGTGAACCGCGACCGCTTTGTGTTATCCAACGGTCACGCCTCTATGTTGATGTACAGCTTATTGCATCTGACCGGCTACAACGTCAGCATCGACGACTTAAAGGCCTTCCGCCAATTTAAAAGCAAAACCCCAGGCCACCCTGAATATGGCTACACCGATGGCGTCGAAACTACGACGGGCCCTCTAGGCCAAGGCATTGCCAACGCGGTCGGCATGGCCATCGCTGAGCACATTCTGGCCAAAGAGTTTAACCGTGACGGCTTCAATATTGTTGACCACCACACCTATACCTTTGTGGGTGATGGCTGCTTGATGGAAGGCATTTCGCACGAAGTGGCCTCTCTGGCAGGGACTTTGGGCCTAGGCAAATTGGTTGTGCTGTACGACGACAACAATATCTCCATTGATGGCAACGTAGATGGCTGGTTTAGCGAAAACATTCCTGAGCGCTTCGCTAGCTACGGTTGGCACGTGGTGGCCAACGTAGACGGCCACGATGTCGACGCCGTGGCCAAAGCTATTGAAGCAGCTAAAGCCAATACCGCTCAGCCCAGCATTATTTGCTGTAAAACCACTATTGGTAAAGGCTCTCCGAATAAAGAAGGCACGGCCAAAACCCACGGTAGCCCCTTGGGTGACGACGAAATCGCCGCTGCGCGCGCACAGCTAGGCTGGGCCCATGCACCGTTTGAAGTGCCTGCCGACGTGTATACAGCTTGGGATGCAAAAGCTGCCGGCGCCGTCTTGGAACAGGCATGGCAGGCCGATTTTGACGCCTATGCCGCCAAATACCCTGAATTAGCGGCTGAATTTAGCCGTCGTATGGCTGGTGATCTGCCCGCCAACTTTGAAGCCCACGTGGCTGCGGCCTTAGCCGACATCAACGCCAAAGCTGAAAAATTGGCCACCCGTCAGGCCAGCCAAAACGCGATTGAAAC
>JAGNTR010000126.1:3687-7806 GCA_017987415.1 Neisseriaceae bacterium
CCGTTTGGCGCCCTTGCGACACGGCTGAGTCATTGGTGTCTTGGGTGGAAGCGGTTAAGGCACAAGATCATCCTTCTTGCTTGATCTTCAGCCGTCAAGGCTTGCCGTTTGTGGCGCGTAGCGAAGCACAGTTGGCCAATATTGCCAAAGGTGGCTATGTGTTGAGCGATGCTGACAATGCCCAAGCAGTGCTGTTGGCTACAGGCTCTGAAGTGGCCTTGGCCTTGGACGCACAAAAAGCATTGGCCGCCGAAGGCGTGGCCGTGCGCGTGGTGTCTATGCCTGCGACCACCGTGTTTGATCAACAGGACAAGGCGTATCAAGCCAGCGTCTTGCCAAAAGGCTTGCCACGCGTGGCGGTTGAGGCGGGCGTCAGCGACTTCTGGCGCAAATATGTGGGCCTAGAAGGCGCCGTTGTGGGCATCGATCACTTTGGTGAGTCGGCGCCTGCCAACGAGTTGTTCAAGACCTTTGGTTTCACCACTGAAAACGTGGTGGCGGCCGTTAAATCGGTGCTGTAAACCAAGTGAGCTGCCTAGATGACGATGTCTGGGCAGCTTTTTTTAAGCAGTGAAGCAGGAATCATCCGAAAGGTGGGCGTATGACTTTCGCTTATTGGTGTGTTTTGGCGGCGATGCTGTTGCCTCTGTTGAGCGCAGCCTATGCCAAGGCCAGCGGTGGTTTTAAGCCTCAGCACAATCATGATCCACGCGCTTTTCTCAGCCAGCTTCAAGGCCGCGCCGCGCGGGCTCAGGCAGCGCAAGCCAATGCCTATGAGGTGAATCCTTTTTTTGCTGCCGCCGTCATCATCGCTCATGTGAGTGGGGGTGCGGCACAAACCACGATTGATTTATGGGCCGCGCTGTTTGTGTTCAGCCGCCTTGCCTTTATTGTCTGCTACGTTCGCGACTGGCCCAGCTGCCGGTCGGCTATGTGGATGGTTGGGCTGGTGTGCATCGTGGCCTTATTTATTGCTGCCGTTTAGGCGGCGCCGTTATTATTGCAGCCGAAGTCGTCTGATTGATCAGCTGGCTTTTGGCTTAAATCCTTAAGGAAACAACCATGACCATCAAAGTTGCCATTAATGGCTATGGCCGTATCGGCCGCCAAGTTTTGCGCGCGATCTACGAATATGACTTAACCAATCAGTTTGACGTTGTGGCCGTAAACGCCTCTGGCGATTTGGCCACCAATGCCCACCTGACTAAATTTGACACCGTTCACGGTCGTTTCAATGCAGACATCAGCCACGACGACAGCAACTTGATCATCAACGGTAAGAAAATCCCGTTTTTCGCCACCCGTAATCCGGCTGAATTGCCTTGGGGCGAATTAGGCGTGGACTTGGTGTTGGAATGCACGGGCGCATTTACCACTAAAGAAAAATGCCAGGCCCACTTTGAAGCTGGCGCGAAAAAAGTGTTGATTTCTGCTCCTGGCGGTGCCGATGTGGACGCTACTATTGTGTACGGCGTGAACCACAGCGTATTGACCCCAGAAATGACCGTCGTGTCGAACGCGTCTTGCACCACCAACTGCTTGGCGCCTGTGGCCAAAGCACTGAACGACGGCTTAGGCATGGTTAAAGGCTTGATGACCACCATTCACGCCTTCACCAACGACCAAGTGTTGACCGACGTACGTCACAAAGACTTACGCCGCGCCCGCAGCGCCGTAGAAAACATGATTCCGACCAAAACCGGTGCGGCTAAAGCCGTGGGTTTGGTGTTGCCTGAGTTACAAGGTAAGTTAGACGGTTTTTCTGTGCGTGTACCGACCATCAACGTGTCTTTGGTTGACTTGACCTTTGAAGCCGCACGCGACACCACCGTTGAAGAAGTCAACGAAATTGTGAAGCAAGCGTCTGAAGGCAGCATGAAAAACGTATTGGGCTACAATACCCTACCGTTGGTGTCGACCGACTTTAACCACACCACTGAAGGCAGCACCTTCGACAGCACCTTAACCAAGGTGTCAAACGGCAATATGGTTAAAGTATTGGCTTGGTACGATAACGAGTGGGGCTTTAGCTGCCAAATGTTGAACACCGCTCGCGCGATGTTTGGTATGGAAGTAACGCCGTTGAAATAAATCAACGCCAAATAAAAAGCCGCCCACTGGGCGGCTTTTTTTATACTATTATATTCATGATAAACAAAGGCTTAGTTGGTTTTAATTGCCGATTTTTTTGATCGTTGTGGTATGATGCCATTCAATTTTAAATAAATCCATGGCATTGATAAGCACTCATGATAGGCCTGTACCAGACCCGAACGATATTGATCAGCAGCTTGATCTTAGCCGCCTGTGGTGTGTCCAAACCACAGCGGCCGCCGTCGTGGCCGCCGCCTACGCTAATCGAGCCCACTGTTGATGCCGCTCCCTCATGGGGGCCGTCGGCGTCTATCCCTGAACCTACATCGCTGCCAATGGCTGTGTTGGCAACGCCTCATACAAAGCTGCCGCGACCGCTGCCGTCGGTTGCCCAACGACGTTGGCAGGGCACCGTTTTGTCTAGAGAGGCTGGTCCAGAAGGCATGCCTGGGCACGTCACCGCCATTGCAGCGCCCGTGGCGGCTATTCCTGACCCTGCTGTGGCACCGCCACCCACGGATTTACCCGTAAATACTCGGTTACCCAGCAGCAGCATCGCCCGCGTGGCCAAGCCCTGGACGGTCACCGGCCTACCGCCGCTGTGGCGTGTGGCGCAGCCATCGCAGCCAAGCCTACCACCGCTGCGCCCGGTGATGCCGGCGATCGTGCCTGCTCCTCCTGCGCGGGTGCCGCAGCGGCGCTTGTATTTGGGCCAGATTAAGGGGCAAGACCATACATCGCCTTGCTTGATGGTTGAGTTAGACGTGCTCACCCAACGACTGTTTGGCTATTATCTATTGCCAGCGGCGGCGCAAACGACGCAGTGGATAGGCTTTGAGTTTGAAGCCGAGCTACGCGGCCTGCGGTTTGCCGGTACTGGGGTGTTTTTACGTGATGCTGCTGATGCTGATGCCGCCACCTTAACCGTCAGCGGGATGCTGGCCGAAGATGGAAACAGTCTGTCGGGTGAATATGTGGTGGTCGGGGCAACGCATTTACAGGGTGCGTTTTCAGCGGAGCGAGCGCCTTTGGATGTGGCTGAGGAGAATGAGGCAGAGTGGGGCTTAGGGGCAACCGAGGCGAGGCCTACGGTGGCCCCAGAGCCAGAGCCAGAGCCAGAGCCAGAGCCAGAGCCAGAGCCAGAGCCAGAGCCAGAGCCAGAGCCAGAGCCAGAGCCAGAGCCAGAGCCAGAGCTAGGTCAGCGCGTGACCGTGATCACCTTGCCGCCGCCGGAGCGTAGCCTGTACACCGAGGTGGATTTCCTGTTGGCCTTTCCCCCTGTACATGGCCATTTCGAACGCGCTATTTATCGTTTCCAAGGCTTTGAACATGCGGCCGTTGTCGGCGCCCACGCCTGGGCTCAGTCGGCTAGTGATGACCCTAATGAATTAACCTATTTTATCGAGGAAGGCTATCTGGTAGGCAGCCAATATGGGGTGGGCCTGCCTTGGTATCGGGTTCAGTTTTCTGCTTAAAAAGCGCCTTAGGGCGCTTTTTTTATGGCTGGTTAATCGTGAGGCTCATCGGCAAGGGTAAAGGGGTTCACAAAGCTTGGCCGTGGTCGGCGCGGCTTGATTTGCTGGTTTAGCTCATCTAGCGCGCCCTGTAGGCGCTGTCGAATTGTAGCCATGATGTCTTCAGCGCTCAGGTCGGGCTGGCTGGCCAGCGCTTGGCGTACGTCGAAGGCTTCTGGGACGCGGATGTAGGCGATGCGGCCACCGACAGGGCGCGGTAAGAATTGATGGATTTTGTCGCGCCAGTGGGTTTTGAGTAGGTCGCAGCGCAGGCGCTTGAGGTTTTCGGCGATGTGTTCGAGCTGCCAAGTGGGTTCGGCGTAAACGAGGGCGGCCGTGCGTAAGGTGCGGCTGATTTCTTGCTGGCGCTTATAGGCATCGCGGTCGAGTTTTAGGCCCGCCTTGGTTTGCCGACGCATGGACGGTAATAAGTGCTTGGCATTCTGTTCTGCGGCGGCGGGATCGGTGGGCGTGGGTTCGTCTGGGCAGAACTGTGCCCACAAAGGCGCCA
>JAGNTR010000127.1:0-2203 GCA_017987415.1 Neisseriaceae bacterium
TAAAGGCATCCACAGCTCCGGTAGTGCTTGGCATATTAGCGCCTTCAGAAATACAGTAGCAACCGTTAGCCAACAAGGTTTGTGCGTCTTTTTCGTCTAGCTCATTTTGAGTCGCGCAAGGCATGGCCACATCACAAGGCACGCCCCAAGGACGTTGGCCTTCATGATAGGTTAAGCCCTGCTCTTGTGCGTACACGCTTAAGCGTTCGCGACGGTCGTTTTTCAACACCATCAGCTCTTGCCACTGCGCCAGCGTCATGCCGTCTGGGAAATGCACGAAACCACCAGAGTCAGACATGGTCAAGACTTTCGCGTCCCACTCTAGGCATTTCTGGGCCGCGTATTGCGCCACGTTGCCCGAGCCCGAGATCACCACTGATTTACCGGCAATGTGTTTTTTACGGGTTTTCAGCATTTCTTCTGCAAAATACACGGCGCCATAGCCTGTGGCCTCAGGACGAATCAAGCTGCCGCCAAAACTCATGCCTTTACCGGTTAAAACGGACGCAAACTCGTTGCTGATGCGTTTATATTGACCATATAAATAGCCCACTTCACGCCCACCCACGCCGATGTCGCCAGCCGGTACGTCAATGTTTGGGCCAATGTGGCGATACAGCTCGGTCATAAAGGACTGGCAAAAACGCATCACTTCATTGTCTGATTTGCCTTTAGGGTCGAAGTCAGAGCCGCCTTTACCGCCGCCCATAGGCAAGGTGGTCAAAGCATTTTTAAACACTTGCTCAAAGGCCAAGAATTTCAAAATACCCAGGTTCACGCTGGGGTGAAAGCGCAGGCCGCCTTTATAAGGGCCAATGGCAGACGACATTTGAATCCGGTAGCCACGGTTGACCTGGGCCAAACCTTTGTCGTCAATCCAGGGGATGCGGAACATGATCACCCGCTCAGGCTCAACGATGCGCTCTAAAATGCTGCGCTGGGCGTATTTGGGGTTTTTTTCAAGAAAGGGCCATAGGCTGTGAAAGACTTCTTCTGCAGCCTGATGAAATTCGGGCTGATGTGGGTCTCTTTGTTTGATTTTTAATAAAAAATCGTCTAGTTGGATCTCGCTCATATCTTTGATTCCTTGTTGATTAATGTCTCACAATAAAATCGGCTGGCCATCCTGTGTTTATTCTTTTGGGACGGCATTTGGCGCTGGCGAAGCGGGCGCACACATCTGCTGCATCGCACCATACGGACGTCACAAAACGACCCTATGGGCATGAATCTAATTATTTAGGTGTGAGGATGCCGTCTGAGAAACAGGCGGACTTGGCAGGTGCCAGACACATGCGGCATGCACCGCAGACGAATACACGCCCATGAGTGACTGTAGATTAACTAAGTGTACCGACTATTTCTCAGCGGGCTGCAAGCTCTCTCGCGCCTTGAGTATTTTTCTTATTCTTAGTAGGTTTTTTATAGTAGCCGATTTTTTAGGGTTATTCTAGAAAAAATTACGCCGTTCACGCATTTTTTTAGAACTTTTATGCCAAAAATGTCGGATTAATAAAAAAATAGTGTCAATTCAGCCATTTAACATTTTAATATTAATAGACACACCCCTTGCCATGCTAAATACCAATATAGCCCCTAACGGGGCTACTTAGCAGCAACTAGGCATTTAAAAACGGGTTATAACGCTTCTCATGCCCAATGGTGGTCATGGGCCCATGCCCAGGAATGACTTCGGTCTCGTCCGGCAGTAGCCACAGCTTAGTGCGAATATGGTGCAGCAGCGCTGCATGATCGCCACGCGGAAAGTCGGTTCGACCAATCGATTCTCTAAACAACACGTCGCCAGCAATCAGCAGGCCTTGCGCCGCATGATAAAACACCACGTGGCCGGGCGTGTGGCCAGGGATATGAAACACCTTAAACGTTTCTTGACCAACGCTGACTTCATCACCCTCGTGCAGCCATTGATCTGGGGTAAACGTCTCGCTGGGGGCAAAGCCAAAACGCTGGCTTTGCATCGGCAGCTGAGCAATCCAAAAATCATCCTCTTGCTCGGGGCCGATCACCGGCACGGGCTGCTGTGCCACAAGGCGGGTCACGCCGCCAACGTGGTCGATGTGGCCATGGGTCAGCCAAATCGCCTTTAGGGTTAAGCCTTGGGCGGCAACGGCCGCCTGAATCAGCTCGATGTCGCCACCCGGATCGGTGACCACGGCCTCTTTGGTGACGTCACACCACAATA
>JAGNTR010000127.1:2303-7804 GCA_017987415.1 Neisseriaceae bacterium
AGCCAGCGGCACAAGGCCGCTGGCTGTTTCATCACTCATTAGATTAATGACGGAAGTGACGAATCCCGGTCAACACCATCGCCATACCGTGTTCGTTGGCGGCGTCAAAAATTTCTTGATCGCGCATTGAACCACCCGGGTGAATAATGGCTTTAATGCCCTGCTCGGCAATCACGTCGATGCCGTCGCGGAACGGGAAGAAGGCATCAGAGGCCGCTACGGCACTGGCCAAAGATAGGCCAGCTTCGCCGGCTTTACGCGAAGCGATGCGGGTAGAGTCCACGCGGCTCATTTGGCCGGCGCCAATACCGCAGGTTTGGCCTTGGCTACAGAACACGATGGCGTTTGATTTCACAAACTTGGCCACGTTCCAAGCGAACAATAGGTCTTTCATTTCTTGTTCAGAAGGCTCACGGGCGCTGACGATTTTTAAATCGGCCATGGTCAACTGATGGGTGTCTGGGGTTTGCACCAACAAACCACCGCCTACACGCTTCAGTTCAAACTCATTGGCACCGGCCAACATCGGGATTTCTAATACGCGCACGTTGGCTTTACCGGCCACAACGGCTTTAGCGTCGGCGGTAAAGCTAGGGGCGATCAGCACTTCCATAAATTGGTTGGCCACGATGGCTTCTACGGTTGCGCCGTCTAGCTCACGGTTAAACGCCACAATGCCGCCAAAGGCGCTAGTGGTGTCGGTGGCAAACGCCAATTTATAGGCGCTCAAAGTGTCGGCCGCAATCGCCACACCACAAGGGTTGGCGTGCTTCACGATCACACAAGCTGGTTCGTTAAACGACTTAACCGCTTCCCAAGCCGCATCGGCATCGGCGATGTTGTTGTATGACAACTC
Organism: Neisseriaceae bacterium; assembly: GCA_017987415.1. Taxonomy (GTDB): domain Bacteria; phylum Pseudomonadota; class Gammaproteobacteria; order Burkholderiales; family Neisseriaceae; genus JAGNPU01. The sequence goes on from JAGNTR010000127.1 coordinate 3,160, forward strand.
TTTACCTTGTAACTGGGTGTAATTAGCCAAGCTGCCAGCGGCAGGAGCCAAATCACGGTAGAAGGCAGCGTGTTGGTGTGGGTTTTCACCGTAGCGCATGTCTTGCACCTTAACGAACTGTTGGTTAAAGCGCTGTGGGAACATAAACTGCTTCGGTTCACCGGCCAATACCTCATCGTCTAGACTGGTGAGGTAATTGCTGATGGCTGAATCGTAGGCAGCGGTATGGGTAAACGCTTTACGAGACAGGTTAAAACGGGTTTTCTTGCTCACTTGGCCATTGTTGGCGGCCATTTCGGCAATGATGGCATCGTAGTCAGCAGCATCGGTCACAATGGCCACATGACCCCAGTTTTTGGCGGCAGAGCGCACCATGGTTGGGCCACCGATGTCGATGTTTTCAATCGCATCTTCTAAGGTGCAGTGAGGTTTATTGATGGTTTGGGTGAATGGGTATAGGTTCACGCACACCAAGTCGATGTTGCCAATATCGTGCGCTTGCATCTGCGCCACATGTTCGGGTAAATCGCGACGGCCCAAAATGCCGCCGTGAATTTTTGGATGCAAGGTTTTCACACGACCATCAAGCATTTCTGGAAAACCGGTGTAGTCAGCCACTTCGGTGACCGCCACGCCATTATCGGCCAATAGTTTTGCCGTCCCACCGGTAGACAAAATTTCTACGCCGTTATTGGCCAAGTTTTGGGCAAACGCCAAAACACCTTCCTTATCCGAAACGCTGATGAGCGCACGTTTAATTGACACCATTTTAGACTATCCTCTAATTAACAATTAATCTCATGTTGCATGAGCTTCTTCCGCAGGGTATTACGATTCAACCCCAAAACCGTTGCCGCACGCGTTTGATTGCCACTACAGTGTTTCAACACCACTTCCAATAAAGGACGTTCGACGCGCGCCAAAACCATATCATAGACACCACAGGCGTTCTCACCACCTAAGTCAGCAAAGTACTGTTCCATTGCTGCACGGATGGTCTCATCAATCACATCTTGCTTAGACATAGCACTCCTACCTTATTCATTACACCACTTCTTGTTCATCTTAAGCACTGCTTCGTCCCCTTTGTGTCGGCCCATGTAGGCAGATCACTCAGTGCCGGTGCGGTACGCTGATGGCCATGCGGCCAGCGCTGCTTGTTGCTGGGTCAGATACGTCGCCATCATCGCCCACTGCTCACTGCTGCTTTCAACCTTATTCACCTGCTGGCGAAAGGCTTTGGCATCAGGCAAGGCGGCAATGTACCAACCAATGTGTTTACGGGCAATCCGACAGCCCATGTATTCACCGTAAAAATCATAAATCTCAGCTAAATGGCCTAAAATCACGTCACTGATCGTGGCCACGCTCAATGCTTCGGGCAACTCACCCGTACGCAGGTAGCCGACGATGTCGCGAAACAGCCACGGCGCCCCTTGTGCCCCACGACCGATCATGACGGCATCGGCCGCCGTTACTTGCAGCACCTGCACCGCTTTTTGCGGGCTGGTGATGTCGCCATTGACCGTCACCGGGATGCGGCTCTGGGCCTTAACTGCTGCGATTAATTCGTAGTGCGCCTCACCTTGATACATCTGGGTGCGGGTACGGCCATGCACGGCCAAAGCAGCAATCCCAGCTTCTTCGGCCAATTGGGCAATGGTGGGCAGATTTAAATGTTCATCATCCCAGCCCAAGCGCGTCTTGAGCGTCACCGGCACCGCCACAGCCTCAACCACGGCCTGCAAAATACGGCTCACCAAAGCTTCATCTTTCATTAAAGCGCTGCCGGCCAGAACGTTACACACTTTCTTGGCAGGACAACCCATATTGATGTCGATGATCTGCGCCCCCTTGGCCACATTAGCCACGGCGGCAGCAGCCATTTCGGCGGGGTCAGAGCCGGCAATCTGCACCGAAATAGGGCCAACATCGCCACTGTGATCGGCGCGCAGCACCGTTTTACGGGTGTGCTGTAGCGATAAATCGCTGGTGATCATTTCACTGGGCGCTAAAGCCGCCCCAAACCCTCGACACAGCCGTCGAAACGGCTTATCGGTAATGCCCGCCATTGGGGCCAGCATGACCGGCTCGGCCAGCTCATAGGGACCAATCTGCATCCCATCCTCACTTTCATCGCGGGCTTCATTCTGTCGCATCAAGGAATGAATTTTACCGCTTTTTCACTCACCTCGCCAATGCCACACGTCAAAAGCAGGCGTTTACCCACATGACTTTGGCCTAAAGGGTGCTGTATTCACACTTTAAATCAAGCTCTACAAGATACTTGCGCAAAAAAAGCAGCCTTTTCAGACTGCTTCCCATCGCATCACATCCCTACTGGCGTTTGGCCTCAACGCGGGCCAACTCTGTTTGTTTGGCAATCTTGCGGTTCACCAACCATTGTTGCGCAATCGACAAGATGTTATTCACCAACCAGTACAATACTAAACCTGCAGGGAAGAAGAAGAACATCACCGAGAACGCAATTGGCATAATCTTCATCATCTTCGCTTGCATTGGATCAGCCGGTGGCGGATTCAAGAAGGTTTGCAAGAACATAGTAATGGCCATCAAGGCAGGCAATACATAGTAAGGGTCAGGGCGCGCTAAGTCGGTAATCCAGCCCATCCATGGTGCTTGACGTAGCTCCACCGAGGCGAACAGCGCCCAGTACAGGCCAATAAACACCGGAATCTGTACCAGCATGGGCAAACAGCCGCCCAGAGGATTGATCTTTTCTTTCTTATAAAGACTCATCATCTCTTGCTGTAGCTTCACTTTGTCTTCGCCATACTGCTCACGAATCGCGGTCAAGCGCGGCGCTACGGCACGCATTTTGGCCATAGAGCGGTAAGAAGCAGAGGTCAGTGGGTATAGAACCAGCTTCACCACGACGGTCAATAGCACGATAGACCAGCCCCAGTTGCCGACAAACTTATGAATTTCATTCAATAGCCAGAACAAAGGCGACGCAAAGATGTGTACCTTGCCATAGTCTTTGCTGAGGATTAAGTTATCCGCCACGCCTTGCATGATGCTGTATTCTTCAGGACCAGAGTAAAGGGTCATGTTTAGCTGACCGGTTTGGCCTGGCGCCACGGCAGCCATCGGCACCCGCACACCAGAAGAGTACAGGCCATCGCTACGCTTACGGATGTCAAACTGGCAGTCACCGCCCCCTTGAACACAGGCACTGGCCTGATCTTTAGGCTCTAAAATCCAAGCAGACACAAAGTAATGCTGAATCATCGACACCCAACCGCTTGGGGCACGACGCTCATAGTCAGCCGCGTCACGGCCTTTGCTGTAATCGGTGTCTAAGTCGCCAAAGGCCACTTTTTGGAAGCCACCTTCAGGCGTGTACAGAGCCGGACCCGTATAAACGTGGGCCAAGCGGCTTTCGCCTTCTGGGGTGCTGCCGTCACGCAGTAAGCGATATACAGCGTCTAGCTTAACAGGGGCTTCGCCCTGGTTAGCCACCTCAAAGCGCACGCCAATTTCATAGCTGCCCTTCTTAAAGGTATAGACTTTATTCACCACCACACCATTGGTTTCAGGCGCGGTCAACGTCACTTCCAACGTGTCGCCATTTAAGGTGTAGCTGTTTTGTGCGGCGCTAAACGCCACATCTTTTAATAGGTATTGACCGTCGGCGCCTAATAAATCAGATTGGGCCACATAGGTATAGTTAGGTTCGTCATCCAACAACACCATTTGCTGATTTTCATCGCCGGTGGCATTGTGTTTCAACAGTTCTAAACGACGCAGATCGCCACCTTTGGTGTCGATGGTGGCTTTAAACATGTCGGTGGTGACTTCGACGCGCTCACCTTTGCCCAATTTTGAATCTTGAGCAGCGGTGCCATTAGGCGCGGTGGTGGATTGACCGGCAGCATCAGTCGTCGCTTGCTGGGTCACTGGTACGGGTTCTGGAGCTGGGAAGAAGTAGTTCCAGCCCATCAAAATCGCCATCGCCACGATGGCAAATGAGATGAGTCGTTTAAATTCCATAGCGTATCACTTTTCCATTTAAGGGACAGGATCGTAGCCACTGCCGCCGAAGGGGTGGCAACGACAAATACGTTTTGCAGCCAAACAGCCGCCTTTGCACGCGCCATACTTAGTTATCGCTTCGAGCGCATACTGTGAACAGGTCGGCGTATAGCGACAGCGAGGCGGTATTAAGGGGCTAATGCATAACTGATAGAACCGGATTATGAGCTTAAATAATCGTGACATCATTGATTTTGCCTTTGCATGAGGGAAGCTAAGGCCGCTACTGCTTCGGCATAGTCTTCACGCTCAAACTTTTTTTTGGCACGGACAATAAAATCTTTTTCAGAAAGTGTGTGTTTATGGCAACGAAACCACTCACGCACCAGCCGCTTCATGTAATTTCGCTCATGTGCGCGCTTAGCGACTTTCTTAGCCATCACCAATCCTAGCCGTGCATGACCTAGTTGATTAGGCCCTACGAAGACTTGGAAGAAAGCATTGCTTTTAGTACGGCGTAAAGTAAAAACGGATGAGTATTCATCCGTTTTTAACATACGATATCGCCGCTCAAATCGGTTTTGCAAAGCTTATACAGCCAAGCGTTTACGACCTTTAGCACGACGCGCAGCCAAAACGGCACGACCAC
>JAGNTR010000128.1 GCA_017987415.1 Neisseriaceae bacterium
GTGCTGGGCGTAATGGGGTAATCGCTTTGCAATAGGCGCTGTAGCGCCATGCTGGCGACTTTGGCGTCGTTTTGGGCTTTTTCTGCCAAGCGTTTGGCGTCTTCTAGTGCGACCTTGGTTTGTAGGCGTTCGACGCGTGCGATGAGGCCTTCATCCAGCATTCTTTGTGCGGTTTTGTCGTGCAGGCTGATGGCGCGTACGGCATCTTGGCGTAGGTTGGCCGCCATTTGGGCCAGCTGGCTGCCGAAATAGCGCGTCACCAGCTGGGTATAGACTTGGGCATCGGCATCGCGCGCATCGGCAACGGCCTCATCGGTTTGGGCGGCGGAGAATTTCTTTGCGCCGGTGACCTTGCCGCCGGTATAAAGAGGCCACACCACTAAGGCATTGGCCGTATTGAGGTTGCCCTTGCGCTTGACGTTGACGTCGGGCACATCGATAGAAGGGGGAAGCGGTAGGCTGCCGCCGGCAATGGTATTGCCTAGGCGGTTGAGGCTAATGTCGGCATCAAGCTTGTAGTTGACGCTGTCGGCTGTCAGAAACACTGAAGGGCCGCCCAGCAAGGCCAATGATTGCTGGCGTTCACTTTTGCTTTCCACCCCAGCGGTTGCGGCCGCTAACTGCGGTGAATATTCGGTCAGCATGGCCTGCGCTTCGATAAACCCTAAGGCGCGGGCTGGGGCCGGGCCATAGGCTTGTTCGAGCGTGGTCGTGGCTGCGGTAACGGCTTCTGCTTGGGCCAGTGTCGGCCCAGTGAGTGCGCCCAAAATCAGTAAGAAAGACAGTCTTAAACGAAAAGATGATGCAGTAGCCAAGGTCATGATGGGCGTCATATTGTAATAAATGGTTTAATCATATACAAATGAGTTGATAATGCAATAAGGCGACGGCTTTTTTATTAGGGTGTGGGCACTATTGAGCGTTGATTCAAGAGATTGATCTAAATCCTTTCTTTTAATAAGTATTAACTTTATGATAAACGGCAGATACTTTATAGGAAAGTTGAATCATGAATCAGTTTGGATTAGCCGGTTGGGCGTTGGCCTTTGCTGTCAGTGGGAGTGCTTGGGCCAGCAGTGGCCATGTGGCGATTGATGCGGCACAGGCCTATGTGGCGAAGCAGCAGGCCAAGGTAGTCGGTGCTTATGATGTAGGCCTCAAGGACTTCTTGGTGGTGAAGGTGAAAGGGCAAACGCAGGCCGGCACGTCGATGCTGCTGGTGTCTAAGGATGGCAAGCTGATGACCAATCAGATGTTTGATTTGTCATCGGGTCAAGCTAAGCCTTATTTGCGTCAGTTTGAAGCCGTGTTGAGCGGGCCAGAAATCGCCGCCTTTGTGGCTGATTTTCGGCCCGAGCAAACCATTACCTTTAAAAAAGGCGATGGCAGCCGTGAGCTGACCGTGTTGTCCGATCCCAATTGCCCTTATTGTAAAAGCCTAGAACGCGATATTTTGGCTCATTTAGACAATGTCACCATTCATGTTTTGATGTTTCCTTTTCTAGGCCCTGATTCAGTTGAGAAGGCCAATCGCATTTGGTGTGCGGATGATCCACAGCAAGCTTGGCACAACTGGATGGTAGAGGATATTGCGCCGCCGCCTGCGCCCTCAGCTAGCTGCCGTTACGACACGGATTACGTGACGGCCAGTACGGCCCAAATGGCCATCAGCGGTGTACCGGTGGTGATCGTGCACGCCAACAGCCAAATCGTGCGCAGCGGCATCAGCCTGCCCGAGTTAACCGCTGTAATGGCTCTGCCTAAAGGCCAGTCGCGCTTACCGGGCGTCAAAGAAATCAAATTCAAACCTTTTTAAGGCATGATTGGGGGCAGGCGTCGCTCGTACGGCACGTATTGCCCCTCGTCATTGACCAAAATAAACCGCAGCGTGTGGCCTTGCTGAGGCTGTTTGGGCTTGTGTACGGGCGTGAGCTTAAAGGTTTGCTGAGCGCCGGGGCGGATGGTTTTGTCCAGCTCGGTGTCCACGCTAAACGTGGTCTGATCGCCCTGTGTGATCGCCAGGTGAGCAATATTGGCCACATAAGCGCTGGGGTTGTCGATACGCAGCGTAGGGCGGCCCTGATCTTGAGCGAGGGTAAAGCGCAGCTGTTGCAGTTGGGCCAAAACGGCCTCGCTGCTGGCCTTTAAGCGGTTCGGGCGATACAAAATCTTCAGTTGGGTCAGCATGGCTAAGCCCACCAGATGTTCATCCTGTTTGGCCGTCGGCGTGGGCGGTACTTCTAGAATATTCAACCAATACAATTGTTCTACATGATCATTTAAGCGCTCAGGCTGGGTGTTGAATACCTTAAGCTCTTTGAGCTGGCTTGGGTCTAGCTTAAACATGGCGGGCGTGGGTAAAAACGGCGCATCGGCACGTTCAGGGGCGGCATCGGTTTCGCCCTCATTCACCCACAGCTGGACTACTACGGGAAAATGATTGGTGTTCACCAGCAGCAGCGATTGAAATGGACTGTCTTGAGGGTAGATGATGCGACTGTGGCTGGGCATCACGCCGGCTACGGCCGCCTGTACGCTTAGGCTTAAACCTAGGATGGCGGCCGCAAAACGGCTGCAGGAATGAAGCATGAAGGCCATGATGACTCCTTAAGGTAGGCGCACCAAAATGGTGGCGGTGGCCTTTACTTGGCCGGGGCTAGGGTCGATATTGGGCAGCTTGGTGAGGCTGGCGGTATAGTGTTTGATGTAGCTAATGGTGCCCATGGCTGGATTATTGGCAATCTCATCGGCGCCGGCCAAAACAGGGTCCCAGCCGGCGCTGCGCATCTGTTGCAGCGAGGTGTAGCTAGGGCAATAAGACGAGCTGCCGGCGTTGACGGCTTCGCAGCCGTCCCAGCTGACGAAATTAACCCGATCTTGCTTGGCGTTGTGTAGCTCAATGCCCACCCCTTTAGCCATGTGGGGGGCATCGTATTGGTCGGAAACCAGATACTTTACGCCCTTAGTCGTCGGGTCGATGAAGCGTCCTGGCGCCTGCGCGTCTAATTGTTTGATTTGGTTGAAGGCAGCATACGAGGGCTGAATGCCTACGGCCGTGGCGTATTGATTCACCGCGCTGCTCATCAAGCTGTCGCACTCAACCGTCACCTGAAAGTCACGCGACACGGTTTCGCCCTGCTTCAGCTGATCCGCTGAAATCGTCGGAAAGGCCACATAAGGCGTGTTGCTGCGTAGGACACAGCTGGGGGTGTATGAGAATGTCGCAGCGGGTGGGCCGTTGAGGCCGACGGCAATTGAGCGGTCCCAGGCCCATATCTCTGAGTTGGAATCTTGTCCTAGCTTGACATTGTAGCCACCGGTGCCATAAAGGTGTAAATAGCCATTGGGCTGACCACAGCCGGCGTTCAAATTATTGATTTTGCCATAGTTGGCCGACCAAATTTCATTTGGGTTGCTGGTGGCGCTGGTGGGGATGTGGGTTTCACCAGAGGCACCGTGGCAATAGCTGGCCTTAACCTTAATGCCGTTGGCGTCGTATTGACCACCAAAGGCATCCTGCCATTTAATCAGTTTGGCCATGACTTTAGGCACGTGCTTGAGCCGAATGACGAAACCGCCGTTGGGACGGTCTTCTTTTTGAACCGGCACTGAGGTTCGGGTCCAGAAGCGGTTAAAGACTTCGCCTGTGTCCATCATGCTTAACTCAATGGCGACGTAGGGAAACTCGGTGGCGTAATAGCCAGGGTTGCCCGGTACTTCATAAAACCCGCCGATGCGGCTGTCGCCGTTGGTGGCGACCACCCAAGACAGCTCTTGGTAATCACTGTCGGCGGTGCAGGTTAAAATAATGCTTTCTGCGCCAAGATTGGCCAATTTACCGTCACGAATTTGCTGATAGTTGACCACGCCCGTGGCCAGCTGGCTGCCGACAGGCTGCAAGTAGCTGCTCATGATGTTGACTCGGCCAATGCCTAATGAGGCCGTGTGTTTGTCATAGCTGGTTAAGTCATGGCCTAAAATGCCAGAGCACTTGGCCCAGCTGATATTGCTGAAAACACACAGGCTTAGGGCGGTGAGGCCAAGAAGAATGCGGCGTTTAAGGGGGGTAATGGATGGCATCATAATGGGGTTCCAGTGGGGGTGCACACGCTGTTAATCGGGATGAGGTTGGCCTGTAGCTGTGCCTTCGAGAGTTCAAAACGAGCCTGGCAGCGATTTTCTGGCCCTGAGCCCCAAACAATGCTGACGCTGTTTTGGACGCTGGGCGTGCGAATGTAGGCCTGGTTATTTTGGCCGACGATGCCAATTTCTTGTTCGTTGGCGTCCACAACCTGGGCGCCAAATGGAACGATGGCTTGGTCTGGACGCGTCAGGTGGAGCAAGACCGGGTAGCCAGACTGAGTCGCAAAACGGATCTTCACGGCGGCGCCAGCATAGGGCGCCACCTTCATTTCACCGGCAGAAACGTCAACATGATTATTGCTCATTTCTTCGGTGCTCAGCCCGATGGCATTGTAGCGATAGGGTGAAAGCGAGGGCACGAGGGCGTAGCCAAAGCGATCAATTTTGGCGCCCTGGCCATTGAATACCGTTGCGCCTTTAGCGCCTTTGGCTTCAATGATGGCAAAGGCATTGCCTAAATAAGGACCTAAGGTGACGCCACCTGAGTGGACGACAACGGAGCCAATGAGGCCGGTGCCCAGCTGCCAGTAGTCTTTACCGCCAGAAAGTGTGGCCGATGCAGCGCCCAGAGCGTAGTTTTTCTGTACGTTGGCGTTGTAATAGGTCAGGTTGTCGCGCGCATCGTGGCTCACGTTGATGCCGTAGTTATAAGGTTGAGCCATTGCGCCGATGCTGTCAGAAAAGCTCAGCTGATATGAATTGCCGCTGTCTCGGTCGAAGGTGGCCGAGGAAGTCAGGTAGGCGCGGCTGATGTCTAGCGGAATGGAGAGAGACGCCGTGGTGACGGTGCGGTAGCGGCGCTCGTTACTGTCCCAGTCGCTGCTGCGTTGGCGAGAGACGCCGACGGAGAAGGAAATGTTCTTACCAAAGTTGCGGCCATAGCCGAGCTGGTATTGAATGTCTTTGTCGCGGCCGCCGCGATAGCTTTGAGCGGCTATGCTCAGGCTGAGCGAGCCCCAGCGTTGGAGTGATTGGTTGATGGAGACAGACATGCGGTCTTTGCGTAAATAAGAAGCAGATGCCCAATCGTTTTCTTCTTGGCCTTCATCGCGGTGGGCCATGCTGTAGCGCTCGTTGACGAAGTCACTGAATTCTCGAAAGCCCGCTGTTGAATAGCGGTAGCCGGCTAAGACGACGTTGGTTTGGGTGGCCTGAATGGATTTAGAGTAGGTGCCACCAAACATCCAACCGCTTTGGTTATGGCCAGGGAAATTGGCTTGAGAAAAAGCACTGTTGAGGCCAAAGGCGCCTAAATGATTGCTGTAGACGGTGGTGAGTGAACCCGACCAGTAGTCTTCGGCTACTCGTAGGCCGCCGCCTAGGGTAAAGCGATTGGTTAGGCCATATTTTAAATTCAAGTCGCCAAAGCGTGCCTTGGTCAGCAGGTCACGGGTTTCGCCAATAGAGACATCATATTTAAGCTGTTGACGACGCATGGAGTCGGGCACTGCCGAAAACGGCACGCTGAAGCTTTGGCGGCTGCCGTCAGCCTCTTCAATGGTGACGTCTAGATCGCCTTGATAATTGGTTGGATACAAATCATTGATGCTGAATGCGCCGCTAGGGACCGAGGTTTGGTGAATAATGGCGCCATTTTGGCGCACCACCACCAAGGCATTGGTTTTGGCAATGCCCATAATGGTGGGCGCATAGCCCTGCATTGAGTTGGGCAGCATGCGCTCGTCGGTGGCCAATTGCACCCCATTAAACGGTACTGAAGTTAAGAACTCGCTGGCGCTGTGTAATTGGCCCATTTGCAACTGGCTCTTGATGCTGGGGAGGGCTCTTTGCAGGTAGCTGGCGACGTTGTGCCAGCTGGATTGGCTATGACGGTTGTCGTTGCGCCAGTTAAAGTTCGAGCGTTGGCGAAACTGCCATTTGCCTAGATTGACGCCGCCGTTGAGGGTAAGGTAAAAATATTGGCTGTTGCTTTGGTCTTCACCGTAGTGGTTGTAACTGTGGTTCATCGAGTAGTTAAAAAAGCCCACGTTGGCGCCAGCATCGTATTCGGCCGGATCGATGTAGCCTCGTGGCTTGACGTCTAGTAAATGTTGCGGTGAGGTAAACGCTAAAGTTTGCAGCGACGTCATTTCAACTTTGGCTTCTGGAATCAAGGCCGATAGCGGCACACAGGCTTGATCGGCGTCTATTTTGGCAAGGCTCTTGAGGTTAAAGCCAGCCTGTTTCAGCAGGGCTTCTGTCATGCATACCTGGCTTTTTTTGCCCACCATGGCGACGGTGATGCTGGTCTGGGCTGCGTACTGCTGATTCATTAAGACTTTGACGGGATAACGACCAGGCTCCACCGCATTTTTTTGACTGAGCCGATCAATCACGTCTTGTTGTACGCTGCTGCCGCGGAACATGGTGGCGTCGAAGGCGTATTCTGATTCTTCGTGCTCAGGCGGTTCTTGCTGAGCTGCGCTTTGGCTGTGCTGAGGTTGATTGATCTCAGAAGGCGCGGCGACGATTGCAGGCGGCACGACCGTTTGTGCCTGAGCCGCATAGGCGCAGACAAGGAAGGGCGTGGTGAGGACAAGATTGAGTTTCATGGCGTCTGGTTTCAATCGCATTTATAAGCTTATTTTTTGTTTGCTGATGCCGCCTAAATCATTAATGATGTTTAGGGTCATGGTGCCGCTGAGGGACGCAGGCTTAAGCTTGCCTAAGGGATAGCTGTGGCTGGAAAAAGGTGCCAGCATCGGTAGCTTATCTTTTAATAACAGTTGATTATTGTTGAGGCTAATGGCGTTGATGGTGACATAGTAAGGCGTGGGATTGGTGACGTGAACCATGCCTTGGCGTAATTTTTGCGGGTCGACGCGTAATTGGGCTAAATGCTGATCGTCTTGTTTGGTTAAGGCTTTGGGGCGGTAAAACAGCTTGACCGTGGTTTTAAACGTAAAAGCCAGCTGATTATTGTCTTGCGCGGCTTTTTTTTCAGCCGGAATTTGATTGAAGGTCAGATAGAACACCGACTCGCGATCCTGAGGTAGATTAGCGCCCGCTACGTGGCTTAAGCGAGCAATCATTAAATCCTTGTGCGGATCCATGCGAAAAATAGGGGGCGTCACCACAAACGGCGCTGGTGTGGTGTCAACGGCTTCGGTTTCAGGCTCTGTGGCGCTGACGCTGATTTGCATAATGCTGGGATAATCATCCTTGGATATAAAGCGCAGCGGAACCGATTGGGCTTCAGCAGGGTAGATCACGCGAGTGCCCATCAGTTGTACGGATGCGTGGGCTTGGCTAATAAGGCTTAAAGCCGTGGTGGCGGCAAAGACGACGGACAAATAGTTACGCATGATAAGTAATCCTATGATGATTGCGTCGGATGAATATGAATATACAATAAATTGTTTATATACAATACAAAATTATGTAAAAGCCCCAAAAAGCTGATTGTTCTGGGGCTTTTTTTACCCACATTTAGATGTGCGGTTCAGAATCCCAGCTTATTCGTAGGTTGTGGTGTATTGAATCGCCGCTTTTACTTTGCCTTCGGTCGCTGCACCGGTGGTCTCATTGGTGTAGTGAGCTTTAAAAGGATAGTTAACGGTGTCTTCACCAGTAGGGATGGCTTTGGTCACGATGGCGGTTTCCGCACCTGCGGTGAACTCAACCGCTTGGCCGTTTT
>JAGNTR010000016.1 GCA_017987415.1 Neisseriaceae bacterium
GATGCTCAATTTACCCGTGGTTATGGCTTGGGTTTTGGCTATTGCGAACGCAAAACCATGGCCATGGCGTTGGTGGACCGCGCTCTGTGCGTTGAGGAATGGGGCGATGAGGTGATTTCACCAGCTCAGGACGAAGAATTTGTGCTGTCTCATTGCGACAACGTGGAGGCCTCTGGCTTCGTGTCGCATCTGAAGCTGCCGCACTATGTCGACTTCCAATCTGAGCTGGAACTGTTACGGAAAATTCGGGCGCAGCGCTTGGCCGCCAAGGCTGACCAAGGTGCCCACAGCGCAGCTGCCGAAGCGCTGAGCCTGCAAGAGGAACTCAAATGAACGGATTAGAAACCGCGCCGGTCGGCGGCGTACACGCCGAAGCCGAGCTATATAACTTTGCCTATTTAGACGAACAAACCAAGCGCATGCTGCGCCGCGGCCTGTTAAAAGCCGTTGCCATTCCGGGCTATCAGGTGCCGTTTGGCGGGCGTGAAATGCCCTTGCCTTACGGTTGGGGGACGGGCGGGATTCAGGTGACGGCCAGCATCATTGGCAGCGACGACGTGTTGAAAGTCATCGACCAGGGCGCCGACGACACCACCAATGCCATTTCCATTCGTCACTTTTTTGAGCGCACCACCGGCGTGGCGACCACCACCCGCACCGTTGAGGCCGACATCATCCAAACCCGTCACCGCATTCCAGAGCAGGCCTTAAGCGCCGGCCAGATCTTGGTGTTTCAGGTGCCGATTCCAGATCCGCTGCGCTTTATTGAGCCGTCAGAAGTGGAAACCCGCACCATGCACGCCCTGCAAGATTACGGCGTGATCAATGTGAAGCTGTATGAAGACATTTCTCGCTTCGGCCACATTTCTACGGCCTATGCCTACCCAGTACGGGTGAACAATCACTACATCATGGACCCTTCGCCGATTCCTAAGTTTGATAACCCCAAGCTGAACCAAAGTGCGGCTTTGATGCTGTTCGGGGCGGGCCGTGAAAAACGCCTCTACGCCTTACCGCCGTATACCCAGGTGGAAAGCTTGGATTTTGAAGACTTCCCGTTTGAGATTCAGAAGTGGCCTGAGTGCTGCGCCATTTGCGGCAGCGCCACGTCTTTCTTAGATGAGGTGGTGATGGACGATCAGGGGCAGCACATGTTCGTGTGTTCAGACACCGACTACTGTCAGGAACAAGTTCAAATGAAAGAGGCATCATGCAATTAGCGACACACACTGCGACCGTGGCGAAGCAGTCAGGCCACATAGAACAGCCTTTATTGAAGGTGGAGGGATTAGGCAAGCTGTACGGGCCGAATAAGGGCTGCCAAGGCGTGGATTTTGAGGTTTATCCTGGTGAAGTGATTGGCATTGTGGGCGAATCAGGCTCGGGTAAGTCGACTTTATTGTCGGTGCTGTCCGGCCGCTTAGCGCCCGATGCCGGCCAGATTACCTACGTCAGCGCCGACGGCCTGCTGCGTGACGTGTATGAGGCTTCTGAGGCCGAGCGGCGCCAGCTGCTGCGCACCGACTGGGGTTTTGTCGAGCAAAATGCCCGCGACGGCTTGCGGATGGGCGTTTCTGCCGGCGCCAACATCAGCGAACGGCTGATGGCGCAGGGCAGCCGCCATTATGGTTTTTTAAACCAAACCGCCAAAGACTGGCTGACCCGAGTGGAAATCGCCGAAAACCGCGTCAATGACTTTCCTAAAACCTTTTCTGGCGGCATGCAGCAGCGCTTGCAAATCGCCCGCAACTTGGTGTCCAACCCACGGCTGGTGTTTATGGACGAGCCGACCAGCAGCCTCGACGTGTCGGTGCAGGCCAAGCTGTTGGACTTAATCCGTTTCTTGGTGCGTGAATACAATCTGTCGATTATTTTGGTGACCCATGACTTGGCCGTGGCCCGTATTTTGGCCGACCGTCTGTTGGTGATGCAAAACTCGCGCGTGGTTGAAAGCGGCTTGACCGATCAAATTTTGGATGACCCGCAGCATCCCTATACCCAACTGTTGGTTTCTTCCATTTTACAGGTTTAAAGGTTCACTATGTCTGAAGTCATTATTGATGCTAAGAATGTGTGTAAACAGTTTGTGTTACACCATCAAAACAGCGCCAAGCTCAAGGTCTTGGCCAACGTTAACTTTGCCGCGCACGCAGGCTCTTGCCTGATTTTATCGGGCCAGTCTGGTTCGGGTAAATCCACGCTGTTGCGCATGATGTACGGCAACTACTTGGCCAGCAGCGGCGAGCTGAAGGTCAAGCAGGGCGAGGGCTGGGTTGACATGGTCAGCGCCAATCCACGCCAAATCGTGGCCTTGCGCCGCCACACCATTGGCTACGTCAGCCAGTTTTTGAAAACCATTCCACGCGTGTCTACCCTGAATGTGGTGATGCAGCCAGCCTTAGAGCGTGGTTGGGACGCAGACGCGGCCAAGGCGCGCGCCAGCGCCTTGTTGACGCGCTTAAACATCCCGGCCCATCTGTGGGATTTAGCCCCCAGCACGTTCTCGGGCGGCGAACAGCAGCGGGTCAACATTGCCCGCGGGTTTATGGTGGACTGGCCGGTGCTGCTGTTAGACGAACCGACGGCGTCTTTAGACGAGCGCAATCGCGACGTGGTGCTGGAGCTGATTCGTGAAGCCAAGGCCAACCACAGTACCGTCATCGGGATTTTCCATGACGCTTACGTGCGCCAAGCCATTGGGGATAGACAATATGATGTGTTAAACAATGAGGTGTATGACTATGTTGACTGAGCAAGTGCTGACCAATGCCCAAATCGTGTTAAAAGACCAGGTGGTGCAGGGCAGTATTCATCTGGAAAATGGGCGCATTGTGGCCATCGACGCCGGCACCAGCCAGCTACCGCACGCGCAAGACATGGGTGGGAGTTATTTGATTCCCGGCATGGTTGAGCTACACACCGACAACCTTGAAAAATTCATGACGCCACGCCCTAAAGTAAACTGGCCCACGCTGTCGGCCATGCTCAGCCACGATGGTCAGGTGGCCAGCGCCGGCATCACCACCGTATTTGACGCCTTATCCATCGGCGACATCAGCCCTAAGGGCGACCGCATGGCCAATCTTGAGCCAATGATTGCAGCGCTTAGTCACGCCCAGCAAGAGGGCTTAACGCGGGTGGCGCATAAAATCCACCTGCGCTGCGAAGTGGCCCACCCTGAAACCTATGATATTTTTCAGCGCTGCGTGCAAAATGAGCAGGTCGGGCTGGTGTCGCTGATGGACCATTCGCCGGGGCAGCGCCAGTTTCAACAAATCGAGCAGTATCGGATTTACTACCAGGGCAAGTATGGCCTGTCGCTGGCGCAGATGGAAGCGTTTGAACACAGCCAGTTGGCCAATGCGCAAGCCTATAGCCACAAGCATCGTTTAGCCATTGCCGAACAGTGTCGTGATCAGCAAGTGGTCATGGCCAGCCACGACGATGCGACGTTTGAACACGTGGCTGAATCGCATCAGCTGGGCATGAGCATCGCCGAGTTTCCTACCTCGATTGAGGCGGCTAAGCACTCGACAGATAAAGGCCTACGCGTGTTGATGGGGGCGCCCAACATCGTGCGCGGCGGCTCTCATTCAGGCAATGTGGCCGCCAGTAGCTTGGCCACTCAGGGCTTCTTGGATATTTTATCCAGCGACTATTATCCCAACAGCTTGCTGCATGCGGCCTTTATGCTGACCGACGAGGCCATTGGCTTTGACCTTCCGCAGGCGATTCGCACCGTGAGCCACAATCCGGCGCATGCGGTGAACCTCACCGATAGAGGTGAGCTGGCGCCGGGTAAGTTGGCCGACTTGGTGCAGGTGTCTTTGCATGGGCAGCAGCCGATTGTGCGCAAAGTCTGGAAACAAGGCGTGAGGGTGATTTAATGCAGGCAGCCGACCGTGCGTTTTACCTAATGGGGCCTTCTGGATCGGGCAAAGACACGCTGATCCAGCAGCTGCAAACGCAGCTGGGCGCGGCGATGAGCGTGCCGCCGCGCTATATTGATCGGCCCTATCTGAGTGGGCAGCTAGAGCAGCATTATGCCTTAAGCCCCGCCGTGTTCAGTGAGTTTCAGGACAAGGACTGCTTTTCGCTGGCGTGGGCGGCCAACGGCCATCGATACGGCTACGATCGTCAATGGCTGGCCGACGTGGCGGCGGGCAAAATTGTTTTGCTGAACGGTTCGCGCGCCCATTGGCCGCAGGCGCAGCAGCACTATAGAGAACGGCTGGTGCCGATTGCGCTGGCGCTGCCACAGGCGGTGCAAAAAAGCCGCCTACAGCAGCGGGGGCGGGAAGGCGAAGAGGCGATTGCCGCGCGCTTAGCACGCTCGGCCGCCTTGGGCCATGCCGAAGTGGCGCCTGAGTCGGTGCTGAATGCCGCCCAGCCGGTGGCCGACGTCTTGGCCGATTGCCTGCGTTTGATTCAACAGCATCGGGCGCTGCCATGTCTTTAGAATTGACGCTATTGGGCACCGGCGATGCGGCTCAAGTACCGGTGTTTGGCTGCGACTGTCTGGTGTGCGTGCGCGCCCGTGCCATCATTTCCTACCAGCGTAAGCCTTGTTCGGCCTTATTACGCTATCGTGGCCACACGATTTTGCTCGACAGCGGCCTAGCGGATTTGGCCCACCGCTTTAAAAGCGGCGACATCAGCCACATTCTGCAAACTCATTATCATCCCGACCACGTGCAGGGGCTGTTGCACCTGCGCTGGGGCATGGGGCCCAGCATTCCTGTGTCTGGTCCGGTGGACGAAGAGGGGTTTGCCGACCTGTATAAACACCCGGGTATTTTGTCGTTTCAGCCAGGCTTAAGCCACGGAGACACCTTGCTGTTTGACGATTTGCGCATCACAGCGCTCAATCTGGTGCATTCCAAGCCTACTTTGGGCTATTTGATTCAAACCCCGAACAGCAACGTGGTGTACTGCACCGACACGGTTGGGCTACCAGACGACACTTTGGCGCAGCTACAGGCCTTGGCGCTGGACTGCTTAATCATTGATTGCAGCCATCCGCCGCAGGCGATTACGCCGCGCAACCACAATGACGTCAATTTGGTGCTGGCTTTGGCCAGACAGCTAAACTGTGAGGAAGTCATCTTGACCCACCTCGGCCACAAAATGGACCTGTGGCTACACCATCATCCTCATGCCTTGCCGGCCGGCATCAGCGTGGGGCGTGACGACATGAAAATAACGTTTGCCTGAGCCAAGTAGCCTTGACGGCACGTGTCATCTAGGCGGTTAAGCCTAGGCCAATAGCCAGGCCGTCAGATACAGGCCTAGGCCAAACACCGTGTGCGCCACCGTGCTTTTTAATCGCGCCAGCCAAGGCTTGGGCGTTTTGGCGGCGGCAAAGCCAAAGCCAAAACAGGGCTGTAAGATGAAAAACGGTGCCGCCAAGCTCAAGAGGCCGCTGACCAAGGCAGGCCAAAGCGTGGGCTGATCGAGCCAGGCTGGGCCGAAAAAGGCCAGATGGAGGCCAGAAAACAGCACGCCGATGGCGTAGTGGCACAGCCAGCCTAAGGCGTGTTCATGCTTGATCGGCGCGGCCGCCATAATGGGGTGGTGGCGCAGCTGGCCGTGGGACATATGGCCGAGCCAGCGGCCTACTAAGGCATAGCTTAAAGAGGGCGCCCGCAGTAGGCGCTGCTGTAGCCATGCCCAAACGTCCATGAACAGTGTGGCGCCGAGGCCCAAAAGCACGATGGTGAAGCCATAAGACGACAAAAAAGTCAGCATGCAGGGTTCCTTATCTAGGGGATGATTGGGTATAGTGATGAGCATACAACTT
This sequence comes from Neisseriaceae bacterium, assembly GCA_017987415.1. GTDB lineage: Bacteria > Pseudomonadota > Gammaproteobacteria > Burkholderiales > Neisseriaceae > JAGNPU01. The sequence goes on from JAGNTR010000016.1 coordinate 5,801, forward strand.
AAAGTCGACTTGAGGTCAAGATGCCGCATTGGGATATTTCTTACGTGAGCCAGCACACTGGCGTGCCTGCTTCGACGCTGCGCTATTATGAACAGCTGGGCCTGATCCAGTCTATCGGCCGCAGCGGCTTGAAACGCGTGTTTGGCGCGCAGATTTTCGATCAATTGGCGCTGATTGCCTTGGGGCGGCAGGTGGGGTTTTCTTTGGCCGAAATCGGCACGTTTTTTAACGGCGCCGAGCGTCCCGCCCTAGACCGCGACTTATTGGCGGCCAAAGCCGATGAGTTAGACGCGTCGATCGCCAACCTCACGCTGATGCGCGACCAGCTGCGCCACATGGTGACGTGTCCCGCGCCCGATCATTTGGCCTGTCCCTCGTTTCAAAAGCTGCTGGCCCAGGCCCATGTCGCGCCGCCATTACCCACTCGATCTAAGCCCGATTAAATAGGGCCGTTTTGGCTATGCCGCTCCACGTGAGCGGTTTTTTTGTGCCCGTTGCCCGCCTTGATCAGGTTTTGGCCGCGTTGAATAACCCTTCTGGGCTAATTAGTTTTGATTAATGATAATCATTCTCATTGGTGCTACTATCCAGCCTCACACGACTGCGGTGATGTCGCTAAACAGGATAAAAGGAAACCAGGTGGAAAAGAGCGCGTTGCAACCCAAATTATTGGCCCTGCTGATGGCAGGCCTGAGCTGTTATGGTCAGGCATGGGCCGTCGAGCCGAAAACAACGGCCATCAGCCAAGAGCAGGCCGAGGCGATTGATGATGTGACCGTCATCGGCAAGCGCTTGAGTCAGGACGAGAAGGGTGCTGCGGCGGTGTTTCGTAAAAACGTGGCCAATGATTACCTGGGCAAAGACTATTTAGACCGGTATCAGGTCAACGCAGCTGGAGACGTGCTCAAAGGCTTAAACGGCGTTTACAATATGAACACCCGTACCGCCGGCGGCGCCATCACCCCCAATATTCGCGGCGTGACCGGCAAGGGGCGCATCCCCGTCACCATCGATGGCACCGAACAAACCGTCGACGTGTGGCTCAACAACTATGGCGTGGGTGACCGTAACTACGTCGATCCTGCCCTGTTTCGCAGCATCACGGTCGAGAAAAGCCCGTCGCTCACCCGCGGCATGAAGCCCGGCGTAGGCGGCTCCATCGCCATTCGTACCATTGAGCCCAGCGACATCATTCCCGAAGGTAAAAGCTGGGGCGTACAGCTCAGCGGCGAACTCAGCAATAACGCCACCAAATCACGCAGCCGCTTGGGCGAATATCTTGGCTGGTCTGACTACCGTACCTTACCCGGCGGTGCGACTGCTGATGGCGCAGGTGGCGGCTACGACCCTTACACCAATCAAATCACGCCGCAGGCCTTGCTCATTGACGACGACGTGGCGCCCAAAGCCAGCGGCGGCAGCAAGTTTGGCGACGATAAGTCGGGCATGTTGGCGGCGGCCTTTGCCACCGAACATGTTGATGGCTTAATTGCCTATAGCCACCGCAATAAGGGCAATTATTTTGCCGGTAGCCGCGGTGCAGGCGGCTACCGCAGCAATCCCATTTATGAATTAGATGGGTGTGGCGCCGCCTGTCAAACGGCAGACGCCTTTATTCCCAATATGGCCAAGATTTATGCTCCGGGCGGCGAAGTGTTCAATAGCGGCACCGAAACCAAGACCCTGCTGGTGAAAAATAATTGGCAGTTTGGCGATGGCCATAAGCTGGGCCTGCAATACATGCGCAACGACATTGAGTTTGGCGAAATCAACCCGTTTCAGATGACTTGGGAGTTGAATTTTGACGAATACAATGCCTATATGGCCGACAAGCGGCCGCCGCAGCAGCTGCAAGGCATTAATTCAAAAATCAAAAGCGACACCTATAAACTCAGCTACGATTTCAAGCCGGACGACAACCCTTGGGTAGACCTACAGTTTAATCTGTGGCGTACCCAAACCCGCAGCCAGCGCCATCAAAGCGGCGGCATGAATTTGGCCAGCGCCAAGCAAGACCCAATGTACGACGCTTGGCACTGGTGTAATGTGCGCAACCGGCTGCCGCCAGGCGCATCTGCGTGGGCTGAATCTTGTGCCGACGTGGGGGCGATGTGGGGGTTTGACGCCAACACCAGCCGTGAAGACATCATTAAAGACAGCTATTTTCCCAATGATAATGGCCAATATGCCGTCATCGCGGGCGCGCTACAGCAAACCAAGGTGACCCGCAGCGGGGCCGACATCAGCAACCGCTTTCGCCTGAGCGATCAGCTCAGCATGACGGTGTCTGCCGACGTGCAGTATGAGAAGCTGCGCGAGCAAAATCTGATTCGCAACTCCGACGACTTATTCAATATGGAAGGCATGGTCACTGGCCTGACCAATATGGCAGGGCCGCGCGGCGGCCGCCGTAAAGAGTGGGGCGGCAGCATCAGCTTCGATTGGCAGCCCACGCCCAAACTCAACGTGCAGGCTGGCTTACGCTATCAGAAGTTTTGGGCATTTGACGATGCCCTAGATGAAGCCCGCGCGAATAAAGACCCACGCTATGCTTTTGGTGGGGGGCGCGACATTTACATCAGCGGCGTGCAGTTGCCGTATTACGAGCTGATGGGCGAAGAGGAGGCCAAGGACTGGGATGTCGTTGTCAAAGCAGATCAAGCGGGGAATGCTGAGACATTCGGCAGTGATGCTTGGCATGCCGCGATGGATCGTCGTAATGAATTGGATAAAGCCTTTACAGAAAAATACCAATACGATAACACCTATTATAATTTAGCCGTTAAAACCAACGGTAATTTGGCGCTAGGCAACGACGAACGCGCCTATTACAAAATCAAGAAGTTTGTGGTGCCGTATCGCAACGGTAAGCTAGACAGCTCGGTGGTGGACATCACGCCAGAGATGCTGGATCGTAAAGTCAACAACCCTCAGGGCCAGCGCGGTGCGTTTTATGAGTATTTAATCGCCGACATTTATAGCAAAGGGGGCCATTGTAAACCAGGTTTGACAAGCAGTGGTCAATCTTTAGGCGACTACGAAACCTGTAAGGCCGAGGCTAGGAAGCAGATTTATCGCTACGACAGTCGTGATAACGTTGCCGGTGTGATTCAAACCCCCATCAGCGAGGAACAAAAGTGGCAGCGGCCGCAAAAGCTGCGTGGTGACGCTTGGGCGCCGATGTTGGCGCTAAGCTACGACGTGACCGAACAGCAGCGGCTGTTTGCCCGCTATGCGCAAATGACGCGCTTCCCCAGTATTTATGAGGCCACGGCCACCGAAGTGGGCGTGTCTGACACCATCACCACGCCGGGCATGGATCTTAAGCCCGAGCGCAGCATCAGTTGGGAGGTGGGCTATGCCTTTGACTTCAGCCCCTACGTGAGCGCGCTACAGTATGGCGACGTGCGCCTGACCTATTTCAGCAACACCATTAAAAACGTGTTGGACACCACGGCCGATAAGCGCATCACCCAGTACGACAAAAAAATCAGCAAAGGCTTGGAGCTGCAAAGCCGCCTCGACAGCGGTCGCTTTTTTGCTAGCCTAGGCGCGACCTACCGCCTCAAGCAAGTCACCTGTGACCGTGATTTGGCCTTTAGCTACGATCCTTATTTGCGCCGCGTGCCCAATTGTATTGAAGGGGGCTTTGGCGCCACCCGTTTTTATCAGGCCTTACAGCCCAAGTATTCAGTCAACCTCGATCTGGGTACGCGCTTGCTGAATGATCGTCTGTCTATGGGCGTGCGCGGCATCTACCACAGCAGCGTCGACAGCAGTGCCTACGAAAAAATGATGCAGTCGGGCTTTGGCGACATCATGACCACCACCGGCAAGCCCTACCACTGGCGTTCGGTCTTTTTAACCGACCTCTATGGCCGCTACGACGTCACCAAAAACGTCAGCGTCAATGTCGGCGTGACCAACCTCACCAACCGCTATTACCTTGATCCCATGTCCAATGTGCCCACGCCGGGGCCTGGGCGCACGGTCACGTTTGGCCTCAAAGGCAGCTTTTAAACCATAACGACATGCATGCCGGGGCAGGCTGAGCCTGACCACGGCGCTTATGAACACCTAGCCACCGCCGCCGTTTTTGCTGCGGCCCCTAAGGGCCGTGGCTTCACTGCAAGACCTTAATAAAGGAAATCATCATGACTAAAACCCTATTGGCCGTGGCCTTAATGTGTTCGTTCGGTGTGGCCTCGGCCGCGGTGGTAGAGGGCGGTTCTTCGAGCAGCCATATTGTAACAGGCGTGTCTAGCGTGTTGCCGTTTGGCGCGGGCAAGGCGGGCATTGCGATTAATGGTTCGTTTAGCCTCAATTTGGCCGACGGCCCCATCAAACACATTCGCCAAAAATATGCCCAAACCCCGATCAACGCACAGGCCGACGCCAACGTGAATGGCCTGCTGAATCCGAAATACCTCACCTTGAAAGACGTCAACCCTGTGGTTGGCCTGTTTAATAACCCTACTTTGGGGCAGGTGTGGTATGAGCAGCGCGCCCACAACACCGAGGTGTACAGCATTCGCCAAATTGCCGATCCTGCCATTCCTTTGGCGCCGAAATTTGGCGGCTTGGTGATGGCTAAAGTGGCCGACCTACCAGCCGATACGGCGGTGTATTTCGGTGAGTGGGCGCCGCGCGCAAGCGCGCCCAGTACCGGCTCTGATACCAATTTAAACTTGGCCAGCGCCGATCGAACCGTCTGGTACGTGGGGGAAAATCCAACCGGTAACACCACCGGTCTGGCTACGGCCACCTATGACGTGGTTGGTTTGAATCAGCACACGCCTGGGCAAAACGATGTGTACACCGGTGCTTTAACCGCTTCCTTCGGGACGGGCGCCACAGGCAAGATGGCAGGCCAATTAACCAGAGGTGCTGACAGCCTTAATTTTGCGAATACGGATATCCAGAACGCCACTGGGACGTTTAGCCGTGCAGCCGATGGCATTCAAGGACGCTTCTACGGTGCGGGCGCCGCGGCTCTGGCTGGGATTGCCGAGCGCGGTGGGGCCAGCGAGGCCATTGCTTTTGGCGGTAAAAAACGTTAACCCCTAACCTCAGCCAGCCTAGCGGCCTCGGGCCGCTGGGCTTTAACCGCGATGATGCCCATGAAGCGAATGCTTATTTGTTTGGCCTTGAGCCTGGTGGCGAGCGCCGCTCGGGCCGATGAGGATGACACCCGCCGCTTGCAGGATGAACTGAGCTGGCGGCTACAGCAACAGCGCCAAAGCCAATGGCCGGCAGCCATGGACGGCGACGCCCAGCACATCACCATTGATGGCCAGCTGTATCGCGTCGGCGACGATGCCGAAGGCCTGGCGCGTGGGCTGTATTACGCCCTAAATACCCAACAATGGGCCAAGGTGACTGCGTTCCTCGCACGCTATCGCGCCTTGCCCGAACATGAGCCACAGCTGGTGCTGTTGGCCGAAGGCCTGATGGCCCGCGCGCAGCATGCAGTGGGCTTGGCCATAGAAAAACTCCAGGCGGCTCAGGCGATGGCGCCGGAAGACGTTCGTATCCAGCTAGAGCTGGCGCGGCTGTACACCGAAGACCATCAAAATCCAGAAGCGCTGGCGACGTTTGGCCAAGTCTTACAGCAAGACTTGCCGCCAGTGACGGCCGGGCTGGTAGAAAGCCATATGGATCACCTTAAAGAGCGGGATCAGTGGCATGGCTCGTTGAGCGTGGGCAGTGGCTACAACAATAATGTGAATCAAGCCAAGGGCGGCAGTAGCTGTGCTGCTTACTTGGGTACAGAGTGCTGGCTGTATCAGCGCCTGCCAGAAGCGCAGGGCGCTATGTTTCAGCGTTATCAGCTGGCCTTAAGTAAACAGTGGTCTATGGGCGGACACCACAGCTGGGTGTTTAAGCCTTTAGCCTATGGCACCAAGTATCAGCTGTCCGCGGCCACAGACGGTACGGCCCAGCGCTACAGCGACCACACCACGGTTGTGGCCGCGGGTTACCGCTATGCTGATGCCCGCAGCAGCTACACGGTCACGCCGGTTCTGGAACATTATTTTCGGGGTGGCCATACCCATTACTGGGCGTTTGGCTTGGAGGCAGAGTGGTCACGCGAGCTGGGTCAAGGCTGGCGGGTTAATGCTCAGGCGCGAGCCAAGCGGGTGCGCTACGCCGGCCAAGAGCGTCAGTGGTACGCCGACTATAGTCAATACACCGCAGGGGTGGGCGTGAATCATGCGTTTTCCAGCCAGGCTGGCTGGTTTTTAAGCGCCGACGTCGAACGTAAAAAATACCCTTTAGCCCTGTCCAGCAGCAAGGAAATTCTGTTGCGCAGCGGCGGTTACAAGCTGTTTGACGGCGGCTATTACGTGAATGCGCTGGCCCTGCATCGGCGCAGTGACTACGACGCCTATGCGCCCATGTTAGACGTGCGTCGGCAAGACCGACAAACCCTGTTGATGGCCTCTGTCGGGGTACTCAAATGGCGCTATCGCAACGTTTACCCAGAGCTACAGCTTAAGCGCGTGGTCAACCACAGCAACAGCCAGTTTTATGGCTACAGCCAAAATGAACTCAGCCTGAACCTACGCCACAATTTTTAACCACTCACCAAAAATAAGGAGCAGTCATGCACCAATATTATCCCATCCTATTAACCCTGCATTTGTTTGGGGCCTTGATGTTTATCGGCGCCGTGTTCTTTGAAGTGCTGATTTTAGAAGGCGTGCGTAAAAAAGTATCGCCTCGTTTTATGGACGCTGTGGAAGGCGCCGTCGGCAATCGCGCCCGTCAGGTCATGCCGTGGGCGCTGCTGGTGCTTTACAGTGCCGGCATTGGCATGGTGTGGCTCAATTATTTACCGGCCTTGGCCGATTTTAGAAATTCTAGCTTTGGGCTGCTGTTGGGCATCAAAATCCTCATCGCCATCAGCGTGTTTGGCCATTTTTGCACCGCCATGTATTTGCGCAGTAAGGGCAAACTCAGAGGCCTGTACTTTAAGCGGCTGCATCAGAGCGTGTTCACCCACATGGTGTGCATTGTGATTCTGGCCAAGGCCATGTTTTATTGGGTGTGGTAGGCAGATATTGCACCAATCTTATTGAGAATCATTTACAATAAGGATTTTTCATGCCCTTTATGTCTGCTTTCATGCCTTTGCCTACGCGCGCCTGGCGCCGCTGGCCGCCGCGCTTACGCTTACACAGCCTTAGCGCCAAACTGCTGCTCACCATTGTGCTGTGGGCGCTGTGCGTGCTGTCGTTTGTCAGCATGACGGTGTCGATTACCTGGCAGCTGGAAGACCGCGGCGTGGCGATTAACCAAATGGGGGTTTTGAGTAAAGAGGTGTATCGTCTGGTGGCCTTGCAGGCTCAGCCTCAGCAGGTGCAGGCCTTAGCCCAGCAGCGTTTGACGGTGTTGGCGAGCTGGCAGCGGTTGCAGCAGCCACAGGCCACGTTGAGCGTTGTGGCGCCCTTAGGTCCACCGTTGCAACGCCTATTGGCCGAGCTGGCTGCGCCGACTGAGGTTTCCAGCGTAGCCTTGATGCGTGAGGCCGATGTGTTGACGGCCTTAATTAACCAACAGGCCAACCGTATTGAGGCCGCCAATACCGACAGCATTCAGCAATTGCGCATCATTCGAATGGGGTTGATGGCGCTGATTTTAGGATCGGCCTTATTGAGTTTTTTCTTGCTGCGGCGGCTGGTGTTGACGCCGTTGAAAACCCTGAATCAAGGCATTCATGATGTGACCGCCGGCCATTTACGCACCCAGCTGTATCGGCGCGGTCACGATGAGTTTGACGCTGTGTTTGAAGGCTTTAACCAAATGGCAGCTAATTTACAGGACATGTATGCCCATCTAGAAGACAAAGTGGCCAGTAAAACCGAAGCGCTGGCGCGGCAAAAGCATGATTGGGCCATGCTGTACCAAATCACGTCGTATTTGCATCAGCATGACTTTGGCCCCGAGGTGGTGGCCCAGTTTTTGGCGCGCACCTTGCCGCTGATGGGCAGTAGCCGAGGCGCCGTGTTTTGGCTCACGCCAGCTGGGCTGCGCCTAGGCTGCGCGCAAGGGTTGAATGCAGGGCTGCTGGCGCAGCTACAGTCGCGTCTTGGATCGTGCAAAGTGGTCAGCCTGCGCGCCGAGCTGGTGCTTAGTGAGGGCGCTGATGGCGTGACGCTGGTGCTGCTGCCCTTGGGGCACAGGCAGGCCAGCCAAGGTTATCTGGCGGTGGCGCTTCAGAATGGCCAGAAGCCTGCGGCGGCGGATGAGCGGCTGCTGCAGCTTTTGGGCAGCCAGCTGGCCATCGCCAAAGAAAATGCCCGTTTGGCCAGCCAACAGCAGCAGCACGCTGTTTTGAGCGAACGTAATCTGATGGCGCAAAAGTTGCACGACAGCATTGCTCAATCGCTGTCGTTTCTCGGCATTCAGTTTCAGATTTTACAAAAAAGCCCGCTGCTGGCGCAGCAGTTGTCGCTGCAGGCCAACCTGACCTTGATTCAAAACGGCATCCAGCACTGCTATGAAGATGTTCGTGAACTATTGAGTAATTTTCGCACTCGTTTGAGCGAGCTGAGCCTAGCCGAGGCCATTGAGGGCGTCATCGAGCGCTATCAGCAACGCATTGGCGTGCCGATCGAAACCTATGTGCTCAGCGATGAATTGAGCCTGAATGCACAGCAGCAGATTCAAGTGATTTTTATTTTGCAAGAAGCCCTGTCTAATATCGGCAAACACGCTCAGGCGCAGTCTATATCGGTGCTGATAGAAGACGATGGGGCCTTTAAAATGAGCATCGTCGACGACGGCCTCGGCTTTGACCGACAAAAAGTGGCGGCGCAGGCCGAAGCGCAGGGCCATCACATTGGTCTGGCCATCATGCAAGAGCGCGCCGATAAAATTGGCGCCCACATTGACATTGTGTCGCAGCCTCGATGCGGCACCCAAATTCATTTCACCATTCCTGCTTCTGAAAGATAGATTCGTATGCCGCAAAAGCCTGTACACGTTTTATTGGTTGATGACCACGCCCTGTTTCGACAGGGGCTTAGCTTTTTGTTGACGCAGGTGGCCGAATTTACTGTGGTGGGGATGGGCACCGATGGCCTAGAAGGGGTGAAGCTGGCCAAGCAGTGCCGCCCTGATGTGGTGCTGCTGGATTTAGACATGCCATTGATGAATGGCTTAGAGGCGCTGGCGCAGATGTTGAATCATCAGCCTAGTTTACCGGTGCTGATGCTGACCATTTCTGAAGATGCGGCCGATTTACAAAAATGCATGGCGCTGGGGGCTATGGGCTATGTGTTGAAAAACGTGGACACTGAGTTTTTGATCGCGGCCATCCATCAAGCCATGGCGGGTGAGCGAGTGGTGTCGCAGGCGATCAGCATGAAGCTTCTGGCGCCTAAACTAGGCGCCGCGCCGCCGGCCCAGCAGATGGATTGGGCGAGCCTGACGCAAAGGGAGCGTGAGGTACTGGGCTATATTGCCAAAGGCATCAGCAATAAAATCATTGCGGATCAGATGAGTCTGTCGGAAAACACGGTCAAAGTGCATGTGCAAAACATCCTCAGAAAGTTAAACCTACGCAGCCGCGTGCAGGCAGCGATCGCGGCCAACCAGCATGAGGCGCATGGGGGATGAGGCAGCGCTAATACAAAAAAAGAACCCTGCCTAGCGGCTGCTGGGCAGGGTTTAAACCACATTGAAGATGGTGAAACTTAAAGTTCAAAGCTCAGGCGATGCTGATTTAGCCGGATTGAGTTTTGCATCAGTGCTGATGTAGACCTCGCTTTATTTAGCTGGATTGAGTTCTGCACCAGTGCTGATATAGACCTCGCTTTATTTAGCTGGATTGAGTTCTGCATCAATACTGATGTAGACCTCATCCGCTACCGCCGGCAAGAAGGTGGTCATGCCCCATTGGCTGCGCTTGATCACGGTGGTGGCTTTAAAGCCAATCGTGTCTAACTTAGTCAGTGGGCTGACTTCGTGCTTGTTGAGGGTGACGTCTAAGGTGACCGGCTTGGTCACGCCCAGCAGGGTCAAATTGCCTTCAACGGTGGCTTTGTTGCCGCCTTTAGGGGTGTATTTGCTGCTCACAAACGTCATGGTTGGGAATTTAGCCGCATTAAAAAAGTCGGCGTTCAGCAAATGTTCATCACGGGCTTTCCAGTCGCTGTCTAGGCTGTTCACGTCGATGGTGAAGTTGATTTTAGTCTGGGCCGGTTTGGCTGGGTCATAATCAACGGTGCCTTTATGGGCTTTGAATTGGCCATAAGTAGTGGAATAGCCCATATGGTCGATGGTAAAGCCAATGCGGGTGTGGGAGGCGTCTAAAGCCCATGGCGCGGCCTGAGCGGCCAAGGGTAGGGCAAATAAGAGGCCAAGAGCGTATTTTTTAAGCGTCAACATAGTGTTTCCTTTATATGAGATTAAATAACTTAAAATTAAATCAGTTGGCCAAAGCGGCCGCTTTTCATGTCGCTAAATGCTTGCTGTATTTCTTCTTCCGTGTTCATCACAAAGGGGCCGTAGCCGGCAATCGGTTCGTCAATGGGCGTGCCGCTGAGCAGCAACACCAGACTATCGGTCGTGGCCTCTAGGTTAAACCGCTGGCCATCTTGTGACAATAGCGCCAAATCTGCGTTTCTCACCAAAGTGTGACCGTTGAGTAAAACGCTGCCTTCTAAGACGATGAGGGCGGCGCTGTCGCCTTCGGTAAGGGCAAAATCATGCACCTGACCCGCTTTTAAACGCATGTCCCATACATTCAACGGGCTGAAGGTTTGGGCTGGTCCTTGATGGCCTTCAAACTCACCGGCAATCACCCTCAGCGTGCTGGCCTTATCTGCCAAGGTCACGGTGGGGATGTCGTGGGAGACGATGGCTTGATAGCGTGGCGGCGTCATTTTATGGGCGGCCGGTAGGTTAACCCATAGCTGCACCATTTGTAGGGTGCCGCCGCTTTGGGCAAAGCTTTGGGCATGGTGCTCTTTATGTAAAATGCCCGCGCCGGCCGTCATCCACTGTACGTCGCCTGGGCCAATTTCACCGCCTTCGCCGGTAGAATCTTCATGGGCCACAGCGCCTTGGTACACGATGGTGACGGTTTCGAAACCACGGTGAGGGTGGGTGCCGACGCCACGAGCCTGAGTGGTCGGGGTAAATTCAGCTGGGCCGGCATAGTCCAGCAGCAAAAATGGGCTGAGCTGGCGGCCTAGGGTTTGGTAAGAGAATAATGAGCGAACGGGAAAACCATCGCCCACCCAGTGACCTTGGGGTGCGCTGTAAACTGCATTGATTTGTTTCATGGCGTTTCCTTTCTGTGTCATTGTTCTGTTTGATGAGGATGAGTTGATTATAAATGTGTGACAAAGAGGGCGGTAGCCGCTAAAATCAGCACTGATTGTTTCAATATTAGAACGATGGAGCAAAAATGCAGACAGATTTAAATGACCTATATTATTTTGTGAAAGTCATCGAATACGGTGGCTTTTCGCCCGCAGGCCGAGCCTTAGGTGTGCCTAAATCCAAGCTGAGCCGCCGTGTGGCGCTGTTAGAGGAACGTCTTGGCGTGCGTTTGATTCATCGTTCGACCCGCCGTTTTTCATTAACCGATATTGGCCAAACGTTTTTCGAGCATTGCCAAGCCATGTTAGTGGAGGCCGAGGCAGCGCATGAGGCCATTTTATCGGTGCAAAGCGAGCCTAAGGGCGTGGTGCGGCTGTCTTGTCCGGTGGCCTTATTGCACGCCAATATTGGGCCCATGCTGGCTGAATTCATGTTGGCCTATCCACAAATCATTGTGCATTTAGACGCCAATAACCGCGCCGTTGATGTGGTAGGGGAAGGCTTTGACGTGGCCATTCGGGTGCGTCCAGGGCCGTTGGAAGACAGCGACTTAGTGTTGCGTATTTTGGCTGAGCGCGGCCAGTGTTTGGTGACCAGCCCCAAACTGGTCGAGGCGATGGGCGGTTTGCCTAGCGCGCCGGCGGAATTAAGCCAGTGGCCCAGCTTGGCCATTGGCCAGCCACAAAATGCCCATGTTTGGACGCTGTTTGGTCCAGATGAGCGGCAGGTGGCGCTGCACCATCGTCCGCGCTATGTGACCACCGACATGATGGCGTTACGGGAAGCGGCGCTGGTGGGGGTGGGCGTGGTGCAGCTGCCGCTGTTGATGATACAGTCACAGCTGGCCTGCGGCGAGCTGGTGTCGGTGCTGCCGGACTGGGCGCCGCGGCGCGAAATCATTCATGCCGTGTATCCTTCTCGGCGTGGTCAGCTGCCGGCGGTGCGGCTATTGTTGGATTACTTAACCGAAAAATATCGGCTCTTGTGTGAAGAATAAGCAGGTTAAAAAAACGCCTACGGCTGATCAGCCGTAGGCGTTTTGATGTGGGCAGATTAGGCCTTGGTTTGGGTTGCGGTGCTGTAGCTATTCATCAAGTTTTGATAGTCAGGAATGTGGTTGGCAAACAGCGTGCCTAAACCTTCAACGTCATTGCGCCAGTCGCGGTGTAGCTCACAGGCTACGCCAAACCAGCTCATTAACTGGGCGCCGGCTTGTGACATGCGGTCTAAGGCGCTGTCGCGGGTGAGGGCGTTGAACGTACCTGAGGCGTCGGTGACCACAAATACGTCAAAGTCTTCTGCTAAAGCCGACAGAGCAGGGAAGGCCACGCACACTTCAGTCACCACGCCAGCAATGATGAGCTGTTTTTTGCCGGTGGCTTTAACGGCATCCACAAAATCTTGATTGTCCCAAGCGTTGATTTGGCCCGGACGCGCAATGTAGGGCGCATCTGGGAACAGCTTAGTCAACTCAGGCATCAGCGGGCCGTTGGGGCCATTTTCAAAGCTGGTGGTTAAAATGGTGGGCAGGTTGAAGTATTTAGCTAAATCGGCTAAGGCCAGAACGTTGTTTTTGAATTTATCTGGATCAATGTCGCGTACCAGAGATAACAGACCGGCCTGATGGTCGACCAATAAAACCGCTGCGTTGTCTTTGTCTAAACGAATGTAAGGTTTGGTCATCATAATTCCTTTTTTAACGGTTAAAATAAACCCAGCCATCGTGATTGAGTGCCGGTGTGAAAACAGTATGCAATAACGCTTGAAAAATGAATAGCGGACAAAAACTTAACGCAGCGTTCTTGATTTAGAACAGCAGGACGTGCCTGAATCAGCAGGATTTTAGCGGATAAACCGACTCAAATAGAGTAAATGGTTTATACTCAAACCATCTCAAAGAGGAGTATCGATCATGCAAGCAATGAACAACGTTTTGACCTTTTGGTTTAGCGAGCAAACCCGACCGCACTGGTTTGCCAAGAGCGATGATTTTGATGCTGCCCTTCACCAGCAGTTTGGCCCAGTGTGGGCTCAGGCCAAGCAGGGCGAACTGGCGCATTGGCGCACCAGCTTAGAAGGCCGAGTGGCGGAAATCATCGTCCTCGATCAATTTTCACGCAACCTTTGTCGCAACCAGCGTGAAGCATTTAGCCAAGACGGCATGGCCTTAGTCTTGGCGCAGGAGTTGATTCAGCAGCCAGGCTTTGCCAAGCTGTCGCCTGAATATCGGCAGTTTGCGTTAATGCCCTATATGCATTCCGAGTCGGCGGTGATCCACGTTGAAGCCGTGCGCTTATTTACTGAGTTCGGCGATGCCAATACCTTGGATTTTGAGCTGCGCCACAAGGCCATCATTGATCGTTTTGGACGCTATCCGCACCGTAATAAGGCCTTGAGCCGTTCGTCTAGCGAAGAAGAAATTGCGTTTTTGCAAGAAGACGGATCTTCTTTTTAAGACAAGGTTGGGTCAAAAAAACACGGCATAGGCCGTGTTTTTTATGGGAAGGGTGATCTCGGGTGGTGCGGGCGTTCTAGGCTAGACGCAGACAGTAAAAAGCCCATGCGCGCACGCATGGGCCAAATCAAAAACCATCGCCTTTATTGGGTCAATAAGGTCAGGGCTTCTTGGTATTTCTCTTTGGTTTTGGCGATCACATCGGCCGGTACCTTAGGTGCGGGCGCTTGCTTGTTCCAACCGCTGGCTTCTAGCCAGTCGCGGATGAACTGTTTGTCGAATGAAGGTGGGTTGGTGCCCACTTGGTATTCGTCAGCAGGCCAGAAGCGACTTGAATCAGGCGTCAGTACTTCGTCCATCAGGATCAATTCGCCAGCAGCGTTGAGGCCAAACTCAAACTTGGTGTCGCAGATGATGATGCCGCGCGTGGCCGCAAAAGCGGCGGCTTCAGTGTACAGCTTGATGGCCGCGGTACGCACTTTGGCCGCTACGTCGGCGCCAATGATGCTTTCGCACACTTCGTAGCTGATGTTTTCATCGTGATCGCCCACTTCGGCCTTGGTCGATGGCGTGAACAACACTTCTGGTAGCTTGGCAGCTTCTTGTAGGCCTGCGGGTAAAACGTGGCCGCACACGGCGCCGGTTTGCTGATATTCTTTCCAACCGCTGCCGGCTAAATAGCCGCGCACAATGGCTTCTACTTTAACTGGGGTCAGCTTTTGCGCCACCACGGCACGTTTTTCTAAAGCCTTGGCTTCTTCCGTTGGCAAAACGTCGTAAACGGTGTCGCCGGTGAAGTGATTGGGGATGACGTGCTGTAATTTTTCAAACCAAAAATTAGAAATTTGGGTCAGAATCTCGCCTTTTTGCGGGATGGGGTCGTCCAAGATTACATCAAAAGCAGACAGGCGGTCAGTGGCCACCATCAGCATGCGCTGATCGTCGATTTCGTATAAGTCACGTACTTTACCAGAGTAAATCTTTTTAAGGCTGATGGAGGTCATCGTGTGCAATCCTACAAAGGTTGGGTTAGGGTGTTTTGTAAGTTCAGGGCTTGGCTCAGTAAGGCCTCTGTGTCTGGGCCTAAAACCGTATAGTGGCCCATTTTACGGCCTGGTCGAGCTTCTTCTTTACCGTAGAGATAAAGGTGGGCGTTGCCGCTTTGTTGCAGCGGTGCCCAATTGGGCTCGCCGCCGCCTGCGGGCCATTCGTTGCCCAAAAGGTTGACCATCACGCAGGGGCTGAGCAAGTCTGGCTGGGCCGGCGTGAGGCCACATAAAGTGCGTACCTGTTGCTGAAACTGGTCGGCCAAGCAGGCGGTTAAAGTATAGTGGCCGGAATTATGCGGACGGGGGGCCATTTCGTTGACGATGAGGGTGTCGTCGTCGAGTACAAAAAATTCCACCGCCAACACGCCCACGTAGTTCAGCTCGTTGGCCAAGCGTTTGGCCATATTCTGGGCCTGCTGTTGCAGAGCTTCAGGCAGGCGCGCGGGGACGATGCACACGTCGAGGATGCCGTCTTTGTGCTGGTTTTCAGAAGGCGCAAAACAGCTGATCTCGTCGTCGCTTAAGCGTGCCACGATGGCCGATACTTCGCTTTGAAGCGGCAGCATGCGCTCTAATACGCAGGCCACCTGACCGAGCTCGGCAAAGGCTGCGGCGACTTCTTCAGGCGTGCGGACGCGGATTTGGCCTTTGCCATCGTAGCCCATAGTGGCGGTTTTCATGATGCCCGGTAGATAGGCACCGAAGTCTTGATCCAAGGCTTCTGGCGTGTCGATCACGGCGTAAGGGGCCGTGGCCAGGCCGGCCTGACGAATCCATTTTTTTTCTAGGATACGATTTTGCGCAATCGCCACGCAGTCGCCGCTGGGAGAAACGCGCGTGTGCTGAGCCAAATCGATCATGGCCTGGGCGTTGACGTTTTCAAACTCAGTGGTGACGGCGGCGCATTCGCCCATGATGGCCAAGGCGGCGGCATCGTTAAACGGTGCGCACAGGTGGCGATCGGCGAAGGCGGCTGCGGGTGCTTGTGGATCGGGATCCAACACGGTCACGCGATAGCCCATGGTTTTAGCGGCAATGGTGAACATGCGGCCAAGCTGGCCGCCCCCTAAAATGCCCAACATGGCAGGGGGAAGGATGGGGCTGGTACGATGGTTCATTAGTCAACCTCTGGTAGGGTCATGTTGAGTACAGTTTGTTCTTGGGTTTGGCGGAAGGCCTGTAGGGCCGCAGCCAATTCGGGCACTTCATTGGCCAGCATGGCAATGGCAAATAAGGCGGCATTAGCGGCGCCGGCTTCACCGATGGCGAAGGTGGCTACGGGAATGCCTTTAGGCATTTGCACAATAGACAACAAGGAATCTTCACCGCGCAAATAGCGAGACGGTACGGGTACGCCCAATACCGGTACGGTGGTTTTTGCGGCCAACATGCCTGGCAAGTGGGCGGCGCCGCCTGCGCCGGCAATGATGGCTTTTAGGCCGCGCTTTTGGGCCTGTTCGGCATAATCAAACAGCAAATCTGGGGTGCGGTGTGCAGAGACAACCTTGGTCTCGAAAGCGACGTTGAACTGCTTCAGCATTTTTGCTGCGTTTTGCATCACGTCCCAATCACTGTTGCTGCCCATTACAATGCCTACTTGAATCATGTTAAACGTTCCTTTTTCATCGGTGGTGTGGGTTGGTTAATTATTTCAGCAGAATCTTGGCTCGCTGCGCTTCCGTGCTGTTTGGGTAGGTGCGAATCAAGGTTCTTAAAGTGGTGTGGGCGACATCGTTTTGCTTCATGCTCAGCTGGCAGTTGGCGATGTTGTAAAGCGCTCTTGGCGCGTTGGGATGCTGCCGATAATCATTGGCGAAGCGGCGGTTGATGCCGATAGAGGCTTCGCAATTGCCTAAGTTAAAGTGCGCCGTGGCGAGTAAAAACATATTGTTTTGCGCCATGAGGCTGCCGTTGCCGCCGTTGGCATAGCCTTTTAGTAAGGTCACCATCGCGACGTATTCTTTACGTTGTAGTAAGGTTTGGGCTTGATGATAGTGCTGCTCATCGATTGGCACGGTGGCTTCAGGTTTGGGTTTGGTGGGCGTGGGCGGCAGATCGATGGCGGGGCTGGGCGGGGTTTTACTGAGGGCGTTGACTTGGGTTTGGAGCTTGGCTAATTCATATTCTAGCGCCTCGATGCGCTCTTGTTGGGCATCAATGCTGGCGCTGAGGACGCTGTTGGCGTAGGACTTGTGCTCTTCTGGGGCGGCGCTTAAAGTCGGCTGTTCCTGGGCGGGCGGGTTCTGAGAACTGGCGCAGGCCGAGAGGATGAAGCTGGTACCTAAGGCTAGAAAGAGCAGCTTGGTCATAGTCAGTCCGTTATTTTTTTAACAGCAGGGTTAGGCCGTCGCCCACCGGTACCGTGATTGGCACGATGCGTTGATCCAACGGTAGGCTGGCATTAAAGGCCTGCATGATGCCGATGCTGGGCGGGTCTTTAGGGTCGGCTGGTGCCAAGACGCGGCCGTTTAATAAGACGTTGTCGATGGCGATGATGCCGCCGGGGCGCACCAGCTGTAGGCAGCGCTCAAAATAGGCGGGCGTAGAGGGCTTGTCGGCATCAATAAAGGCCAAATCATAATGATTATGGCGGCCTTCTTCGAGTAGTTCATCCAGAGTAAACAGCGCTGGCTGTAAGTGCAGGGTGATTTTGTCACTGACGCCGGCCTCGGCCCAAGCGGTGCGGGCCTGTTGAGTGAAGGTGTCGTTGATGTCACAGGCCGTTACCGTGCCGTCGGCAGGAAGGGCTAGGGCGACGGCGGTGCTGCTGTAGCCGGTAAATACGCCCAGTTCTAAATAATGCTTGGCTTGGGTCAGCTGTACCAGCCAAGTCAGTAAATGGGCTTGTTCTGGGGCTAGGCTCATCTTGGCCATCCGATGGGCCGCGGTTTGCTGGCGCAGCCGAGCGAGGACGTCGGCCTCAGGCTGGCCAATGGCCAATAAATAATCGGCTAATTCAGGCTCTAGCGCCCAGGTCGTGCGTGACATAATGGTATTATTTAGGTTGGTAAGCGTAAGGTTTGTTCGGTACTTTGCCTGCTTTAAAGCCTTTTTGTTCGTCGCTTTTGAGCTCGACATCCCATAGTTTGCCGCGCAACGTCATGCGCTCTTCGGCCACTTCTTGGTTTTGGTCTAAATAATCATTCATGAATTTAGTGAATTCTGAAACGTACATGTCGATCCTTCGATGATTAGGTAAGCAATAGAGCGCTATTGTAGCTCAGATTGACGGCAAAGGCTCTATTTTTATCTGCATCATTTAAGCGATTCAGGCGATTTATTTATAGGATGAGGGCCGTTTCAAGTTATAATACGTGGTTTTTAAAAAATATACTTATAAGGCTTAGGTTTAAGAGTTGTTTACCATGATCAAAAAATGGATGAAGAAGTTATTCAATCAAAAAGTACAGGCCGGCAAACGAGCGCCTGATGTGTTGCCGTACGGCAGCCATAAAATTGCCCGCGATTCTTTGAGTTTTGCGGCCGAAAAAGTCATCAAACGACTCCAAGCTGAAGGCTATGAGGCGTTTGTGGTGGGCGGTGCCGTGCGCGACTTGCTGTTGGGGATAGAGCCAAAAGACTTTGACGTGGCGACCAATGCTAAGCCCGAAGAAGTGCACAAGGTGTTTCGCCGCAGCCGCATCATTGGTCGACGCTTTAAAATCGTCCATGTGATGGTGGGGCCTGAGACCATTGAGGTGACGACGTTTAGGGGTGGCGATGTGCAGACCCAGAATGAACAGGGTCGCATCATGAAGGACAATACCTACGGCACGCAGATGGAAGATGCGCTACGCCGCGACTTTACCTGTAACGCGCTGTACTACAATCCTAAGACTCAAGAAATTTTAGACTACCACGATGGCGTGGCCGACATTAAGGCCAAACGTCTGGTGATGATTGGCGACCCGGCTGAGCGTTATAAAGAAGATCCTGTGCGCATCATGCGTGCGGCGCGTTTGTCTGCCAAGCTGGGCTTTACGCTGGCGCCTAAGACCCAGGCCCCAATTGCGGCTCAGGCTTCGCTGTTGGCGCAAGAGCCACCGGCACGCTTATTCGACGAGCTATTGAAACTATTGTTCTCTGGCAATGCGCAAGCCTGCCTAAAACGTTTAGATGAGCTAGGCGTACAGCGCGATGTGTTTCCGCTGCTGCAGGCCGTGTTGGGTCAGGACGAGAATAATCCTTTTGTCACCATTGCCCTAGAAAGCACCGATCAGCGCTTACGTGAACAAAAACCCGTTTCTGTGGGCTTTTTGTTGGCGTCGTTGCTGTGGCAGCCAGTGTATGAAAAGTGGCAGGCTTATTTAGCCGAGGGCCAAAAATCGGTGCCGGCTTTGGCCGCGGCGATGGCCGACGTGCAGGACAGCTTAGATCACCGCTTCTCGGTACCGCGTCGTTTTAGCGCCACCATGCGTGAAATCTGGTTAATGCAGCCTCAGTTTGAGGCCCGCGTGGGCAACCGTCCATTCCGCCTTTTGGCGCAGAATCGCTTCCGTGCTGCCTACGACTTCTTGCTCATTCGCGCCCAGGTAGGTGAAGTGCCGCAAGAGTTGGCCGACTGGTGGACGCAGTTCCAAAAAGCCAATGGCGATGAGCAAGTGCAGATGATTAAAGATGCGCCTAATGGCCAAACGCGTGCGGCTGCGCCTAAGCGCCGTCGTCGTAAGCCCAGCGGCGCTCAAAAGTCAGCTACTCGTGGCGCACCACAGCAGGCGGGGCAGCGCCATGACTAAGGCAGTGCATACGGCCGTTGTGGCTTTTGGCAGCAATTTAAATAACCCTCGGGCGCAAGTGTTGCAGGCGCTGGCGGTTTTGCGTGAGCATGAGGGCATTCATGGTGTGACGCCTTCATCGCTGTATGTGACGGCCCCCGTGGGGTATTTGGACCAGCCGGACTTTGTCAATATGGTGGCGCTGGTGCAAACCGATTTAACCGCTATTGAGCTGATGACGGCGCTGCTGGCCATTGAGCAAACGTTTGGGCGCGAGCGGGCGTTTGCCAACAGCCCCCGCTCTTTGGATTTGGATTTGATTGATTATGATCATCAGGTCAGCGATACTGAGTTTTTGATGCTGCCGCATCCGCGCGCGCATGAGCGTGGATTTGTCATGCACCCTTTGGCCGAAGTGGCGCCAGAATACGTTTTGGGCCAATACGGCTCGGCCGCCGAGCTGGCGGCTCAGCTAGGCATGGAGGGCGTTCGCAAAGAGGCGACGCCGGTGTGATGTTGATCGTTTTGTGAAGATGAAGGCCTTATGAACCATCCCTACATTGTTGTTGAAGGTGCGATTGGCTGTGGTAAATCGGCCTTAAGCCGTAAGCTGGCGGCGTATTTTGACGCCATGTGGCTGTCTGAGCGGCCAGAATCGAATCCCTTTTTGAATCAATTTTATTTGAATGCCGCCAATCATGGCCTCGCGACCGAGCTGTGGTTTGCCATGCGCCGCTCTGAAAGCGCCGAGCTGGTGGCGGCTGAGCGTGACAAACACAGCCGCTTAGTGAGCGATTTTTTGCTGGAAAAGGGCGAAATCTTTTCCACCATTATTTTGAGTGAAGACGAGCGCAAGCTGTATTGGGAGCTGTCGCAAAAAGTGATGCCGCAGTATCCTGCGCCCAATTTAGTGGTGTATTTACAGGCATCTGACGACACGATTAATAAGCAGTTAAGCAGTCGCGACGACGCGACGTGGAAGTTGTTTCCAGAGGGCTATTTGTCGCAAATAAATGACGAATACCAGCGTTTTTTCCATTTGTATACCCGTGCGCCAGTGTTGATTGCCAACGTGGACGACATGGATTTCATTGGGAACGACGATCATTTTGAGCTGTTGGTGCACGCCATTGTCAATATGCAAGGCAGCCGCGGCTACTTGAATCTGGATGAAACCTTACCCAGCTAATGGGTTGTAGAAATAAAGGAGTCACCATGACCACGATCAGTACCTTACAAAAAATGAAAAGCCAGGGTGAGAAAATCACCATGCTGACCTGTTACGAAGCCAGCTTTGCCAGCATGATGGCGCGCGCTCAAGTCGACACGCTGCTGGTAGGCGATTCGCTTGGCATGACGGTGCAGGGCCACAACAGTACGCTGCCGGTGACGCTGGCACAAATGTGTTACCACGTTGAAGCCGTCTGTCGTGGCAACCAAGAAGCCTTAATCATTGCCGATTTACCGTTTGGTAGCTACCAGCAAAGCAAGGAGCAAGCGTTTGCCTCCGCTGCGGAATTAATGGCCGCCGGCGCACAGATGGTCAAGCTTGAAGGCGGTGTGTGGATGGCAGAAACCACGCGCTTTTTACATGAGCGCGGCATTCCTGTCTGTGCCCACATTGGCTTGACGCCTCAGTCTGTGAATGCCTTTGGTGGCTATAAGGTTCAGGGTAAAACCGACGATGCTGCGGTGGCCTTGATGAACGACGCTAAGGCGCATGAAGCCGCGGGCGCCAGCATTGTCTTGATGGAATGCGTGCCGGCTGAATTGGCGAAAAAAGTCACCGAGGCTTTAAGCTGCGTGACCATCGGCATCGGTGCTGGCGTGGATTGCGATGGGCAAGTGTTGGTGATGCACGATATGTTGGGCGTTTACCCAGGTAAAGCGGCTCGCTTCGTGCGTAACTTTATGCCCGAGAGCGACAGCATTCAGGGCGCTTTTGAAGCCTATGTGGCAGCGGTTAAAAATCAAAGCTTCCCGGCCGTGGAACACTCGTTCTAAAGGGTGTATAACATTGGGGTTCAGGAAGACA
>JAGNTR010000017.1 GCA_017987415.1 Neisseriaceae bacterium
TTTTTTGACTTACAGCTGCGTAAGGGGCGGGAGCGAGTGACTTATGTGTGGTCGGTGCAGCAGTCTCGGTACGTGTTGAAAGAGTGATGGTGAGGCTCTGGTGGTTGTGCATGAATATGCCTCGATGCGAATGCAGTAGATGATTGACCAAAAAAAGATGGTTTATCGTATCGTTCCTTATGCTTTTTTTACGTCTACAGTGTAGGCCCTTAAGCGTAGGGTGGGTCGTGACCCACGCGGGGTTTAAATGTGGGCCCCTGAGTACGTTAGGAGTGGTGGGTAGGCTACGCTTTACCCACCCTACGCGACGGTAGATAAGCCATGACACCGTAAAAAAAACACCCTTACGGTTTAACCATAAGGGTGTTTTGTTTGGCTTAACGCTTAGTTAAACAGGTGGGCCACGCCAGCCTGTTCTTCTTTTAGCTCGTTCAGGGTGATGTCGATGTGTTCTTGGCTGAACGCGTCGATTTCTAAACCTTCAACGATTTTGTAGTCGCCGTTTTCACAAGTCACGGGGAAGCCGAACATCACGTCTTTAGGGATGCCGTATTCGCCGTTAGAAGGAATGCCCATGGTTACCCATTTGCCGTTGGTGCCCAATACCCAATCATGGATGTGGTCGATGGCGGCGTTAGCGGCAGAGGCGGCG
The DNA here is from genome assembly GCA_017987415.1 of Neisseriaceae bacterium. Classification (GTDB taxonomy): domain Bacteria; phylum Pseudomonadota; class Gammaproteobacteria; order Burkholderiales; family Neisseriaceae; genus JAGNPU01. Next base: position 653 of record JAGNTR010000017.1, read on the forward strand.
CTAGACAAGCCACGCGCTTCAATAATGGCGGCGCCACGTTTGCCTACGGTTGGCAAGAACACTTCTTTATTCCAAACTTGGTCGTTGATCATGTCTTTGACTGCGGCGCCATCGATGGTGGCGTAGCGGTAGTCGGCGTACATGGTTGGGCTGTGGTTGCCCCATACGAACGCTTTTTCAATTGAGCTAACTGGCTTATTCACTTTGTCGGCAATTTGGCTTAGGGCACGGTTGTGGTCTAGGCGCAGCATGGCGGTGAAGTTGCGTGGGTTCAAATCAGGGGCGCTCTTCATAGCGATGTAGGCGTTGGTGTTGGCTGGATTGCCCACAACCAATACTTTTACATTGCGATCGGCCACTTTATTCAAGGCAGCGCCTTGAACGGTGAAGATTTCAGCGTTGGCTAATAATAGATCGGCGCGTTCCATGCCTTTAGAGCGTGGGCGTGAGCCAACCAAGATGGCCACTTCGGCGTCTTTAAAAGCAACTTCAGGATCGTCGGTGGTGAACATGTCGGCCAATAATGGGAACGCACAGTCTTGTAGTTCCATCATCACGCCTTTAACGGCGTTTTGGGCTTGAGGTAAATCCAACAGCTGTAGAATCACGGGTTGATCTTTGCCGAGCATTTCACCGCTGGCAATACGGAACAATAAAGCATAACCAATTTGACCAGCAGCGCCAGTTACGGCTACGCGAACAGGTTGTTTCATGTGAACGATCTCCTAGTTGATATGAAGGTGGGCAAAATGCCACTGAGTCAGAGTCGGTGAGGGCGTAACCTGTGATCCAGGAATCATCGCAATGATTTCAGAGTCAGGGTGACGGCTCGCCGGAGCGACTGCCTGTTTACAAGGCGTCTTGTAAGGAGCATTGTCGTATTGGCTTGGGATGCCAAGCCAGACACCGGCTGCTTATAAAGGTGTTGTGTGAACACGACAGTGCACATTAGATACGTCTATACTGTGAACTTGATAATCATACAGAAAAAAAACCATGCCGTTAAGTGGATAAGTCGGCTTAATTGAGCATGACTTTAAAAAGAGTATAGATTGGTCTTATATAAGACTAAGTTTACAGGTCATGGCCAAACATGGTACAAATGGTGTTATGAAAGCTACGAGCGTCCAAAAAAGACCACTTTATGTCAGTGTGATAGACCATATTCAGGCGCAGATTGGTGCTGGTGTCTATCGACCACTGCGTGCCATTCCCAGTGAGTGGGATTTGGCGGCTGAGTTAGGCGTGAGTCAGGGGACGGTTCGAAAGGCCATGAACGATCTGGTGCTGCAAGGGGTGTTGTATCGGCAGCAGGGCGTAGGTACTTTTGTCCATAAAGCCATGAGCGATTGGGGACGGTTGGCTTTGCGTGCTTATGGCGCCAGCCGCCGAGCGGATGCTCAGCCGGCACAAGAAATTCTCAGCGTCAAAAAAACCCATGCCTTAGACTTGATTGCTGAGGGGCTGTCTTTAAAGCGTTCACAGCCGGTTTGGCGCATTGTGTCTTTGTGGCGCATCGGCGCTCAGGTAGTGGCTTTGGATGAGGCCTATCTACCATTAGATGGTTTAGAGTGTTTGAATCTGCGCGATTTGTTGGACAGCGCAGGGCTGTATGAATGTTTACAAAAAGCACACGGGATACGTGTGCAAGTAAAAGAAGAAGTGTTTTTAACGTCTACAATCAATAAAGAAGAAGCGTTGCTTTTAAAGAAAGAGCCAAATGCCGTGATGCTGACGGTGGTCCGCAAAAGCGAAACGGTTCAAAAACGACCAATTGAATGGCGTAAGCGTACGGTTTTGACTGATTTTTATAGCCTGCATTTAATTTCTGAATCTGAGTGATAGGGGTGTTTAATTGACGCTCCTGCACAGAAGCTGAATGATATCAGGTGAGAAACTAGTCAAAAAAGGCCAATCGGAGTAAATTATGGCCTTAGACTTTAAAGTAAATCTAATCGTCATGTTTTGATTTGCGGCAAAGTTTATTTTTTTCGGTGGTGTTTTTATTTGGTTTGTAAGGAATCCTAATGCAAAAACAAAGACCTGTATACCTGGATGTGCCCAAGCTCGCAATGAACTTGCCCATTCCAGGCATCATTTCAATCATGCACCGCATCAGCGGTGTGGCGCTGTTTGTTGCGCTCCCTTTCTTGCTCTACCTTTTGGCGGGCACTTTAAGTCAAGAAGAACAGTTTGCTAGCTACCAAGCACTCGTGGCTCACCCTTTGGTGAAAATCGCGTTGTTGGGCCTATTGTGGGGCTATATGCACCACTTTTGCGCGGGTATTCGTTTCTTATTGCTTGATGCACACAAAGGTTTGGAATTGCCAACGGCACGCATGACTGCAAAATTAGTTGTGGTGATCAGCTTGGCGTTGACCGTTATTTTGGGAGCGTGGTTATGGTAGATCGTAAGTTAACAGGCGCCCATTATGGTTTGCGCGATTGGTTGATGCAACGCATTACGGCTGTATTGATGATTATCTACACCGTATTGCTGGTGCTGTTCTTGGTGGCGATGCCGCAAGACTTTACTTCATGGCAGGCGTTTTTCACCCAAACATGGGTGCGTGTGTTCACGCAAGTCACCTTTATTGCGGTGGTGTTGCACGCATGGGTGGGCATTCGTGACCTATGGATGGATTACTTCCAAAGCGCAGCATTACGCTTGTTCTTGCACACCGCCACAATTGTTTGGTTGGTGGGCTGTTTTGTTTACTCGGTTAAAGTGATTTGGGGGCTGTAATGACATTTCCTGTTCGTCGATTTGATGCCGTGATTGTCGGTGGTGGTGGCGCAGGTTTGCGTGCTGCCTTGCAATTGTCTAAAGCAGGCTTGAAAACTGCTGTTTTGTCTAAAGTGTTTCCTACGCGCTCTCATACGGTTGCGGCTCAGGGCGGTATTTCTGCCTCTTTGGGTAACGTTCAAGAAGACCGTTGGGATTGGCATATGTACGACACCGTTAAAGGTTCGGACTGGCTAGGTGACCAAGACGCCATTGAATTTATGTGCCGCCGCGCGCCCGATGCCGTAGTTGAGCTAGAACACATGGGTATGCCTTTTGACCGCGTTGAAAGCGGCAAGATTTACCAACGTCCGTTTGGCGGCCATACCGCTGAACACGGTAAGCGCGCGGTTGAGCGTGCTTGTGCCGTGGCTGACCGTACTGGTCATGCCATGCTACACACCTTGTATCAACAAAACGTTCGTGCCAACACCCAGTTCTTTGTGGAGTGGATGGCGCTAGATTTAATCCGCGACGACGACGGTGACGTTGTGGGCGTGACGGCTTTAGAAATGGAAACGGGCGAAACCTTTATTTTCCATGCTAAAGCCGTTTTGTTTGCCACCGGTGGTGCAGGCCGTATTTACGCTTCATCTACTAATGCCTTTATGAATACCGGCGATGGCCTGGGTATGGCCGCTCGTGCTGGCGTACCGCTAGAAGACATGGAATTCTGGCAATTCCACCCAACTGGTGTGGCCGGTGCTGGCGTGTTGATTACTGAAGGTGTACGTGGCGAAGGCGGGATTTTGCTGAACAGTGAAGGCGAACGCTTCATGGAGCGTTATGCCCCAACCGTGAAAGACTTGGCTTCTCGTGACGTGGTGTCACGCGCGATGGCGATGGAAATTCACGAAGGCCGCGGCTGCGGTAAAAACAAAGACTATGTTTTGTTGAAGCTAGACCATCTGGGTGCCGATAAGATTATCGAAAAACTGCCAGGCATTCGCGAAATCGCGATTAAGTTTGCCGGCGTGGATCCGATTACTGATCCTATTCCTGTAGTGCCTACCTGTCATTACATGATGGGCGGTATTCCAACCAACTACCACGGCGAAGTTGTGGCCCCTAAAGGCGACGATTTAGAAGCTAAGGTTAATGGTTTCTACGCAGCGGGTGAATGTGCTTGTGCTTCGGTACACGGCGCCAACCGCTTGGGTACGAACTCATTGCTAGACTTGGTGGTGTTTGGTAAATCAGCTGGCGACAGCATGATTGAATACATCAACACGCATGAAAACCACAAACCATTGCCTGCTAATGCGGGTGAGTTGACCAAGGCGCGTTTAGAGCGTTTGGAAAACCAAACCAATGGCGAAAACGTGGACCAAGTGCGTACCGACATCCAACGCATGGTGCAAGCGCACGCAGGTGTGTTCCGTACTGATGCTTTGTTGGCTGAAGGCGTAGAAGGCATTAAAGCATTGGCTAAACGCGTGGCCAAGACCGAAATCAAAGACAAGAGCCAAGTGTGGAATACTGCCCGCATGGAAGCCTTGGAAGTGGATAACCTGATCGAAGTGGCTGTGGCAACCTTAGTGTCTGCTGAAGCACGTAAAGAGTCTCGTGGCGCCCACGCCTCTGATGACCATCCTGAGCGTGATGACGCAAACTGGATGAAACACACGTTCTACTATCCAGAAACCGGTACCTTATCGTACAAGCCTGTACACACTAAACCTTTGAGCGTTGAGTACATCAAACCTCAAAAACGTGTGTACTAAGGAAGGGGAAACAGACATGGAAAAATTTCGTTTTCAAGTATATCGCTACAACCCAGATGTGGACGCTAAGCCCTACATGCAAGACTATGAGCTAGAGTTAGAGCCAACCGACGTTAAATTATTAGACGCGATGGTGAAGCTTAAAGCCCAAGACGACAGCTTTGCGTTCCGCCGCTCTTGCCGCGAAGGCATTTGTGGTTCTGACGGCATGAACATCAACGGTAAAAACGGCCTAGCCTGTTTGACCGACGTTCGTGCTTTGAAACAACCGATTCAATTGCGTCCATTGCCTGGCCTGCCAGTGATCCGTGACCTGATTGTGGATATGGCTCAGTTCTTCAAGCAATATCACTCAATCAAACCTTACGTGGTTAACGATGAGCCAGCACCTGAACGTGAACGCTTGCAAACCCAAGCACAACGTAAAGAATTAGATGGGCTATACGAGTGCATTTTGTGCGCCTGTTGCTCAACTGCCTGTCCTTCATTCTGGTGGAACCCTGATAAGTTTGTGGGCCCGTCTGGTTTGTTAAACGCCTACCGCTTCATCGTGGATTCGCGTGATACCCGAACCAACGAGCGTTTAGATGATCTAAATGACCCATACCGCTTGTTCCGTTGCCACACCATTATGAACTGTGTAGACGTGTGTCCTAAACACTTGAATCCTACCCGTGCGATTGGCAAGATCAAAGAAATAATGTTGAAGCGTGCCGTATGACGCAATATGACGAAGCGGCGAAACGGCGCATTCGTTGGGTGGCCATGCGCCGAGGCTTGTTGGAACTAGACATTGTTCTGAATAAGTTCTTGGCAACGCAGTTTGATGCGCTGACCGACGATGAGCTGGCAGTATTTTGCCAAATACTAGATTTACCTGATCAAGAGTTTTTATCCATTGTGAACGGCAAATCTGAACCAGAAGATCCTGCGTTGCTCCCGCTTATTAACCGCCTGCGGGCGGTTTAAGCGACGAGCTAATGTAATAATAACAAGGAGAAGTTCATGTCAAAAAACGTTACCTTAACAGTTGAAGGCCAAGAGCCAGTATCGTTACCGGTGTTGTCTGGTAGCCTAGGCCCTGATGTGGTTGATATTCGTGCTTTAAATAAAGAAACCGGTATGTTTACCTTTGACCCTGGCTTTGTGTCTACCGCAAGCTGTGAGTCTCAGATTACCTTTATTGATGGCGACAAAGGTCAGTTGTACTATCGCGGTTATCCGATTGAGCAATTGGCTGAGCATAGCGACTATCTTGAAACTTGCTATTTGTTGATTTATGGCGAATTGCCAACGGCGGAACAAAAGAAAGAGTTTGAACACGTGATTGGTCACCATACCATGGTGAACGAACAATTAACTTGGTTCTTCCGCGGTTTCCGTCGTGACGCTCACCCTATGTCTATGATGGTGGGTGTGGTGGGTGCTTTGGCTGCCTTCTATCAAGACAGCTTGGACATCAACAATCCACAGCATCGTACCGTTGCCATTAATCGTATGATTTCTAAAATCCCAACGATTGCGGCCATGTGCTATCGCTACTCAATCGGTGCACCGTTCAATTATCCAAAAAATGATTTGTCCTACACCGCCAACTTCTTGCATATGATGTTTGCTACACCATGTGAAGAATACGTGCCAAACCCAGTATTGGTTCGTGCGCTTGACCGCATCTTCATCTTGCATGCTGACCATGAACAAAATGCCTCTACCTCTACCGTGCGTTTGGCTGGCTCTTCTGGCGCCAACCCATTTGCCTGTATTGCTGCGGGTATTGCTTGTTTGTGGGGTCCTGCACACGGTGGTGCGAACGAAGCAGTATTGAAAATGTTGGACGAGATCGGCGACGTGAGCAATGTAGAAGAGTTCATGGAAGGCGTGAAAGAGCGTCGTTACCGCTTGATGGGCTTTGGTCACCGTGTATACAAAAACATGGACCCACGTGCCAAAATCATGCGTGAAACCTGCCATGAAGTATTGAATGAACTGGGTTTACATGACGATCCTAAGTTCAAATTGGCCATGGCCTTGGAAAAAATTGCGCTTGAAGACCCTTACTTCATCGAGCGTAAATTGTATCCAAACGTGGACTTCTACTCAGGCATCGTGTTGTCTGCACTAGGCATCCCTGTGTCTATGTTCACCGTGATCTTTGCTTTGGCACGGACCGTGGGTTGGATCAGCCACTGGGCTGAGATGATTGCAGACCCACAACAAAAAATCGGTCGTCCTCGTCAGCTATACACTGGCGCTGAACGTCGCGACTATGTGGCCACTGAAGCACGTAAGTAATTGATTGAAGCGGTTGGTCGCCTTAAGGTGGCCAACCATTTTTTGACTGGTTTTTTACCAGCAATGTTTTGTAAAACCATTTGGTTTTAGTAATAAACGGTAAGTGGTTTTGCCAAATCTTGTCTGTACTGTCTTAACCTTAAGGGGCTTATGCCATGATGAATGAACAATTTAGCTTATCCTATTTGTTTGGCTCCAATGCGCCATACATTGAAGAGCTATATGAACAATATTTAAACGACCCCAATCTAGTCGATGCGCATTGGAAAGAATACTTCGACCAATTGGTGTTAACGCCTGGCGCTGTGGCACGCGATATTCCACAGGCCCCCATTCAAGAATCATTCGTGCAAATGGCGAAGCGTCCTACGGTACAACACGTGGCCAGCCAAAGCATGGATTCTGCGGCCATGCAAAAACAGGTAGCGGTATTGCGCCTGATTGCGGCCTACCGTATTTTGGGCCTACGCCACGCGTCTCTAGATCCGCTAGAGCGCATGGACGTTGCCGTGTTCCCTGAGCTAGATCCAGCCCATTACGGCTTGACGGCTGCGGACATGGCGGTTCAGTTTAGCCTGGATTCAAACACTTCATCTGCACGCCTGCCTTTGTCAGACATCATTGCACGTTTAAAACAAACCTATTGTGGTTCAATCGGTTTGGAATACATGCACATTTCTGATTCAGAAGAGCGCCACTGGGTACAAGACCGTTTTGAAGGCGATCTATCAACGCCTCGCTTTAATGCAGACACCAAGAAACACATTCTTAAAGAAATCACCGCTGCTGAAACCCTAGAACGTTACCTACACACCAAATACGTGGGTCAAAAACGCTTCTCTTTGGAAGGTGGCGAAAGCACGATTGCTGGTTTGAATCATTTGATTCAAAACGCTTCGGATCAAGGCGTGGAAGAAGTCATCATTGGCATGGCTCACCGCGGCCGCTTGAACGTGTTGGTGAACACCTTAGGTAAAGAGCCACGCGATTTGTTTAGCGAATTCGAAGGCAAACCTTTGGTTGAGTTGCCTAGCGGTGACGTGAAATACCACATGGGCTTCAGCGCAGACTTGCCGACTAAAAACGGTGCGGTACACGTGACCCTAGCGTTTAACCCCTCTCACCTAGAAATCGTGAACCCTGTGGTTGAAGGTTCAGTGCGCGCGCGTCAAAGCCGCCGCGGCGAAGGCGGCAAACGTGCCGTGTTGCCGGTATTGATCCACGGTGATGCAGCTTTTGCTGGTCTAGGCGTGAACCAAGGCACCTTTAACCTATCGCAAACGCGTGGTTACGGTACCGGCGGTACCGTGCACATCGTGATCAATAACCAAGTGGGCTTTACCACCTCTGATACTCGCGACATGCGTTCGACCCTATACTGTACCGACATCGCCAAAATGGTGAATGCGCCGATCTTCCACGTGAATGGCGACGATCCAGAAGCCGTCTGCTACGTGATTCAAGCGGCGCTAGACTACCGCATGATCTTCGGTAAAGACGTGGTGATTGACCTAGTTTGCTACCGTAAACTGGGCCACAACGAGGGTGATGATCCGTTCTTGACCCAACCGATGATGTACAAGAAAATCGCCAAACACCCAGGCACCCGTGCGCTATACGCCGACCGCTTGGTGAGCGAAGGTTTGTTGACCAAAGAAGACACTGAAGCCTTGATTAAGGCCTACCGCGACGCTTTGGATAAAGGCGAGCACGTAGAGCAAACTCAGTTGAACAACTACAAGCGTCAACACGCCGTAGATTGGACGCCGTACATGGGTACCCACTGGGCTCATCCAGTTAATTCTGGTTTGCCATTGGGCGACATCCAACGCTTGGCAGATAAATTCACCAGCGTGCCTGAAGGCTTTAAGCCACACAACACCATTAACCGTTTGATCAATACCCGTAAAGCCATGGCGGCCGGTGAGCAGCCTTTAGACTGGGGTATGGCCGAGACTCTGGCTTACGCCAGCTTGGTGAACAACGGTAACGGCGTGCGCATTTCTGGCGAAGACTCTGGTCGCGGTACGTTCTCACACCGTCATGCTGTGTTGCACGATCAAAACCGTGAGCGTTGGGACCAAGGCGTATACATCCCCTTGCAAAACATCGCCGAAAACCAAGCGCGCTTTGAAGTGATCGACTCGATCCTGAACGAAGAAGCAGTATTGGCTTATGAATATGGTTATTCTTGCTCGGCCCCAGACCAATTGGTGATGTGGGAAGCCCAGTTTGGCGACTTCGCCAACGGTGCGCAAGTAGCGATTGACCAATTTATTACCTCTGGCGAAACCAAGTGGGGCCGTTTGTCAGGCCTAACCATCATGATGCCTCACGGCTACGATGGCCAAGGTCCTGAGCACTCTTCTGCCCGCGTTGAGCGCTGGTTACAATTGTGTGCCGAGCACAACGTTCAAGTGGTGATGCCTTCTGAAGCGTCGCAAATGTTCCACGTATTGCGTCGTCAGGTGATGCGTCCTTACCGCAAACCTTTGGCGATCTTTATGTCAAAACGTTTGTTGCGTTACAAAGCATCTATGAGTGAACTGGCTGACTTTGCCGACGGTACGGCATTCCGCCCAGTGATTGGTGACGCCCTAGAGCGTCAAGATAAAGACGTGAAACGCGTGGTATTGTGTGCCGGTCAAGTGTATTACGACCTGTTCAACGATCGCGAAGCACGTGGTTTGGAAAAAGAGATTGCGATTGTGCGTATTGAACAATTGTATCCGTTCCCAACCGAAGAAGTGGCTGCCGAGTTGGCCCGTTACAGCAATGCTAAAGAAGTGGTTTGGGCGCAAGAAGAGCCTAAAAACCAAGGCGCGTGGTATCAATTGCGTCACCGTTTCGAAGCCTTGTTGAACAGCAAACAAAGCGTGAGCTTCGCAGGTCGCCCATCAAGTGCTTCACCAGCAGTAGGGTACATGAGTAAACACCAAGCGCAACTGAAAGCTTTGCTGGACGATGCCTTGAGTTTTGATAAGTAATAGCCACCAAGTGACGGCCACTGGGTGGCCACAAAAAATCAGGAGATAAATATGATTATTGAAGTTAATGTACCCGTGTTGCCAGAAAGCGTTTCTGAAGCAACATTGATGACATGGAATAAAAAAGTAGGTGAATTCGTTGAACGTGACGAAAACATCATCGATTTAGAAACTGACAAAGTGGTGTTGGAATTGCCAGCGCCTCAAGCAGGTGTGTTGGTTGAAATCATCGAACAAGACGGCGCAACCGTTGTGTCTGGTCAATTATTGGCCCGCATCGACACCGCTGCTAAAGCCGGTGATGCAGCGCCTGCCGCTGCTGCTGAAGCTGCCCCTGCGGCTGCTGCGGCCCCTGTTGCTGCCGCTGGTTCATCTGTAGCAATGCCTGCTGCGGCCAAAATGGCTGCCGAAAAAGGCGTGGATTTGAACAATGTTCAAGGCACTGGCCGCGACGGTCGCATCTTGAAAGAAGACGTTCAAAACGCTGGTTCTGCGCCAGCTAAAGCGGCTGCACCTGCCGCTGCTGCGGTTGCCCCTGTTGCTTTGGGTGAGCGTACTGAACAACGCGTGCCGATGTCTCGCCTGCGTCAACGTGTGGCTGAGCGTCTATTGCAATCACAGCACGAAAACGCCATCTTGACCACGTTTAACGAAGTGAACATGAAACCGATTATGGACTTGCGCAACAAGTACAAAGATCAGTTCATGAAAGAGCACGACGTGAAATTGGGCTTTATGTCTTTCTTCGTGAAAGCTGCCGTCGCCGCACTGAAAAAATTCCCATTGGTGAATGCCTCTATCGACGGTAACGACATCGTGTACCACGGCTACTTTGACATCGGTATCGCTGTAGGCAGCCCACGTGGCCTAGTGGTGCCTATTTTGCGCAACGCCGACCAAATGTCTTTGGCCGATATCGAACGCCAAATTGCCGTTTACGCGGGTAAAGCAAAAGACGGTAAATTAGCGCTAGAAGACCTAACCGGCGGTACCTTCAGCATCACCAACGGCGGTACTTTTGGCTCGATGATGTCTACTCCTATCATCAACCCACCACAATCAGCTATTTTGGGCATGCACGCTACTAAAGAGCGCGCCATGGTTGAAAATGGTCAAGTGGTTGTGCGTCCGATGATGTACTTGGCTTTGTCTTACGATCACCGCATCATTGATGGTCGCGAAGCGGTATTGAGCTTAGTAACCATTAAAGATTTGCTAGAAGATCCAGCACGTTTGATCTTGGACCTATAATCTATAGTATAAGGCAACCTTAACCCTAAGGTTGCCTTCTGTTTGGGTGGGTTCAACCACTCAAGTAGTTTATAACAAAGGAATAAAGCATGAGTCATAATGTAGATGTTGCCGTGATCGGCGCAGGCCCTGGCGGCTACGTGGCTGCTATTCGTGCAGCGCAATTGGGTTTTTCAACCGTGTGTATCGATGCCGGTAAAGGCAAAGATGGCAAAACCCCAGCGATGGGCGGTACTTGCTTGAACGTGGGTTGCATCCCTTCTAAAGCGTTGTTGGAATCGTCTCACCAATTCCACGCCATCAGCCACGACATGGCTGATCATGGTATTGAAGTGGGCAAAGCCAAAATGGATGCCAGCAAAATGATTGCCCGTAAAGACGGCATCGTAGACAAATTAACCGGCGGCGTAGCGTTCTTGTTGAAAAAGAACAAAGTACCTGCACTACACGGCACCGGTAAAATCATCGGCCAAGTAGACGGTAAATGGAAAGTAGAAGTGGACAATGCGGGCGCCAAAGAAGAAGTTTTGGCCACCCACGTGATTGTGGCTTCTGGTAGCCGTCCACGTCCTTTGCCTTTGGTTGAGATCGACAACGTTAACGTGTTGGACAATGAAGGTGCGTTGAATTTAGAAAGCGCCCCTAAACGTCTAGGTGTGATTGGTTCTGGCGTGATCGGTTTGGAAATGGGTTCAGTGTGGAAACGCTTGGGCTCTGAAGTAACCGTATTGGAAGCCGCTCCTAAATTTATGGGCGCTGCCGATGCACAAATCGCACGCGAAGCGTTACGCACCTTGACTAAAGACACCGGCTTAGACATTTTGTTGGGCGTTAAAATCAACAAAATCACCAATGGCAAAACCGTTGTGGTTGAGTATGAAGTCGGTGGCGAAGCCAAAACTCAAGAGTTTGACAAATTAATCGTGGCCATTGGTCGCGTGCCAAACACTGAAGGCCTTGGCGCTAAAGAAGCAGGTCTAAACATCGACGAGCGTGGCTTCATTGCCGTTGACGGCGACTGCAAAACCAACTTGCCTAACGTTTGGGCGATTGGTGACGTGGTACGTGGCCCGATGTTGGCGCACAAAGCCAGCGAAGAAGGCGTGGCCGTGGCTGAGCGTATTGCTGGCCAAAAACCACACTTCGACTTCAACACTGTGCCTTGGGTGATTTACACCAACCCTGAGATTGCATGGGTGGGTCAAACCGAAGAGCAGCTGAAAGAAGCCGGTATTGAGTACAAAAAAGGCACTTCAGGCTTTGGCGCCAACGGCCGTGCGATGAGCATGGGCGCTGCTCAAGGCACCATCAAAGTATTGACTGATGCCAAAACAGACCGCATTTTGGGCATTCACATGATTGGCCCAATGGTGTCTGAGCTAGTGGCTGAAGCCGTTGTGGCAATGGAATTTAAAGCCAGCGGTGAAGACATCGGCCGCATCATTCATGCTCACCCATCATTGGCAGAGGTTCTGCACGAAGCAGCCTTGGCCACTGATAAACGCGCGATTCACGGTTAATGACTGAGTCCAGTAGGGTGATCGCCGGCATCTTGATGCTGCCGCTTGGGGTGTTCCTCATGTGTGCGGCAGGGCTGATGCATGTGTACACCATACTGGCAGAATCGGCCGCCTTTGAGCGCTTTAAGGAGCGCGCTCAGGTGGGCGTGATGATGGCCATGTTTTTTAGTTTTAGCCTTGCTTTTTATGCGTTTGCACCAAAGGCAAGGCGCAAAGGATGGCTGGTGGTGGCACTTTTTGGCCTTGGGCTTGCCTGCTATATTTTGGCAAAAAAATGGCTGCCCAGCGCCGCCTAAACCAGACCCGCAATTACAGCGTTAAGCTGCATATTAACTTCAACAGAGGAACCCCTCATGAACTTACACGAGTACCAATCTAAGGCCCTTTTGGCCAGCTATGGTTTGCCTGTTCAAAACGGCATTGTGGCTGAAACCCCAGAAGCTGCTGCAGCAGCATACGATTCTTTAGGCGGCAAATTTGCCGTGGTTAAAGCCCAAGTACACGCCGGTGGCCGTGGTAAATCTGGTGGTGTGAAAGTGGTTAAAAGCCGCGAAGAAGCTGCTGAAATCGCTAAAGGCTTGATTGGCACCAACTTGGTGACTTACCAAACCGACGCCAATGGCCAACCGGTAAACAGCGTATTGGTGTGTGAAGACATGTACCCAGTAGAGCGCGAACTGTACCTAGGTGCCGTGGTTGACCGTTCAACTCGTCGCGTGACTTTCATGGCGTCTACCGAAGGTGGCGTTGAGATTGAAACCGTGGCTGCTGAAACCCCAGAAAAAATCATCAAAGTAACCGTTGACCCACTAGTGGGCATGCAACCTTTCCAAGCACGCGCTACTGCGTTTGCTTTGGGCCTAAAAGGCGACCAAATCAAAGCGTTTACCAAATTGATGTTGGGTGCTTACCAAGCTTTTGTTGATAACGACTTTGCTTTGTTTGAAATCAACCCATTGGCCGTACGCGAAAACGGTGAATTGGCCTGTGTGGATGCAAAAATCGGCATCGACTCTAACGCTATGTACCGCTTGCCTAAATTAGCCGCACAACGCGACAAATCACAAGAAAACGAACGTGAATTAAAAGCCAGCGAATTTGACCTTAACTACGTGGCCCTAGAAGGCAACATCGGTTGTATGGTGAACGGCGCAGGTTTGGCGATGGCCACTATGGACATCATCAAGCTATACGGCGGTCAACCAGCTAACTTCTTGGACGTTGGCGGTGGCGCCACTAAAGAGCGCGTCATCGAAGCGTTCAAATTGATTTTGGCCGACCCATCTGTACAAGGCGTGTTGATCAACATCTTTGGTGGTATTGTTCGTTGCGACATGATTGCTGAAGCCATTATCGCTGCGGTTAAAGAAGTAAACGTAACCGTACCTGTAGTGGTTCGTTTAGAAGGTAACAATGCTGAAATTGGTGCCAAATTGTTGTCAGAATCTGGCTTGGCATTGATTCCTGCTGAAGGCTTAGCCGATGCAGCCCAAAAAATTGTTGAAGCTGTTAAAGCCTAAGCTAAGGAGATTAAATAATGAGCGTATTAGTAAATAAAAACACCCGTCTATTGGTTCAAGGTTTCACCGGTAAAAACGGTACTTTCCACTCTGAGCAAGCGATTGCTTACGGTACCAACGTGGTTGGCGGTGTAACCCCAGGTAAAGGCGGTTCTTTACACCTAGACCGTCCCGTATTTGACACCATGGCTGAAGCCGTGCGCGAAACCCAAGCCGACACTTCTGTGATCTACGTACCCGCACCATTCGTACTAGACTCAATCGTTGAAGCCGTTGATTCAGGCGTGAGCCTAATCGTGGTGATTACCGAAGGCGTACCGACCATCGACATGTTGAAAGCCAAGCGTTACATCGAGAACACTGGCGGCGTGCGTTTGATCGGCCCTAACTGCCCAGGCGTGATCACTCCAGGTGAATGTAAAGTCGGCATTATGCCAGGCCACATCCACCAACCAGGCCGTATCGGCATCATCTCTCGTTCAGGCACTTTGACTTACGAAGCTGTGGCACAAACCACTAAGCTTGGTCTAGGTCAATCTACCTGTATCGGTATCGGTGGCGACCCAATCCCAGGCACCAGCCACATCGATGCTTTGGAACTGTTCCAAAACGATCCAGACACCGACGCCATCATCATGATTGGTGAAATTGGCGGTACTGCTGAAGAAGAAGCCGCTGAATACATCAAATCTAACGTGACCAAACCTGTTGTGGGTTACATTGCTGGTGTGACTGCACCTGCAGGTAAACGCATGGGCCACGCTGGCGCGATTATTTCTGGCGGTAAAGGTACTGCTGAAGAGAAATTCCACGCGTTTGAACAAGCCGGCATTGCCTACACTCGTAGCCCTGCTGAGCTAGGCACCACCATGATGGACGTATTGAAAAGCAAAGGCATGATCTAATCGATTCATGTTTTGTGTAAGACCCATAGCCGCCCCGATGACGATCGGGGCGGTTTTTTAATGGGCGCAGCATCTGAGGGCTATTTAAACTATAAATGTAAAAATAGGCAGGCAATCGCTTTTTTGTGTAGGCAATCAATGGGGTTTATGAGATGATGAATATTCATTAGTGATATGCTAGGCTGAGCTAGATGAAGGCTTGGCTAAGATTTTTTTGCCTAGGGTGTTGAACTTAATGCTGTATTAACCGTCTATTAAGTATGTAGCATTTTTTTAAATCGAGATGGAGATGACTATGAGTAAAAAAGTATCCGCTAAAACCGAGGAAAAAAAAGAGCAATTGATCAAAGAAGTGCGCGAAGTATTGGACAGCGCTGAAGAGCTTTATGAGTCTGCCGCCGATGATGGCAGCGCAAAAGCGAAAGAGTTAAAGAAACGCCTGCAGGAGCGTATTGCTGACTGTAAAAGCCGTTTGCAAGATTTAGAAGGCGAAGTGGTAGAGCGGGCCAAAGAAGTGGCCAAGCAAACCGACCAGCTGGTGCAGGACAATCCCTATAAGTTTGCCGGCGTGGCCGCAGCAGTAGGGTTCTTATTGGGTCTATTGGTTTCTAGACGTTAATCAGATGATGAATCATGGGGCTGCTGGCTATCTGGCCAAGCAGCCCCAATGCTATTAGGAGAAGCCGATGGCTCGATTAGGGTTTGGAGCGAGCGCCAATCGATTACTGAGCAATGTGTTGGATTTATTGTTCGTGCGGGTGCAGATGGCGCGCTTAGAGATGCAAACGCACAAAGACAATCTGGTGGCCAACGTGGTGTCTTTGATCCTAGTGGGCATCAGCGCTTTGATTGGCGTGGTCTGTTTACTGCTGGGGCTGAATGCCGTCTTGCCGCCGTTAGCCAAGGTTTGGGTATTCTTTGGTGTGGCCGTGGCGGCGCTTTTGGTGATGGTGTGGCTGTTGGTGGGCATGAATGCCCGCAAGCGTGACCAGAAACAGCTGCTCTCTGATACCTTGGTGGAGTTAAAAAATGATTTGTCCACTTTAAAAGGCAGAATCGATGCCTTAGACGATGAGTGATGTAGAGGAGGATGAGATGAAGCCAAGTCAAGATGTGGAAATGGCCTTGTTGAAATTAAAGGGCGAGGCGCTGCGGCTGCAAATATCGGCCGATGCGGCTCAAATGAAACAAACGGTGACCAAGCCTTATCGTTTGGTTTCAGAAGTAGGCGCCACCATGAGCTTATGGCCGTGGGCGCGGCTGGTGTTGAGCCAAACCAAGGGACGTAAGCTGAATAAGCCACTCAAGTGGGCGGCCATTTTGGGCATCGGCGCGTTTATCTGGCAAAGAATGCGCTAGGCTAGTGGTCTAGGCCAACCATTGAGGTAAATAGATATGACAACCCACGTACAGCGTGGGTTTTTTGTGGCTGAGCGCTGTTCACAATGGTATTGTTCAATATGGTTTAACTAAAGTATGATTTGGGCCTTGGTAGCTGTATTTTTGTTGGCTTTTTTTTAATTTTTTGATTATAAATAATATTTTGTTTTTCGGCCTTGTGTGTCTGAACGTTAAGCCCAAAGATGATCATTTTTGATTTAGAAAAACTAAAGTGATGAGCGCACCCTTACCCCTTTTACCGCTGCGTACCTTTGTAGCCATTAGCCGCCACGGCAGCATTAAAGCTGCCGCGCAGGTTTTACACGTGACTTCGGGTGCGGTCAGTCAGCAGCTGCGCCAGCTTGAGGCCCATTTAGGGGTCAGCCTGTTTGTGCGTACGCGCGACGGTATGGTGTTGACGCCATCGGGCCAGCAGATTTATCCGGTGTTGAGCCAGGCGTTTGATCAAATCAACAGCGTCACCGAGCTATTGGCGGCCACCAAGGCGCGGCCAACCTTAACCCTTAGTACGGTGCCGTCTTTTGCGGCCTCTTGGCTGGTGCCGCGCTTGAATCGGTTTCACGAACAATACCCTGATGTGGAAGTGAGGGTGGAGGCCACGCCCAAGCTAGTGGATCTCAAGCGCCAGCAGGTAGACATTGCCTTACGCCATGGCTTAGGCGTTTATCCAGGCCTGAAAAGCGTGCGCCTATTAGCGCCCGAGATGGTGCCCGTATTGAGCCCTCAGCTCTTGCTGCGCTATCCACCCATCAATGTGCCGGCAGATTGCTTGGCCTATCCGCTATTACAGGATGCCGATCGGGCCGATTGGCGGCTTTGGCTGCAGGCACATGGCGTCAGCAAAGATGAGCGCGCCGAGCGCGGTACCAGCTTTGAAGATGATTTTTTACTCTTAAAAGCGGCAGAAGCGGGCCAGGGTTTGGCCTTGGTGCAGGACGTATATGCACAAGAGTCGCTAGAGACGGGGCGTTTAGTGATGGCCATTGAGCGGCCATGGCCGGCTCGCTTTGCTTATTATGCAGTGATGCTGCACGAGACGGCTAAACGCCCAGAAGTGGCGCAGTTTTTGGCCTGGCTACAGGATGAGGCGGGCGTAACTTAAGGCTGATCGTGTCGAGTAGAGGCGTTAAAAAACCTGTCCGTAGTGGACAGGTTTTTTTTGGGTTCACCTTAGGCGGCTTTAAGCGTTTGTTCAATGGCCTGTTTGAGCTGGTCATCAATGCCTAAGGCCTGCTGTAGCTGGGCTAAATAGGCTTGTTCTGCTGGGTTTGTGCCGCCGTGGGCGCAGGCCGCTAGACTGGTCACGTAAATTTCGGTGGCCATTTGTGGGCTGGTGGCCAAGGCCGCTAACTCAGAGATGTTAAGCGGCGCTTGCAGCGCTTGCTCAACCCAGGCTAAAGCATTGGGGTCATTGGTATGCTGTTTGACCTGGGCCTGAATGGCTGTGCGCTCTGCTTCATCTAGGACGCCATCGGCTTTGGCCGCGTTGACGACGGCCAACAGCATGGCTTGGCTGCGCGCGCCGTCTTGGTCGTTTTGAGTGAACTGTTCGGGTTGGCTAAAGCCGTTCAATAAGCCCTTGACCGAATCCATTAGGTTGCCTGATTTGCCCGTGTTGGCGGCATAGTTTTGGTAGGCACGGTAGGCCAGTGTGGCTAAAGCAGCGCCGCCGCCTAATTTGGCTAAACCATTACTTTTACCCGATAGGAGGCTACCCAGCATGCCGCCACCGATGCCGCCAAGTAAGCCCTGTAACAGTGGATCTAAACCACTGCCAGTCGCGCCTGTATTGGCGTTTTCTGTAGCGCTTGAGGCCGGCGTTTGGGTCATGTTGCCGGCGGCTTTTAACAGCTGATCGAAGAGTCCTTTTCCATCTATCATGATGCGCTCCTGTGGGCCTGGCCCGAGAATGGTGGCTAAAAGTCTTGCAACAGGCAGATTCATACACTCACGCATCTGCCTACTTATCATAATATAAACTGTTTTAGGCAAGCGTTACGATTAATTTACCGCTGTTGCGGTTTTTTTCTAAATCAGCCAAGGCTTTAGGCGTTTCCGACCAAGGGTAGATGTGGTCAATAGAGGTGGTGAGCTGGCCGTTTATGATGGCGGGCAGGAGGGCTTTTAAGTCTTGTGTCAGCTGTTGCTTTAATGCCAATGGCTGACTGCGCAGCGTCGAGCCGATAATCTGCTGGCGCTTCATCAGCACGAGACCAAGATTTAAATCGGTTTTGTGACCGCCCATGATGCCGATGAACACCATTTTGCCGTCAAGGTTGAGCAGCTTTTGGTTGGCGGCAAAGTAGGGCGCGCCCACAGGGTCGAGGATGAAGTCGACGCCGCCGTTGGCTTGAATGGCGTCTAATTGCTGTAGCCAATCATCGGCCAGCCAAGCTTCATCGGCGCCTTGGGCGCTGAGATAAGCCAGCTTGTGTGGCGATCGGGTCGTGGCCAAAACATAGGCGCCACAGTGTTTGGCGTATTGAATGGCGGTGCTGCCCACGCCGCTGGCGCCGGCATGAATGAGCACGTTTTGGCCTGCTTGAATTCGGCCTAGGTGTTTGAGGTTCAGTAAAACAGTGAGCCATGCTTCTGGTAGGGCGGCTGCTTGAGCCATGCTGAAGCCTTCGGGTACGGCCATGGCCATGTCTTCATCCAACACTGCATATTCGGCATAGGCTCCGCCGGCGACGAGGCCAAAGACGGCATCGCCAACGTTAAAACGGCTGTTGTCAGGTGCGTGTACGACTTCGCCCGCCATTTCTAGCCCAAGAATAGGGCTGGCGCCAGGTGGGGGCGGGTAGCGGCCTTCTTTTTGGGCCAGATCGGCTCGGTTCAGGCCGAAGGCATGAACCCGAACCAAGAGTTCACGTGCCTGTGCTTGAGGGGTTTCGGCCTCGCCTAAAACTAATTCTTGCTGGTGTATCAACCATGCTTGCATGAGGTGTCCTTTCTGATCCATTCGTATTTCATTGATGAGCGAAAATAGGCAAAACAGCGTACAATTAGGCGCATGGAAAAAACATGCTTTCACTGCGGGTTAGACGTGCCCGCCTCATTGGATTTGCCGATTCACATTGACGATGAGTCTCATCCAGCCTGCTGTGCGGGCTGTCAGGCCGTGGCCCAAAGCATCATTGATGCGGGGCTAGGCGCGTATTACACCCAGCGCACGCAAGAGGCCCAAAAGGCCGCCTTGCCGCCAGAGGACGTGTTGGCCCAACTCAGACTATATGACTTAGCCGAGGTTCAGTCTAGCTTTGTGTCGGTGAAAGAAGGCGATCGGCGCGAGGCGCTGTTGATGCTCGAAGGCATTACCTGCGCTGCCTGCGTGTGGTTGATCGAGCAACAGCTGCTGCGCTTACCAGGCGTCATCAACGTGGAGCTGAATTTCACCACCCATCGCGCCCGCGTCTTGTGGGATGAGGCGCAGGTGAAGCTGTCGGATATTTTACTGCGGGTGCAAAGCACGGGTTACACCGCCCATCCCTATGACGCCATGCGCTTTGAAGAGCAGGCCAAGAAAAGCCGTAAACAGGCTTTGACGCGGTTATGGGTGGCGGGGCTGTCGATGATGCAGGTGATGATGTATGCCGTGCCCGTGTATATTTCTAAAACGGGGGAGATTGAACCGACGTTTTTATGGCTATTACACTGGACCAGCCTGATTTTAACCCTGCCTGTGGTGTTGTATTCGGCCACGCCGTTTTATCACGGCGCCTTGCGAGACCTAAAAAACAAGCGGGTGGGCATGGACACGCCGGTGGCGATTGCCGTGTTGCTGTCATTTCTAGCCAGTTTTTATGCGCTGGTGACCAAGGTCGAACACGGGATTTATTTTGATTCCATCTCGATGTTTGTGTTCTTGCTGCTGGGTGGGCGTTATTTAGAGCAGATCGCCCGGCGTAAGGCTGGCGATGCCACCGAGCGATTGATCAAGCTGGTGCCGGCTTTTTGCCACCGTTTGGTTGATTATCCACACAGCCAAGACGTGACTGAAGGCTTGGTGGCGAAGGCCGTGGTCGGTGATGTGTTGCTGGTGAAGGCCGGTGAAGTGATACCCGTCGATGGGGTGGTGCGTGAAGGTGAGGGCCAGGTCAATGAGGCCATGTTGACCGGTGAAAGCCGCCCTGTGGATAAGGCTGTGGCCAGCCACGTGACGGCAGGGACGTTAAATCTCCATAGCCCCTTAATCATTGAAACCGAAAAAACGGGCGATCAGACGCGTTTGGCGGCGATTGTGCGGCTGCTGGATCAGGCCTTGGGTCAAAAGCCGCGCCTGGCCGAGCTGGCCGATCGCTATGCCACTTGGTTTGTGGCCTTGCTGCTATTGGTGTCGGTGCTGACCTTCTTAGGTTGGACGTATTATGTTGATGCTGAGCGGGCGCTGTGGGTGACGGTGTCGTTGCTGGTGATCAGCTGCCCCTGTGCGCTGTCGCTGGCGACGCCGGCGGCCTTGGCCGCGGCGACGGGTAATTTGGCCTCTCAAGGGCTGCTGGTGAGTCGTTCGCACGCTTTGGAGACCATGGCCCAAGTCACCGACGTGGTGTTTGATAAAACAGGCACTCTGACGCATGGCCAAATGAGTGTGCGTGAAGTTTTGCCATTGGGTAGCCTCAGTGTAGAGCAGGCGCTGCTGATTGCGGCGGCCTTGGAACAGCAGTCTGAGCACCCGATTGCGCGTGCTTTTGTGGTGCCAGAAGGCTTGGCGTTGCCGTTGGTGACGCAGCTGGTTAATACCGCTGGCCAAGGCTTGACGGCCTTAGTGGACGGCGAGGCGTGGCGTATTGGTCGTGTCAGCTACGTAGCCCAAAGTGCCGGTGCCGTACCTGCTGCTTTAGCTGCTTGGGCGCCGGAAGCGACCATCGTGGCCCTAGGTAATGCGACAGGTTTTCAGGCTGCGTTTGCCTTAGATGATGTCATCAAAGACAGCGCTCAAGCCGCCGTCACCGATTTACAACGACAGGGGCTGAGGGTGCACGTGTTAAGCGGCGACCATCAGAGTGCGGTACAAAAATTGGCCACCACCATGGGTTTGGATGACCATACGGCAGAAGCCACGCCCGAGGATAAACTGGCCTATGTTGATGCCTTACAGGCAGCGGGTAAGTCGGTGTTAATGGTGGGTGATGGCATCAACGATGCACCGGTTTTGGCTAAGGCCAATGTGTCGATCGCCATGGGCAGCGGCGCCGATGTGGCGCAAGAGGGCGGCGACATGGTGTTGGTGAACAATGATTTGGCACTGGTGGCATCGGCGCATCAGGTGGCGAAAAAAACCCGTTTGATCATTCGAGAAAATTTAATTTGGGCGATGATGTATAACCTAGTGGCCATGCCTTTGGCCATTATGGGTGTGGTCACGCCGTGGATTGCGGCTTTTGGCATGGCCTGTAGTTCATTGCTGGTGTTGGGTAATGCGCTGCGTCTGTTGCGCAAACAGCCATAATATTTTCACAACAAAGGAAGAGAACATGAGATTCGAACAAAAAGTAGTGATGGTGACCGGTGGCGCCGCAGGCATTGGCCTGGCAACGGTGCAGCAGTTTGCTAAAGAAGGCGCGCAAGTCATCGTGTGCGACATGAACCAAGACGCCATCGACGTGGCGGTTTTGACCTGTCAAGGCTTGAGCGGCAAGGCTGTTGGGATGGTGATGGACGTTACCGACACCAATCAAATCGCCGCGGTACGGGAGCAGGTGCTGGCTCAGTTTGGTCGCCTAGACGTGTTGGTGAACAACGCCGGCATCGTGATGGACGCCCAGTTGTCGAAAATGACGGAAGATCAATTTGATCGCGTGATCGATGTGAATCTAAAAGGGACTTATAATGTGACTCGCGCTTGGATCGATGTGTTTTTGGCTCAGGCCAGCGGCGTGATTTTAAACGCCAGTTCGGTGGTGGGCGTGTACGGTAATTTTGGCCAAACCAACTATGCCGCCAGTAAGTTTGGCGTCATTGGCATGACCAAAACCTGGGCTAAAGAGCTGGGTCGTAAAGGCATTCGCTCGAACGCTGTCTGCCCTGGTTTTGTTGAAACCAGCATCTTGAAAGACATGCCTGAAGAAGTGATGGCCAAAATGGCTTCTGCCGTGCCGATGAAGCGTTTGGCGCAGCCAGAAGAGATTGCCAAAGTGTACGCCTTCTTGGCCAGCGATGACGCCAGTTACATCAATGGCGCGGCTTTAGAAGTCACCGGTGGTTTGACCATCTAGCCAGTAGGCCTCTTTGACGTTAAAAAGCCACCCTTGAGGTGGCTTTGTTGTTTAAACCGCAGAAGTGGCGGGACTGGGCGGTACCAGCTGTTGCAGCAGCTGGCGAATTTTTAAGATCACCTCTTGCTCCTGCTGTTCAGGGCTTTTCACCTGCTCTTGGGTTGTGGGGTGACGGCCAGCGGCCCAGCCCACTACGCCACACAGGTGGACGTAAGGCAAGCCCAGCTCGCGTGCAAGAACGGCCTCGGGCATGCCGGTCATGCCCAATAATTGAGCCCCGTCTTGCGCTAGTTTTTTGACTTCAGCCTTGGTTGGCAGGCGTGGACCCTGCATGCAGCCGTAGACGGCTTCGGTTTGGATGGGCGTTTTAGCCGCCGTCGCGGTGGCTAAAATCAAGCGACGTAAGGCTTTATCGTAAGGCTCGCTGAAGTCGACGTGGCTGACGTGGTTGCCCATGCCTTGATGGTAGGTGTGGGCTCGGCCATAGGTATAGTCGATGATGTCGTTGGGCAGGATTAAGCTGCCAGGCGGCATGTTGGCATCGGTACTGGTGACGGCGCCGACGGAAATGATGCTGGTGGCGCCGATTTCTTTCAGCGCCCAAATATTGGCGCGATAGTTGATTTCATGTGGTGCGATGTTGTGGCTACTGCCGTGGCGGGCCAAAAAGACAATTTCACGATCACCTAAGTGGCCAAACACCATGGGGCAGCTCGGATCACCATAAGGGGTGCGAATGATTTGACGGTGGGTAATAGTGAGTTCCGGTAGACGGGTTAAACCGCTGCCGCCGATGACTGCAAACATACGCAACACTCCTAAGAAGATAAGTTGATTGCCCATTCTAGCAGGTTTATGATGATTGTCATGCTCATTGACTTGGGTGATTTAACGTCATTGCTTATAATAGGGTTTATTTAACGCTTGAAGGATAGAGATGAAAACGTCTGCACGAAATCAGTTTCACGGAGTGATTAAGACCATTAAAGTGGGTGCCACCCACGACGAAGTCGTGCTGTCCTTGAGCGATGAGCAAACGGTGACCGCGATGGTGACGCAAGAAAGCACGGCTGCGATGGGCCTGAGCGTAGGTAAGGCTGCCGTCGCCTTGGTTAAAGCGCCATGGGTGGTGCTGTGTTCGCCTGATGATGAATATGTATATTCCACCCGCAATCAGTTCACCGGTAAGGTTGCCGGCGTGATTAAAGGCGCGGTAAATGCTGAGGTGTTTATTGACGTGAGTGCAGGCTTGAGCATGGCGGCCATTGTGACCAATGACAGCATTGATCGCTTGAACATTCAGCTAGGCGGCTTGGTGACGGCGATGTTTAAGGCGTCTCATGTGATTTTGGCGGTTAAGAAAAAGAGCCAGTAGGGCGCGGCCATTGCTTGGCGAATAGTGTGCGATAATACGCTCATTACTGTGAATGAATGATTTAAAAGATGACCCATAGTTTATCTAAAGACCCCTTACACGGCATTACCCTAGAGGCGATGCTGGTTGAGCTGCACCAGCTATACGGCTGGGAAGGTTTGGCCGAGCTGATTAACATCAACTGTTTTAAAAATGAGCCCAGCGTTAAGTCTAGCCTGAAATTTTTGCGCCGCACGCCGTGGGCGCGCGCTCAGGTTGAGGCTTTATATTTACGCGATGCGGCACGCTAGTTGACGCATGTAACATAAAAACGGCACGCTGGTTCAGCGTGCCGTTTTTGCGTGGTTTTTAAGCGTTTTATTATTAAGTTTTACTAATAAGAAGAAGCTTAGGTTTGGTTTGGTGCCAAAGGATGATTTATCGTATCGTTCTCTATGCTTTTTTACGTCTACAGCGTAGGCCCTTAAGCGTAGGGTGGGTCGTGACCCACGCGGGGTTTAAATGTAGCAAATGAATATAAATACGTTAAGAGCGGTGGGTAGGCTACGCTTTACCCACCCTACGCGACTTAGCGCCAACAAACCATGGGTTATAGTTTATGTTCGATCTACCTTGAAGTAGGATAGATCAAGCCCAGCCTGCTCATCTATTGCATGAGTTGCGTATCCGTAAGCACAAAGTTCATGAGGGCCTTATTTCCTTTCTCTATCAGGCCGCATGAGCGGGATTAAGCACAGCCTAATTATAAATAATTACTTAATAAAAAAACCGAACGTTGATCAACGTTCGGTTTTTTTATGTGGTTACAGGGCTAAAAATCAGGCTATACCGCATTATTTTTATTTTTTCAATAAAAATAAGGCATTAAAGGCTAAAGCTCAAATAATCATTGACTCAAATCAAGGATGATAACGATAATGCGAGTGATTTTCATTTATTAAATATCGAATAACCTAACACAGAGACAGAGTGATGAAGCAAAAGCAAATCAGTATT
This sequence comes from Neisseriaceae bacterium, assembly GCA_017987415.1. Classification (GTDB taxonomy): domain Bacteria; phylum Pseudomonadota; class Gammaproteobacteria; order Burkholderiales; family Neisseriaceae; genus JAGNPU01. The sequence continues at coordinate 25,624 of JAGNTR010000017.1, forward strand.
TTGGTCGGCATGTTGTGCAGCAGCGCGATGCCAGCCGTATGGGCCGCCGCAACAGCGGAAGCCAAATTAGACGACGTGGTGGTGATCGCAGACCGTACCGAACAAAGTATTGATAAAACGGCGGCCAACGTCAGCGTCATCAATCGTAAGGGCTTGGATAAGGCGGGGGCGAGCAATATCAAAGATGCGATCCGTTATGAGCCAGGCGTGAATGCCGTTGCTGATCCCGTACGTTACGGTAATGCTGGCTTTAATATTCGTGGTATTGAAGGCAACCGTATTTTGATGATGATCGATGGTGTACGTTTACCAGAATCGTACGCTGCAGGTCGAGGCAATGGGGCGATTGCTGGACGGGACCTAGTCGAGTTCGACACTTTAAGACAAGTGGACATTGTGAAGGGGCCTTACTCTTCGTTGTACGGTAGCGATGCGTTAGGCGGCGTTGTTAACTATGCCAGCTACAAGCCCGAAGATTTTGTAGACGAAGAAAAGCCTTGGTATTTAGGTTTAAAACAGAGCTATGACAGCGCCAATAAAGGTCATGCGACTACCGTCAGCGCGGCTGGGCAAAAAGGCATTGCCTCTGGTTTGATTATGTATACCAAGAGAAAATCAGATGAATATAAAAATCGCGGTCACTTAGATATTGAGGGCGCTGGTCGCACTAAGCCGAACCCATTAGATTTCACAAGTGATAATGTGTTGGCGAAAGGTGTTTTAGCCGAGGGTGCGCATCGATTAGAAGGCACGGTGGAATACCATAAGCGAACCACAGAGGTAACTGATCTAACGGCATTAACCCGCTCAGGGCCTATACCTCGGACGGGGATGAGAACTAACTTACAAAATTCTAACGATGAAGCCAAAAGACAGCGTTTTGGCCTAACTTATACTTACCAGCCAATGGATAGCTGGTTGGATGAGTTGGTGGTCGGCGCATCTAGACAAAAACTAGACAGCCAAGATACGTTGATACAGAAGTTTTTGAATACCAAAACGCAGGTCAACAGCACGGAATACTCGGATTATGATTTTAATCAGACTATTGATGCCTTGCATGGCCAGATGCGTGCACGAATTCAAGCGGGTCAGATAACGCATGCGATTACGGCGGGTGTCGACTACACCGAGACCAAAACTGATCGCGGCCGTCAAAAGACACGATCAATAGAAGGTGGGCCTTTGAGCTTGGTTGATGGCTCAAAAACCTTCCCTGATAGTGAGCGTAAAAATCTTGGCGTATACATTCAAGATGCGATTACATTTGAAAATGGCGTGCGCTTAACACCTG
>JAGNTR010000129.1 GCA_017987415.1 Neisseriaceae bacterium
GTTTGGCCATAAAATTCATTCATGCGTAGGCCTAAGGCCTGATCGCCCCAAGCAAGTAGCTCGGTGCCCAAAGATTCGCCGCCGCTGGCGACAGAGCGTAGCTGTAGGCGCCAGCGCGTTTCAGGATGGGCCACCGTGCGCAGCATTTTCAGCGCCGTGGGGGGGAAGAACACGTTGCGGATGCCTAAGTCTTGCATGAGTTGAAAGATGTCTTCTGCGGCAAATTTCTCGGCTCGATAAGCCACCACCGGTACGCCGTGATACAAAGACGGCAGCAAAACGTCTAATAGGCCACCAATCCAGGCCCAGTCGGCTGGCGTCCACATCAGGTCGCCCGGTTGGGGAAAACCATCGTGGGAAGCGCGTACGCCCGGCAAATGGCCGAGTAAAATGCGCTGGGCGTGCAGGGCGCCTTTGGGATGGCCCGTGGTGCCTGAGGTGTAAATGATTAAGGCTGGATCTTCGGCGCGGGTGGGGTGGTTAGCGAACGCCGTACTTTGCTGTGCCAGTGCCGCCTCATAAGCCAAAACGCGCCCAGCGTCTTGCTCGTGGCCCACTACATAGCACAGGCCTAAGGCTGGCAGCTGCGGCCAGATCGGCTCAATCTTGCTTAAGCCCTCTGGGTCGGTGATCAGCACGCTCATGCCGCTGTTGCTGGCGCGGTGCTGAATGGCATCGACGCCAAAGAGTTTAAATAAGGGCACCGCAATGGCACCAAGTTTATAAATGGCGATGTGGGCCACGGCGGTTTCAAAGCGTTGCGGCAGCATGATGCCCACGCGGTCACCAGCGCGAATGCCTTGTTGGCGTAGGCTGTTGGCCAGCTGGTTAGCCTGTTGCTGTAGCTCTTGGAAGCGGTATTCACGCACCGAACCATCGGCATTTTTTTGAATGATGGCAATGCGTTCTGGCTCATTAGCCCAGCGATCACAGCAGGCTTCGGCGATGTTGAAATAATCGGGTAGGTCAGCCCAGCGGCTGATGGGCCGATGGGGTTGGGGATGGTGCTGATGCATGGCGTAAACCTCCTAGAAACTGCCAAATAGGGTGCCCAATACCAGAACCACCAAAAGGGCGGTCATGGGGACAACGGTGGTCATCATGAAAATCTGGGGGTAGGACTGGCGGTGGGTGAGGCCACAAATGGCCAACAGCGTAATCACGGCACCAGAATGCGGCAAGGTGTCTAAACCACCGGCGGCAATAGCGGAAATACGGTGCAGCAGCTCAGGGCTGATGCCGGCGGCGTTGATCATCTCTAGGTAATCCGCGCCCAAAGTACGGTAGGCAATGCTCAGGCCGCCAGAGGATGAGCCGGTAATGCCGGCCAAAACGTTCATGCTGATCACCACTGAAATTAATGGGTTTTCGGGTGAGATGTTCAAAATTAAGTCACGGATGATGGCGAAGCCTGCTAAAGAGGCAATCACCGCACCGTAGGCGACTTCTGAGGCAGTGTTGAAAATGGGCAAAAGGGCGCCCACGCTGCCTTTATTGATGGTGTTTTTAAGGTTTTGCCAGTGGCCCCAGTTGAGGATGATCGCCACCACAATGGCGATGATTAAGGCCAACAGCACCGACCACATGCCAATGACGCTGGCGGGGGCAATGTTGCCAAAGCGTTCTTGATTTAAAAAGCTTAAATCAACATTCGGAAAAATCACATAAGAAAATAAAGCGTTTAGGCCAATAACCAAGATGATGGGCAAGAGCGCAACCCACAGCTTAGGGCGGGGCAAATCATCGCTGGGCAGGTGTTCATTGCCGTGTTGGCCATAGCCTTCACCAGCCAGCATGGCTTTATTGGCGCGGCTACGCAAAAACCACACGCCCAACACCAGCATCACTAAGGCAGCAATGATGCCTAAGCCCGGTGCGGCAAAGGTAGTGGTGCCCAAATACGGTGTGGGGATGGCGTTTGGAATGGAGGGCGCGCCTGGCAGCGCCGTCATGGTAAAAGTGAACGAGCCTAGGGCAATGGCTGCTGGAATGTAGCGTTTAGGCGTATTGGTTTCGCGAAACAGTACGGCGCTGATGGGGTAAACCGCGAAGGCCACCACGAATAAGGACACGCCACCGTAGGTCAACAGCGCACAGGCTAAGACCACGGTTAAAATCACGTGTTTGGTCCCTAGCTTACGCATGATGCTGTGGGCAATGGTGTGGGCCGAGCCTGAGTCGGCTACCAGCTTGCCAAATAGGGCGCCCAGCATGAAGAGGGGGAAGAATTTGATGATGTAGCCCCCCAGCTCTTGCATGAAGGTTTGGGTATAGGTGGGCATGATGTCAAAGGCGCTGCCGCTCAATAATACGGCTACGCTGGCCATTATCGGGGCCAGAATGAGAACGGTGATGCCTCGATAGGCAAAAAACATCAACAGCAGTAACGAGACAATAATGGCAAGTGTGCTCATGGTGATTAGTCCTTCTGATCGGTTCGGAACGATAGGGTGGTCGTGTTCAATCACGACTCATCGGCATCGGCTGGGCGATCCCAGTCGGTGAAGTCGGCAAGGGATGGATCGGGGGAATGTGCTTCTGGGGCCTGCTCCTCGTGTGTAGACAAATGATTTTTTTATTGTGTTTTTAGCAACGACGCTGGGCCGTTGAAGTGTTGCTCCTCGTGCATTTATAGTCGGACAGGGGGTGGGCTAAGTCAATAAAAATGATGGACTTATAGATGTCTCTAAGCGAAAGGCATGATTTTTCTGAGGGTGGGAATGGGCGTGAATGGCAGTTTATTGGCAATGATTGAGCGAAATGGTTGGATGTGAGGGCGATTTATGCTTTTATTTTTAGATTTGGCTGATTTGCCGCGTCAATATGAATAAGATTAAAAAAATGAATTTAAATTCATTTTTTGTGGTTTAAACGCGATGACTGCGATAAGCTTTAGGCGTTTGGGCCGTGTATTTAAGGAAGAAACGGGTGAAGTAGGCTGGGTCTTGAAAGCCTAAATCAAAGGCAATTTCTTTGATCGACAGGCTGGTGTAGGAGAGTAAATATTTAGCCTCTTGCACCAAACGTTCAAAAATGAGCTGTTTGGAAGAGGCATTGGCGATGGTGCGGCAGATGTGGTTTAGGCGGCCATCGGTGACGTTCAGCAGCTGAGCGTAATCGGTGATGGCCAGATGCTCTTTATAATATTCTTCGATTAACTCTAAAAAACGGCGAAAAATAGCCGATTGGCTGTGATGAGAGGGCCGCATCTGAGTAGAGCCAGCAATCAGCCGAAACAGGTTAACCAAGACCAGCTGCGCCCAATGGTTGATGGCGGCGCTTTGGCCGAGGGCGTCGTGGTTTTGTACTTCTTGATCTAGGCCGTTAAAGGCCTTGATCAGCTGGGCTTCATGTCGTTTGGCCGCCTCTGGCAGATCACGTAAGGTCAAGCAAAAAGGCTGGGCGTCGATGTTGGGGCCGCTTTTGTCTAGGCTGTGCATCAGTGCCTGCACCACGCTTTGATGAACGGTGAGCACCTGCCCGGTGGCCTGTGGCTCGGTCACAAAGCCGTGTGGCGTGGGCGGTGGCGTGAGGAACAGCAGGGGCGCCTGTTCATTGTATTCTGCTTCGCCCAACATTAAATGTACCTTGCCGCTGTGGATGTAGTGCAATTGATAGTAGCGATCGTGGCGATGGACGTGCATGGCGCGGCCAAAAAAAGACGCCAAATTGTCCAAGGACTCATAATGAATCTGGGCGTCTTTGTAAAATTTGTCGTAGGTTTGCACCAGATTTAAGTTGGGGATGTGTTTTTGCTTCATGCCGAGTCTTTCGCAGGGATGGGCGTCGCGGAGATCTTGAAAGCTTAGCCTGTTTGGCGGCGCGAGGCAAAGGGCTTTGCCTGCGCTTGGTGCATTCAAAAAAAGCCAGCACCTTAAATCGATAAGGTGCTGGCCATGATCATCCGGTCTTCATTAGGCTTTGTCGCGGCCATAAATCGGCGATACCGATTGTTCAGCCTCGTGTTGTGGGCCCAGAGGAATGTTGCTGCGGTCCTTGAGCAATAAGGTGGAGATCAAGCCTACCAGCGTCATGGTGGCCAAATAATACACCACTGATTCGGTGCTGCCGGTGCGGCCAATCAACGCCGCCGCAATCATGGGCGAAAAGGCTCCGCCTAAAATGGCGCCCAGTGCATAAGAAATCGACACGCCAGAGAAGCGGATGGAGGCTGGGAAGAGCTCTGAATAGAAGGCTGATTGCGCCCCATAGGTCAAACCAATGCCGACCGACAAAATGCACAGAGCCGCCAACACGCTTTGCCACGTGCCCATGTTCACCAGCGGGAATAGGGCAAACACACCGATGAGCTGTACGCCCCAACCAATGATGTACATATTACGGCGGCCAATTTTATCGGACCAGCAGCCCGACAGCCAGGTGAACAATAGCCACACGGCAGAGGCCACCGTCACCACCAGTAAAATCGGGGTGCGGTCCATTTGTAGCGGGCCGGCTGGGTCGGTGGTGTAGTTTTGAATAAAGCCGCCGGTGGTCATATAGCCTAGGGCGCTGTTGCCGGCAAACACTAGGGCCGCCAACAAAACCAAGAGGGCGTGGTTTTTAAATAAGTCGATGATGGGGGTGCGTGAGCTGGCCTTGCGTTCTTTAATTTCTTCGAACACCGGGCTTTCATCTACCGAACGGCGAATCCAGTGGCCTAAGAATAACAGGCCAATGCTGAGTAAGAACGGCACGCGCCAGCCCCACTCGACAAACTGCTCACCAGGAGAGATCACGCCGCTCATCAAGGCCAAAACGGCAGAAGCCAACAATAGGCCTAAGGGCACGCCAATTTGTGGGAAGGCACCAAAGCGGCCGCGCTTGCCTTCGGGCGCATGTTCCACCGCCATCAACACCGCGCCACCCCATTCACCGCCAGCGGAAATGCCTTGCAAAATGCGCAAGAACACCAGCAGAATCGGCGCCATGATGCCAATGGATTCGTAGGTGGGCAGTAGGCCGATTAACGACGTGGAGGCACCCATCAGAATGAGGGTCACCACCAGCATGGCGCGACGGCCAATGCGGTCACCAAAGTGACCGGCCAAAAACGCACCTAAGGGGCGAAACAAGAAGCTGACGCCCACGGAAGCAAAGGCGATTAAGGTGGCCAGCTCATTGCCCGCAGGGGCAAAAAATAATTGTTTGAATACCAGCCCAGCTGCGCTGGCGTAAATGAAAAAGTCGTACCATTCAACCGTGGTGCCGATGATGGTGGCGAGCGCGACTTTGCGTTCGCTGGCCGACGCCGAGGCGTTTTTTGCGTTCATTACTTCTCCTTTGGCTCTCTTTTGAGTAGACACGTTGTCAAGTCGTGATTGTTTAGCTTAATAGCTAATATCTTAGTAATTATTTGTTACTATGTTAGTAAATTTAGAGGGGGCTTGTCCAGTGTTTTTTACGGAAATAGAAAAAATCGGCTTTAATGTGGTTGAGCGAGGCGCATTGGGTGGCGAAAACCCACATGGTTTAGGAGGCGTGTTGAGGCGTAAGCGCGGGTGATCTAGGCCGGTTAACGGCTTTGTGGTGATGCACAAACGGTTGCCTCGGCTTGGCTTAGCACCATAAAAAAACCTTGCCCCTGGCTAAGCCAGGCAGGCAAGGTTTAGGTAAAGTGCGTCAGGTTGGGCTTATTTGATTTTCACCAAGCCCGCCACCAGCGCCGTCAGCAAGCAGCCTATGCTGAGGTAGACGGCCACCCAATGCCAAGCACCCTGATTCATGTTCACCAAGGCGGTGGCGATAAATGGCGTGAAGCCGCCGCCCACGATGCTGGCGACTTGATAGCCCACGCCGGCACCGCTGTAGCGATATTCTGTGCCGAATAGCTCAGTAAAAACAGGTTGGTGCACGCTGACCACCATGTCGTGGGCGAGGTTAGCCAAGAGGATGGCGCACACCACAATCCACAGCGTGACGCCTGACTCTAAGGCCCAGAAAAACGGGAAGGCCGCCAGCGCGCCGATGAGGCCGCCCAACGCACACATACGACGATAGCCAAATGAGTCGGCAATGCGGGCGAAGAGGGGAATGGTTAGGCAGCTAATCGCCCCGACCATCAGGCCAATATTGAGAAACAGCTGGCTAGAGAGGCCATATTGCTTGGTGGCATAGTATAAGGCAAAGGCGGTGACTAAATACATGGTGAGTAGCTCGGCCAAGCGCAGCGCAATGATGTAGAAAAACGCCTTAGGATGGCGGCTGACGGCTTCGAATATGGGCAGCTTCTTCGGCCGCTGGGCGTTGTTGACTACTTTTTGAATGAACTCTATCGACTCATCTTGGCCACGACGAATCCACAGGGCAACGGCCAAAAGTACCACGCTGGCAATAAATGGAATGCGCCAAGCCCAGGCTTGGAAGGCTTCGTCGCCTAGAGTCATGATGATGAGGGACACACTGCCGGTGGCCAGCATGAGGCCGACGCCATAGCCGATTTGCACGCCGCTGCTGTAAAAGGCCTTCTTGCCCGCCGGCGCATTCTCGACCGCCAACAGGGCTGCACCGCCCCATTCGCCGCCTACGGCAAAGCCTTGGATGGCGCGCAGCAGCACCAATAAAATAGGTGCCAGCCAGCCGATTTGGGCAAAGTTAGGCAGTAAGCCAATCAAGACCGTTGCGCCGCCCATTAAGACCACGGTGAGCACCAGCATTTTTTTCCGGCCTAGTCGATCGCCAAAGTGGCCAAACACAATGCCGCCTAAGGGGCGAAATAAAAAGCCCACGCCAAAGGTGGCAAAGGCCGCCAGCGTGCCCATGCTGGGGCTGATGCTGGGAAAGAATTGCTGATTAAACACTAGGGCGGCGACGATGCCATAGAGTAAAAAATCATACCAGTCGACAACGGCACCCACAAAGCTACTCAGGGCGGCGCGTTTGGCGCGTTGTTCTTGTTCAGTGGCTAAGCGTAACGCATCGCTAGCGGCCGAATTGGGGGAAGGGTGAGCGACAGACACGGGGTTCCATTTCAAAAAACGAGTGGGGTCGCTAGCTGTAGCGACGACAAAAAAGCATCTTAAGGAGGGCGATTGGGTTTGGTCAAGTTTGGGTGCGGGGCCTTGGGGCGAAACGCATGATTATGGCCAAAAAAAATCGCCTAGAGGGTATCTAGGCGAGAAGAGATGTGTGCAAGCGTCGTGGTTAAGCGTAGGTATTGCTCAGAAAAGGCGTTTGTCGCGGCCATTCCTTCTTTTTTGGCGTTGTTTTGGGCAATAATGCCGCTAATCGTTTTTTTGGGTCAGGTTGCCGCATGCGCCGCTAGAGGCAAATGGCGATCAAGACTAGGAAGAGCAGCGCGACATAAATTTTGGCGTGGAGGGCATCGTTGATTTTGGGTAGACAGGTTTTGGCGAAGACGATGCCGATCAGGCCGGCCGCAAACAGCAGGCTTAAAATGTAGAGGTTGATGTAGCCTAGATAAAAAGGCGCATCAATCTTGCCCTGGCCAAGGAAGGCGTAGGCACCGGCACCAATCAAGGCCACGGGAATTGACAGCGGGTTGGCCGCGCTGACGCAGTGCTTCATGGCGTAGCCGTGGCGGCGTAATAAGGGCACCGTCATCACGCTGCCGCCCACGCCTAAGGCTGTGGCCACGATGCCGATAACAGGGCCACCGA
>JAGNTR010000130.1 GCA_017987415.1 Neisseriaceae bacterium
GGTTTATTGATTGATGCGTTGAAAGGCCCATAAAAAGCCCGACCACTAGGGTCGGGCGGGTAGGAATCGTTACGAGCCTATTTGGCTAAATGCTGGGCATGAAAGCGCAGGTGATCTTCAATAAAGGTCGCAATGAAGTAGTAGCTGTGATCGTAGCCCGGCTGTAGGCGCACCGTGATTGGCCAATTATGGCTTTTGGCAATGTCGGCAAATGCCTGAGGCTGGAGCTGTTCCGGCATGAAGCCATCGGCTTCACCTTGATCGATGAGCATCGGCAGCTTGTGGCCGCTGCTGCTTAACAGCGCACAGCTGTCGTAGGCCATCCATGCGCTTTCGTCGTTGCCCAAATAGGCCGTAAAGGCTTTACGGCCCCAAGGGACATCGGCAGGATTCACAATCGGTGCAAAAGCAGACACCGAAGCGTAGCGTAGAGGATGGCGTAAGGCCATCATAATCGCACCGTGACCGCCCATAGAGTGGCCGCTGATCGATTGCTTAGGGCCGGCCTTAAAGTTGGCCTTGATCACGCTCGGGAGCTCTTCGGCAACGTAGTCAAACATTTTAAAATGTTCCGACCAAGGTGCCTGAGTGGCGTTGACATAAAAGCCCGCGCCTTGGCCTAGATCGTAGCCCTCATCGTTGGGCACGCCTTCACCACGCGGACTGGTGTCGGGCATCACCAAAATCAAGCCTAGCTCAGCGGCTATGCGCTGGGCGCCTGCTTTGTGGGTGAAGTTCTCATCGGTACAGGTCAGGCCTGATAGCCAATACAATACCGGTAGCTCGGCCTGTTGTTCATACTGCGGTGGCAGAAAAATGCTGAAAGTCATGGCGCATTTTAGGCTACTGGATGTATGGCGACAGCGTAATTGCTGCCCGCCAAACATTTGGTGCGCTTCGATGCGTTCAATGGCGTGACTCATCTCACTGTCTCCTTTGAATGGCTTATTTGTCAAAATGAATCACTGAACGAATCGACTTGCCTTCGTGCATCAAGTCGAATGCTTCGTTGATGCCGTCTAGGCCCATGGTGTGGGTAATAAAATCGTTCAATGGGAATTCGCCCGCTAAGTAGCGCTCGACGATGCCTGGTAGCTCACTGCGGCCTTTAACGCCGCCGAAGGCTGAGCCACGCCACACGCGGCCGGTCACTAATTGGAAGGGGCGGGTGCTGATTTCTTTGCCGGCACCGGCCACGCCGATGATGACAGATTCGCCCCAGCCTTTGTGACAGCACTCTAGCGCCGAACGCATGACGTCGACGTTGCCAATGCACTCAAACGAATAGTCTACGCCGCCATCGGTGAGCGCCACGATCACGTCTTGAATCGGCTCTGCATGGTCTTTGGGGTTGATTAAATCGGTCGCACCTAGCTTTTTAGCTAAGTCAAACTTGCTTTCATTGATGTCGATGCCGATGATACGGCTGGCGCCAGCCATTTGGGCACCGATGATGGCCGATAGGCCAATGCCGCCGAGGCCGAAGATCGCCACGGTATCGCCTTTTTTAACCTTGGCTGTGTTCATCACAGCGCCCATGCCGGTGGTCACGCCACAGCCTAATAGACATACTTCTTCTAGCGGGGCTTCTTTATTGATTTTGGCTAGGGAAATCTCAGGAATCACAGTGTATTCAGAAAAGGTTGAGGTGCCCATGTAATGGTAGATCGGTTGACCGTTCTTGGAAAAACGAGTGGTGCCGTCTGGCATTAAGCCTTTACCTTGGGTCGTACGAATGGCTTGGCATAAATTGGTTTTACCCGAGGTACAGAATTTACATTCGCCGCATTCTGGCGTGTACAGCGGAATCACGTGATCGCCCACGGCCACGCTGGTGACGCCTTCGCCAATGGCTTCAACCACGCCGCCGCCTTCGTGGCCTAAAATGGTTGGGAACACGCCTTCAGGGTCTTCACCTGATAGAGTGTAGGCATCGGTGTGGCAAACGCCAGAGGCCACGATGCGCACCAGAACTTCGCCTTTTTGTGGCGGCATTAAGTCTACTTCTTCAATGGTCAGGGGTTGGTTTGGGCCCCAAGCAACGGCGGCACGGGTTTTGATCATGTTCATAGAGAAACTCCTGTAAAGGGGCTAACAATAGGGGGCGTGGCGGCCAAGCCCGAATAGGGCTGAGCCTAACGGGCGCGTGAGCGCACGGTCAAATGCAGACAGTCTACCACAGCCTTAAAGTTCGTTGTGTTCTGCTGGAAAGCGTGGTTTATGGGTGTTGCCAAGGCTGGCGGTCATGGCTAAATAAACGCTGCTTGGCCATGTCGGCCCATTCGGTTTGGGGGCGGCCATGATTGGCGTAGGGATGGATGGCAATGCCGCCGCGAGGGGTGAAAATGCCCCATACTTCAATGTATTTGGGGTCCATTAGCTGAATTAAATCTTTCATGATGATGTTGATGCAGTCTTCGTGAAAGTCGCCGTGGTTGCGAAAGCTAAATAGATAGAGCTTGAGCGATTTGCTTTCGACCATCTTTTCGCCTGGGATGTAGGAGATGTAAATATTGGCGAAATCAGGCTGGCCGGTCATTGGGCACAGGCTGGTGAATTCTGGGCAGGTAAACTTAACGAAATAATCGTTATGCGGATGCTTATTGGGAAAGGCTTCCAGAATCTCGGGGGCATAAGTGGTTGGGTAGGCGACTTTTTGATCGCCCAATAGGGTAAGGCTGGTTAAATCTTCGGCTTGACGCATGAGGAGTCCTTAGTTTTTTTAAGTGGGAGGATTTCGAACCACAAAGGGAAATGAGGCTCCATTATACGGGAAAAGGCAGGCGTGGGGGCCGAGGGTAGAGAGAAGACAAATGACGCTGCCCGCCAATAGGCGGGCAGCGTGCGGCAAACAGATGGGCTTATGGATTCACTGGTAAGGTGACGTCTGGTAGCTTGAAGCCATAGCGGCTTAAGGGAATAACGGTCACTGATGTGGGTGGGGTGCTGATGCTGATCTGCTCGCTTTGGCCTGGCAATAAATAAAAATTAGTCAGCGGTACGGTTTTATTACCGGGCTGTAGCGTGACCTGTGGCGCCATACGGATGACGTGCTTGCTCGGGTTGCTGATGGTGAGCTGGTTTTGGGCCACGCTGAAGCGTAGGCCTTCCCACGGTGTTTTGTTTTGGGCTACGGCGGCTGGCTGAATCAGAAAGCCAATGTCTTGGCGCACCGGCATTTTGGCGGTATTTTCTGCGGCTTGGCTGACCCCTTCAAAAGCGGCTTTGAGTAAGACTTCCTCGGTGAGCTTAGGGCCGTCCTTCAACACAAAGTTAACCTGTTGGCTTTGGCCTGCGTCGATGCGGGTGATGGGGGGCGAAATCAAGATGCGCTTGCTGTAATCTTTGCCGTCTAAATCAATCAGCTTGGTCACCAATAAGATGGGGGCGGAAGAGATGTTTTGGATGTTGAAGCTGACGCGCTTTTCCGACTCGGGCAGGATGATGCCGGTGCTTTCTAGTTGGAAAGAAGCCTGTGCGGTAGTACAGAACATCATGCTTAAGGTGGCGAACAACGCGAAGCGCGCACGGGCGCGTAAACGTTGGCCTAAGCTGCTGCGTGATGCCTGTTTGGAGAGAGTGTGAATCATGGCTATTCCTTGGGTCATAGGGTTTATTTGAATGTAATCACTTATCAATATATTTGTCAAAATAAGCGCTTGTCTGGCATAGGGCTAGGTAACATTAGCGACACACTGCTGCCGTTTCTTCGTAGGTGGCGTTGGGGTTAAATTGCTTCGGCGTTTCATATTCCACCACGCATTCGCTGATGTTGGCCGCCTTAATTCGTATCGGCTGGCCAATATCATCATTGATCAACATGACATTGCCGTCGCCAACAACAGTGCTTAAAAACTGCCCCGCCATATTCAACACGCTGGCGCCGGTTGAGATGGCTTGACCATCCGGCGTGCGGATAGACAGCAACAGCTGTCGGGTTTCGGTGACGGTAAAGGTTTTGGTGGCGACGGTGCCGCGCGCCAATAGTAAATCTGTCGTGGTGCTGCTCAGGCGGACGTTCAGCGGCAAGGTCTTGGTGTCAATTTGGGCCAATACTTGGCTGTAGGGCTGAATTCTGGGCAAAATCGCGGTGCCAAAAGGATTGGTGAGCGTGCCGCTGGCGCCAGATGCCTGAACCTTTAAATTACTTTGTTTGGGCACTTTAATTAGGGCAAAGGTGTCGCCAATAGGTTGTGACGAAGTGGCAAAGGTTTGGTTGGCGTAGGCCAGGGCGCCGCTAGCGGTCAGCGACATTGAGCGGCTGTCGGTATTGCTGGTCGAGGCGCTGGCGGTGAGCTGAGTCAACGAAGTGTTCATATTCAGCGACGCATTGTAGCGCTGCTGCTGGTCTGATTTCGTGGCGCCAATGGTGTAGCCATGATTGTTGCCGAGCTGACCTTGATAGGTACTGCCTAAGGTCAGCTCTTCGCCAACGTATTGAGCGCGGCTGCTGAATGTGCCGCGTCCTAAAGGTAGGCTGAGGCTGGCGTAGGCTGACTTGGTGCCCAAAGATGTTTTTTGGACGCTGAAATTGAATGAAGCCCGTCCCCAGCGATGATTGCTGGACAACATATGGGTCAAATCGCTGCCGCCGTGTTCGTGGTAGCGATTCTGGGTGGCCACATAGGAGAAGGCGCCGAAACGAGGGTGTGACCAGGTCAGCGAGGCGCTGGCTGCATAGCGCAGCTTAGACTCACCGTCTTCTGCTGTTTGCCAGACATAGCCACCAAAGGCCTCGTCAGGGCTTAAAAAGTCCGGCGTGCGATACAGTGCCGACAGCGAGGCATTAAGGTTGGAGAGCAGGCTAATCTGGCCTTGAACATCAGCTTGCGCGCCTTTTTGGCGATCGGCGTTAAACAAGGCTTGAGCAGAGGAATGGCGCCAGTTGCTTGGCCGCTTGGCATGGGCGACGTTGAGGCCAGCGCTGATCCAATGCCCTAGAGGGCTGGTATAGCTGCCTTTAGCCACCAAGCTTTGGTAGTCGTTGGCAAACAATGCGGCCGTGGTGTAGCGCTGTCTGGCCGTTGGGCTGAAGGCGACTTCGCCCATGCCGAGTAACGGCGTATGGTTGGGCTCGTCGTCGATGGCCTGAATCGGGTTGTGGTAGCGGCCCAGTGCCACTTGATAAGTAGTGGCTTCTTGATAGCTGTTGGCATCCATGGCGCTGGCCACGCTAAACTGGTGGCGATGCCCATCTTCTTCTAATACCGTTACTTCAGCCGGTAGGCCGTTGATGAAATTGCTGACGTTGCGTAAAGAGAAGGGGCCTGAAGGCACGATGGTGCGATAAATTAAGCGGCCGCGCTGACGAACCTCAATGGTGGCATTGGTGTTGGCCATGCCTTCTATAGGCACAATCAGTTCAGACGATTGGGTTTGTGCGCTGTCGCTGTGTAGCTCTAGGCCACGAATGGGCAGGCCTGAGAAGGCTTCACTGCGGCTGCTGAATTGGCCAATTTTGACCATGGACTTAATCGCCTCAAACGTGTGAGCCGCGTACAGTTCTTCTGAGCGAAATTCGTCGTTGTCGAGGCCACGGGTGAAGTTGCTGCGGTTGCGGATGATCCAGTTCTTGAAGTTAATGCCGGGTTCTAGCCGGCCTTGCACAAAATTAAAGTCGCTATTTTTACTGCTGATCTTTTGCGCGTAGATATTATAGTTAAGCAACAGAGCATGGCCACCGGTTTCAATGTGGTCATTGGCTTTGGCTGGATCAAATGCGGTTTCGGGCAGCATGAGTTCAACCCGAAATTGGCCGGGATAGGCCTTAACGCTGGCCGTGGGCCAAAGCGTGGTCACCGGCAGGCATTGGCTACCGTGTGGGCTGGGGCGAAGCTTTAGCGTGTTCAAAAGTGCTGCATCTAGGCACAGCTGTCCCTCTTGGTCGAAGGTCGCTTCAGTTTGGTAAACGTTGGCCGCATTCACGACCAAGGTGACATTGTTTTTTCCGGGTAAAAAACGGGCTTCACGATTAAAAAATTCCGCCACCTCCGTACTGTAGCCCAAGGCTTCGAGCGTTTTGGTGTCGAAGCCTTTATTGTCGGCATAGGCCGTCCCTGCCAGCAGCAATGCCGAGCAGGTAAGTGATGGCGTAAGAGGTGATCGTAAAGAGAACAAAGCGTGTTCGCCTATGGAATAAGTTAATGAAGCTGTTTTAGTTTCTTGTTTAAAGATGGCCTGCTTTGGCCCAACATCGGCAGGGTTAAATACCAAAGGCAAAGTTGAGGCTCATGGAGCCATCAATTAGGGTGCGATCGGTAATCGGGCCATTCATTTGTGCCACAGACGCCAACGTCGGCAGCACTTCTAATTCCGCGGTAAAAACTCGGCCACTTTTTTGCACATTATTGGCGTTGGCCCAGCCAATGGCGCGATGGGTGGTGGTCAAAGTCAGGGAAGACACGACGTTAAACGCGGTGCTGTTGGTGCTGAATAGACGGGTGGGGTCGCCGTCAACGGTGGCGTTTTTCATGGTGACCCGATAAAAGCCGATTTTACCGCTGCCGTTTACTTGACCGAGGCCGTAGTGGCCCAAGCCTGGCGTACTGGCGCTGCTGGCGCGATTGTCTACGGTACTAAAGGTTAAATAGGTTTCGGCGTCACAGCTGATGTGCCAGACCTTATTGATCGGCGCCAAAGGTGTATTGGCGTTGGCTTTTAATAAGGAGCCTGAGAGCCGCCCGACGCTATAGCCGCCGTCGTTGGGTGACGAAACGGTGCAGTGCTGGTCATGACCGACATCTTGGCTGTGCGGGGTCAGTGGCGATAGCGCATAGGCCTCAGGGGCAAATAGGGTTAAGGCCCACAGCATGGTCAGTAAACGAATAGAGAGGTGCATGATTAATTTGCCTTGGTTTGTTTAATGCCCTGTAAATATATTTGTTAAGCTGATGTAAAAAGGGGTAAAGCTTAGGAGGCCTTAAGGCATTATGGCGGTAATTTATGCCGAATTCAATCGTGGCAATGAGCTAAATACCAAAAGCGAAATTCAAGGTCATCGCACCGTCAATATTGCTGTCCTCAGTGATCGAGCCTTGCATCATGCTAGAAGAAGCCAGTGTGGGGTAAATGATTAAGTTCGCCCCAAAAACGCGGCCGTTTTGCAGACGGTTGGTGCCAGCGGCCCAGCCACTGACATAGCCCTTATGGATGTAAGTGGTGGCTTTGGGGGCGATGGCGCTGGATGAGGTGGTAAAAAGGCTGGTTGGCGTACCGTCTACGGTGCCGTTGGCCATTTCAACATAATAGGTGCCGATTTTACCGCTGCCGTTAATATTGCCGAGGCCATAATAGCCACTGGCGCTATTGGTCGATGAGTCGGCACGATGGTCGGTGGGCGTGAGCGTGAGGTAGGTATCGGCATCGCAGCTAATGGTCCAATGCTTGCTCATTGGCGTCAGCTGGGTATCGGCGTTGGGCTTAATGAGCGTGGCCGAAATCTTACCCAGATCATAAACACCATCGTCAGCCGCCGCCACCGTGCACGAGGGGACCACCATTTCGCCATGGACCGTCAGCTCGGCGGTTGGCGGGGCCGCTTGAGC
>JAGNTR010000131.1 GCA_017987415.1 Neisseriaceae bacterium
ACCTACGCCGGAGCAGGCCTTAGCCTATCTGCATGAACAGGGCACAGAAAATGCTGAAGCCTTACTTGCATTTAACCACGGCGCCCCTTTATTCGAGCCTGAGCCCGAGCATGAGGCCATGCGTGCCGAACTATTGGCCCTATTAAGCCAGCCTAGATTAATCGCCTGTCTAGACTATGCAGCCAAGTTTGACCAAAAAAAATGGCCGCTCAGCCTATTTTTAAACTGGTTACAAAAATGGTGTTTAGACATCGCCCAAACGCAGCAGGCCCAACAGCTCAGCTTTTATCCTGAGCATCAAGCGGCCTTAAGCGCATTGGCGCAAAAAATAGACGCCCTCAAGCTGTTCGCCTACTTAGACAGCCTAAACGCGCTAGCCCCTTACGGTCAGCACACCTTAAGTGTTAAACTGCAATTAGAATCATTGTTGATTGACTACTTGAAACTGCCGCAAAAAGCGGCCTAACGCCATAGAGACCTTATGTTTGTAGATTCACACTGCCATTTAAACTTTCCTGACCTTGTCGCTAGGCTCCCGGAAATCTTCGCCAAGATGTCGGAGAACCAAGTCAAGCAAGCCTTGGCCATCAGCGTCAGCCGCCAAAGCTTCACCGAGGTATTGGACATCGCCCAGGCGCATGATTTCATCTACGCCACCGTTGGCGTACACCCTGACGACATCGCCGCAGAAGAATTTACCCTAGCAGAACTCATGGCCCACGCCGAACACCCTAAAGTGGTGGGCATTGGCGAAACTGGCCTAGACTACCATTGGTGTGAAGGCGATTTAAGCTGGCAACACCAACGCTTTGCCACCCACATTGAAGCCGGCATCAACACCGGCCTACCCATCATTGTGCACACCCGTAAAGCCGCAGA
Source organism: Neisseriaceae bacterium (assembly GCA_017987415.1). Taxonomy (GTDB): domain Bacteria; phylum Pseudomonadota; class Gammaproteobacteria; order Burkholderiales; family Neisseriaceae; genus JAGNPU01. The sequence goes on from JAGNTR010000131.1 coordinate 880, forward strand.
CGACACCATTGCCATGATTAAAGAGCAGCAGTGCCAAAATGGCGTCATTCATTGTTTTACTGAAGACAAAGATGTGGCGCGACGCTGCCTCGACCTCGGCTTCTATATTTCATTCTCTGGCATCGTCACTTTTAAAAACGCCAAAGACATCCAAGAAGCCGCTCAATACGTGCCGCTTGATCGTATGCTGATTGAAACCGATTCGCCCTATCTGGCCCCTGTGCCTTATCGGGGTAAAACCAACGAACCTGGATTTGTGAAACACGTAGCAGAACACATTGCCACCTTGCGCGATTGCCCCGTGGCCACCATTGCCCATGCCACGACGGACAATTTTTATCGACTTTTCCATAAAATACCCCGCCCATGAAGCCATCTCACACCTCTGTTCGTCTGACCGTTTTAGGTTGTGGTAGCTCTTCTGGCACACCGGTGATTAACTGTGACTGTGCCACCTGCACCAGCACCAATCCTAAAAACACCCGCAGCCGCTGTAGCGCTCACGTACAGGTCGGCGACCAAAGCCTACTCATCGACACGGGGCCGGACTTTCGCCAGCAAGCCCTACGCGAACAGATTAAAAAAATCGACGCCGTTTTGTATACTCATCCCCATGCTGATCACCTAAACGGCATCGATGATTTACGTGCATTTTGCTATAAGCAACAGGCCGCCATCCCCATTTATGGCAACGATTTCAGCATCAACAACATCAAAACCCGCTTTGACTATGCCTTTTTTCCGCCAGGGCAAAGCTGGGACAAGCCCGTTTTAACCGCCCACACCATTAGCGATGGCTTTGAAATCGACGGCACGCCGCTCTTGGCCCTAGACATGCCGCACGGCCGCTGGCGCTGTACTGCCTACCGCATTGGCAAAGTGGCTTGGCTGACCGACATCAACGACATCAGCGATGAGCAAATCACGGCGCTACAAGGCTTAGACTATTTATTTTTAGACTGCCTAAGGGAAGAGTCTTACCCTAGCCATCTGGGCTTTGGCCAAGCGATCGCGTTTGCCCAGCGCATTGGCGCCAAACAGACCTATTTAATCCACATGACCCATGCGTTCTCTTACGAAGCGCTTAGCGCCCAATGCCCGCCAGGCATTGACGTGGCTTATGATGGGCTAACGGTCCACACGACTTTGGCCTAATCGCCGTTGATCAAAACGTCATCCATAAAAAAAGAGCCTCTAGGCTCTTTTTTGCTTGATTGATCGCCACCGTTTAACGGGGCTCAGTATTTTTACCGCTGGGATTCATCGCTTCCCAAAACTTCAAGGTTTGCAGCTGTACGTCGTGTTGCCAGTCAATCATCGCCTTAGAAGGCTTCATTAAACTGGTAAACCATTGATTGACGTCCGACTGCTCGTTTGGCTCTGGCGTTTGGCCTTGCATCGATGCTTGCCATTGACCAAATAGCTTCATGTTCTGGGCCAAGAAAGGGCCCAATACGCTCTGTGTGGTTTGGCCATACACCCGGATAAATTGACACAGCATTTCATCACTTAATAAGGGCTGACCGCCGGCCTCCTCCTCCAACAAAATCTGCAACAAGACCTGTCGCGTAATGTCGTTGCCTGTCTTGGCATCCTGTACCGACACATCACTTTCTTCAATGATCATTTGCTTCACATCGGCAACGGTAATGTAACCGCTGGTGGCCATATCGTATAGGCGCCGATTAGGGTATTTCTTGATGATGCGTTTTTCTTGAGACACGCTAGGCCTCCCTTGTATTACTGTTTAAATTGGCTCTGCGACACACTGTTTTTCCACAGAACCGACGGCGACAACCGCGTTTGTACCTTTTGTATATTCTGACAATTAGACCACATCGCCGCAATTATTGCCACGATCTTATGCGGCACAATAAGCCCTTTAACTGGCCCCGATTGAACATGATTTTAGCTAAGCCTTGATTTGATTCAGGCCTTTGCCCCAATATATGTCATCAGCACTAAGCACACTTTGACAGAAAGGCCCAAGCCGACACACCGCCAGCCAGCAAAGCAGAAGAAAACCGTACAAGGCTTGGTTTTTTAGGCGAAGCTCGTTAAAATAAGGTTTTACGATGTACTAGATTAAAAAAGGGTTTACATGAAGATCAGCACAAGCTTTGATGGCGGCAGTATCGTGGTTGTCGACGCCAGCCAAGCGGACAATATCCAACTCAACATTCGCGAAGACAACGCTTCTGAATTCAAACAATGGTTTTACTTCCGACTGCAAGGCGCTGCTTACACCCCGTGTACCCTCCACCTGAACAACGCCAGCGAAGCCGCCTATCCTGAAGGCTGGGTTGACTACCACGCCGTGGCCTCTTACGACCGCCGTAACTGGTTCCGCGTCCAAAGCCACTACGATGGCACACGCCTGAGCATTGAGCACACCCCTCTGGCCAACAGCGTGTATTACGCCTATTTTGAGCCCTACTCTTACGAATCTCATCTAAACCTAATCGGCGAAGCCCAAGACAGTGGCCTGTGCCAAATCGACGACTTAGGCCCTACCGTTCAAGATCGTGACTTAAACCTACTGACCATCGGCAATCAAGTCGAAAGCGACCTAAAAATTTGGATTACGGCTCGCCAACACCCTGGCGAAACCATGGCAGAATGGTTTGTAGAAGGCCTACTGGGCCGTCTACTGGATCCGCAAGACCCAACCGCCCGCGCATTATTAGACAAAGCCACGTTCTACATTGTGCCCAATATGAACCCAGATGGCTCAGCCCTAGGCAATTTACGCACCAATGCCGCCGGCGCCAACCTTAACCGCGAGTGGGCCGAACCGAGCTTGGAAACCAGCCCTGAAGTGTATTATGTGCGTGAGCAAATGCATGAAACCGGCGTAGATTTATTTTTAGACATCCACGGTGACGAGGCTATTCCCTACGTATTTGTGGCCGGCACCGAAGGCGTGCCCAGCTACGACGAGCGCATCGCCGGCCTAGAAACACGCTTTAAAGAAGCATTTATGGCCGCCAGTCCTGACTTCCAAGATGAACACGGCTACCCTAAAGACGCGCCAGGCCAAGCCAATATGACCGTTGGCACCAACTACGTGGGCCATACCTTTAACTGCCTAGCCTACACGCTGGAGATGCCGTTTAAAGACAATAACAATCTGCCCGATGATGACTTTGGCTGGAACGGCCAACGCTCACTACGCCTAGGCGAAGCCATCCTCAGCCCGATTTTGGCCATTTGCGATCATTTACGCGATTAAGCCAAGCCACACCGTACCGCCCAAGCCATGCTTAGGGCGGTTTTTTTGGGCCTTAATCCCGCCGCAACATCTGCACCAGCGCCGGCTGGCCCACTAAGTCGGCCAAACTATACTGATCCAAGACCGCCAAAAACGCCTGCAACGCCTGTTGCAATACGCCTGCCAAGCGGCAATGAGGGCTGATGACACAATGATTATCCTGGCCATGACATTCCACCAAGGCCAACGGCTCCATCAGCCGCACCACAGCGCCGACGTTAATGGCGGCCGCCGCCTGGCCTAAGCACAGGCCACCGCCTTTACCGCGTACGCTTTTGAGCACGCCGCTGCGCGTGAGCTGTGCCGCCACTTTGGTTAAATGGCTTTTAGAGATATCAAACGCCTGCGCCACCTCAGCAATATTGATTAATCGATCGGGATTACTGGCTGAAAACAGCAAAATGCGTAAGGCGTAGTCGGTGTATTGGGTAATGTACATGAGCTTCTTTCTGGTTGGCCCCATTTTAACGCAAACATAGGCTAAAAAGTATAACTTGACGAAACATAACATTCATTTTATATTCATCTTATATCATTAGGAAGCAAAATGAAACGCCATCCACACCTACAGCCTTTTTCACGCGAACACCATCAGGCGCTGAGCCTAGGCTTAGCCCTGACCCAACAGCGCCCCAATGCCCACGCCCTCTTGGTGGCGCAAAAGCACAGCCTATTACAACACTTTGATGCCGAAGAGGCCCTTTTTGCGCCAATTTTTAGCCGCTGGTCGGACACCGCACTAAGCGATCAGTTCTATGCCGAACACCAGCAGCTGCGCGCCGCCCTAAGCGCGCCCACGCCGCAAGGACAACAGGCCCTCGGCCAAAGCCTCATTGATCATGTACGCTTTGAAGAACGCATTTTATTTGTGGCCATCGAGGCCTATTGGCAAGCACAAGCCTAACCCAGAAAGAACGCTGCTATGAATACCTTCATCCCCTTAAGCCCCACACCCAACGCGGCCACCAAGCCTAGTCTCAGCGTGTTTTTTTCCATCGCCTTTCGCCCGTTCTATACCGTGGCAGTGCTGTATGGCGCTCTGGCCATCTTGATGTGGGGGCCACTGGGCTTTCTAGGCTCGAACGAGCTGCCCAGTTTTTTGTGGCACGCCCATGAAATGATTTGGGGCTACACCGGCGCCGTCATCGTCGGCTTTTTCCTCACCGCCGTCGCCACTTGGACCAGCCAGAAACCTTTACGAGGCCTACCGCTGATCGGCTTATTAAGCCTATGGCTGTTGGCCCGCATCGCCATCTATCTGCCAAGCGGCACGCTTTGGGCCGGTGTTTTCGGTACCTTATTTTATTTCGGTGCCACCATTGCCCTAGCCAAACCGATTATTGCCAGTCACAACAGCCGCAACTTCATCGCCGTAGCGGCCCTAGGTCTGTTTGGCTTAACCCACCTATGGTTCCACCTATCCGTATTCCAAAAAGTCAGCCTGCCTAGCCTATACGCCCTGCAAACCGGCCTCTTAATGGTGGCCGGCATCATTGGCCTGATCGGCATGCGCATCATCCCCTTTTTTACCAGCCGCGCCCTCCACACGCCCGCCGTCAACAACCCTAAACCAGTGATGCTGTCCGCCCTGGTTATTCCCATGCTGATGACGCTCCTCATGCTGGCCCAGCAAGCGCCTACCGCAGTCGCCGGTCTAGGGCTGATCACCATGGTGATTAATCTGGTGCAGCTGGTGCGCTGGTATCAGCGCGGTGTGGCCGCTACGCCCTTATTGTGGATCCTCTACGCAGGCTATGCGGCCACCGCCATTGGCGTCGGCCTACTCGGCGTCAGCTACGCTTATGCCCCCGCCTTACTCAGCGCCGCTACCCATTTGATCGCCGTTGGCGGCATCGGTTTACTGACCTTAGGCATGATGGCCCGCACCGCCCTCGGCCACACCGGTCGCGCCATGGTCTTACCCAAACCGCTGTTACCCGCCTTTTGGTTAATGGTGGCGGCCCTCATCATTCGCCTACTCGCCAGCGCCTGGGCTGAGCAAACTTGGCTCTTGTCGACCAGCGCCCTGTGTTTTGCCTTAGCCCTGCTGCTGTACGCCTATCGCTACCTGCCTTGGCTAGTGAGCCCGCGCGCCGACGGCAAGCCCGACTAAGCCACACAATCAATCTCCTTGGCCTGAATCTGCATCCGTGCGGATTCAGGCCTTGTTTTTATGGCATCTAGCCCCACCTGCAGCTAAGGCATTCATCGCCCGTTGCCATCGTGGCCGCTGGTGGCGTCATCGCCATTCTTTTTACTGCATACAAAACCCATAAAGAGCAATAAACGTGTCTACTACATCAAGCCCTAACCACGCCCTTAACAGCACGCCGGCCATGATCAAAATGGCCATTTCCATGATCATCTTTGGCTCCGTCGGTTTTTTCTCCGTCCAAACCGGATTGCCTGCCATCGAACTGGTGTTCATCCGCTGCGTCGCCGCCACCCTGTTTTTAGGCGGCCTGTGGTTTACCACCGGCCAATACAAAAAAGAGCAGCTACATAAGCGTGAGCTGGTCCACATCCTTATCTGCGGCGTGTTTTTAATTTTAAACTGGGTGTTTTTATTTAAAAGCTTTGAAACCCTCTCCATCACCATTGCCATCTCCATCTACCACCTCGCGCCGGTGATGGTGCTGATTTTCGGCAGCTTCTTGTTCAAAGAGCGTCTAAACCTCATGGCCATCGTCGCGATTGCCGTGTGCTTTGTCGGCACCTTATTCATCGCCGGCATCAATCAAGACACGTCCTTAACCGACTTCATGGCCTCTGGCTTATTGTGGGGACTATTGGCCGCCTTCTTCTACGCCTGCACCACCTTGATGGGTAAAGGCATTCGCTATACCAGCACCTATGCCGTGACCTCATTACAAACCCTGGTCGGCGTCTTAATGCTGTTGCCGTTTGTGAATTTAGGCGCCTTTGAGGGCCTAAGCAGCAGTAACTGGGCCTACATCGCCGCCACTGGTCTGATCCACACGGGTCTGGTGTTCTATTTATTCTTCGACAGCATCCGCCTGCTGTCGGCCAAAGTCATTTCGCTGTTGGTGTTTTTAGACCCCGCCGTGGCCATCGTCATGGACGTTTTACTGTTGGATTTTGTCCCCACCTTGATGCAAACCATCGGCGTGGCTTTGATTTTTATCGGGATGGCATTTACACTAAAGCCCACAAGTAAAAAAACCACTTAAAAAGCCCGTCTCAAAGGAGACCATAAATGAATGAAGTATTGCTCCAGGTGGACGCTAACGTCGCCACCCTAACCTTTAACCAACCAGAACGCTTAAACACGATTTCCATCCCCTTCATCACCACTTTACAAAATAAGTTAAATGAGATTAAGGC
>JAGNTR010000018.1 GCA_017987415.1 Neisseriaceae bacterium
CCGTCGCTGTTAGGGCGGGTGCCGCGCGAATCCACGCGTTTGCCGTCGACCATGATTAGGGTGTAGCCAGAGGCCATGCCGCGAATGCTGATGTCGGCTTTGCTGCCGCCACCGGTTACAACCACGCCTGGGGCATCTTTAAGAGCGTCGGTGACGTCTTTATAAGCTTTATTCTCTAGTTGTTTTTGGGTGATCACCGAAATAGAGGCGGCTGCTTTATTGGCTTTTTGTTGAAAGCCTGAGGCGGTCACGACCACGTCGTCGATCTGAGCTGAATCTTGGTTGGCGGCTTGGGCGCTCAAGCTTGCGGCTAAAAGGCTTAAAGCCAGTAACGAAGGCTTAAGCGGATTGCGGGTCGCAGTATTTGGTAGTTTGCGGTTTGACATTCACAACGTCCTTTTAAGGGGGTTAGGCGAACAAAAAAGTGACGGATGCTTTATGGGGAGCATTTGGTCACTTTTTCGGTGGATTTCATTTTATTAATGAGGCGTGGCTTCGGCCTCGGTGACAAAGCCAATCTTGCTGAGGCCTGACTCCTGCGCGATGCCTAAGAGGTCGGCGACGTATTCGTATGGAACCTCTTTATCAGCAGAGATGGCCAAGATCGCGTCGTCATTTGTTTTGGCGGTTTCGGCTAAAAGGGCTTTGAGTTCTTCCTGGCTTTTCTCTGCATCTTTCAAAAAGTAGGCGCCCGATTTATCTACCGAAACCCGAATAGGCTCTTTGGTTTCTGAGACGGGCTGCTCGTTGCTGGCCGTGGGTAGGTTCAGCGGAATAGAGTGGGTGAGTACCGGCATGGTGACCATGAACACGATGAGCAAAACCAGCATCACGTCCACTAGGGGGGTGATGTTGATTTCAGCCATGGTGTCTGAATCTTGATGGTTAAATTCTCCGAAAGCCATGATTAGTCTTCCTTAACTTTCTCATTGTTTAAAAGCTGGGCATGTAGGTCGTAGGCAAAAGAATCTAAGTCTTGAGACATGGTTTTTTTGCCGCGGGTGAGGGCGTTGTAGGCCAACACTGCAGGGATGGCGACGAATAGACCAGCAGCGGTGGCCACCAGTGCTTCACCAATTGGGCCGGCAACGGCGGCAATGCTCATTTGGCCGGTGGTGCTGATGTTGATTAGGGCGTGGTAAATACCCCATACCGTGCCGAATAGGCCAATAAATGGTGCGGTGGCGCCAATAGAGGCTAGGGCGGTTAGGCCGTGGTCAAATTGGCTGATTTCTTTATTCAAACCGTTGCGGATGGCGCGGGTTAATAGGTCGCTCATCGGCACTTGTGCACCCAAAACGGTGGCGCCACCGCTGGTGTAGCGAGCTTTGGCTTTCATGGTGTTCAGGGCGATGCGTGCAATCGGTGATTGATGATCGGCCAGTTTTTGGGTGGCTTCATCCCAGTTAGCAGCGTGCCAAAGCGCAATGGCGGAGGCTTTATTGGCTTTTTTGGCTTTCAAGAGCTTGCTGGTACGCGTGGCGATTAAGGTCCAGGTCACGATGCTCATGATCACCAAAATCAAGAAAGTTGCGATAAGGACGCCGTCGCCTTGTTTAAATACTGTTAATAAATCCATGGGTAGTCTTCTTTCTGGGTTAAGCTGAATCGGTTAGCGTCGGGGCAGTTTAAACTGTACCGAGAAGGTATAAGTGTACGGAATGGGCTCGCCACCACGGGTGGCTGGGGTAAAGCGCCAGCCGCGAACGGTTCTGAGTGCAGAGCGGTCCAAGCGGGGATAGCCACTGGTTTTCGCCAGCTGGACGTCAGAGGCGCGGCCGTTGGCTTCAACGCGCACGCGTAGGCCAACAGAGCCTTCTTCTTCAGCCTCTTCCGACTGTGGCGGGTAAGGCGGCTGCGGGTTGTTTAAGTGGCCACCAATATGGGTTGGCTGCGTCACAGAACCGGTGTTGCTGCTGCTACTGGAGGCGCTGTTGCTGCTGCCAGAGGCATTGCTGTTGTTCGATTGACTGCTGGTGTTGCTGTTGTTGTCGCTTTTATTTGGCGTTTGTTCCGTTGCCGGCTTGGTTGGTTTTTCTTTGTCTACGGGCTTGGGATCAGGGGTTTTGTCGGCCGGTTTTAAATCAGGTTTGGCGTCTTTTTTGACGACAGGTTTGATTTTGGGCTCAACCTTTTTCTCAGGCTCTTTGACCTGAGGTTTAGGCTTGGGGGCCGCCTCTTGGGGCGTCGACGAGGCTTCTGCTCGTTCAGCATCAATACTGTTAGAAGACATCAGGACAAAATTGAGGCTGTCGAGGCTAGGAGGCACGGTGATGGGTTGGTTATTCATATTGTGAACAGCCATAAACAACAGAACGTGCGCGAGGGTGACGCCTGACAGGGTTAAATAAAAGCGGTTGCGGTCATTTTTCATAGCCTTGAATTTTAATGATAATTATTCTTGTTTGCAACGATTTTGCGAGATTTGATACAAATAAAATTAAGGTGTTTGATTTGTAAGGTGATTTAGTTTTGACGGGTGTGGGTTTTACACGAAAAACCCGATGCCATCAGTCTTTGTTCGTGGCATCGGGTGAGAAAAAAACAACAAAATCGGCCGTTAAGAACGATATTCGGCGTTGATTTTGACGTAATCGTAAGAAAAATCGCAGGTGTAGACGGTGGTGCTGGCGCTGCCGCGATTGAGTTCAACCGTGACGGTGATTTCATTGGCGGCCATAACCGCAGCGCCTTGAGCTTCTTCATAAGCCGGTGCCCGACCACCGTCATGGGCCACTAAAACGTCGCCTAGATAGAGGGAAACCTTATTGACGTCTAAGTCCATGATGCCCGCATAGCCAATCGCGCACAGCAGGCGGCCTAGGTTAGGGTCGCTGGCAAAGAACGCGGTTTTGATCAGCGGCGAGTGAGCGATCGTATAGGCGATCTGCTTCGCTTCTTCGAGGTTACGGCCGCCATTGACCTTAATGGTGATGAATTTAGTGGCGCCTTCACCGTCGCGGATGATGGCCTGTGCCAGTTCGAGGGCCAAGTCTGATAACGCGGCTTTAATGGCCACATAGGCTGGGCTATTGGCTTGGTCGATGAGGGCCAGTTCGCTTTTGCCCGTCGACACGATGATGAAGCTGTCGTTGGTGCTGGTGTCGCCGTCTACGGTGATGGCGTTAAACGACTCGTCAGCGACTTCTTTAATCAGCTGCTTCAATAAGGGCGTGGTGATGGCGGCGTCGGTAGCGATGAAGCCAAGCATGGTGGCCATATTGGGGCAAATCATGCCCGAGCCTTTAGACATGCCGGTGAGGGTGATGGTGTGGCCATCAATGTCGATTTGGCGGCTGGCCGCTTTGGGCACGGTGTCGGTGGTCATGATGGCGCGGGCGGCATCGGTCCAGCTGGCTGGGCGTAGCTGGGCCAGTGATTGGGTGATCTTGCTGCTCGGTAAGGGCTCTAAAATCACGCCAGTTGAGAACGGTAAGACTTGATTGGTGTCGCAGTCTAGGTGTTCGGCTACGGCTTCACAAACGGCCAGAGCGGCTTCTCGGCCTTGTTGGCCAGTGCCGGCATTGGCGTTGCCAGTGTTGATGATGAGGGCGCGTTTTTGGTTGCTTTCGCTGAGGTGTTTTTGGCTGATGACGACGGGGGCGGCGCAAAAGCGATTTTGCGTAAAGACGCCTGCCATGGTGTTGCCTTTTTCCAGCACCATGAGGGTCACGTCATCGTGCTGGGCTTTTTTAATCCCGGCTTGCGCCACCCATAGGCTGACGCCGGCAACGGGCAGAATTTGATCGGTTAAGGGTTGGGTTAAGTTTACAGCCACAGGTATGTCCTTTAATGGTTTGTTGTCGCAATAAATGATCAAACGGTCCAGCCGCCACCCAGATGTGTCGGGGCGGCCGGATTGGTTACCAGGTTGGGTCATCAACCTGTATTGCGTAAGCCCTGAGCGACACCGTTAATGGTGAGGTGAACCTGAGCCAGTGTGGTGGCGTTATTGGGGTCTTTACGCAGTCGATTTAATAGCTCTACCTGTAGCCAGTTTAGCGCATTTAAATACGGCATGCGAATGGCCAAAGAGCGCTCTAGCGAGCGGTTGTCGGCCAATAGCTTGGGCGTGTCTAAAATTGCCAATAAATGGGCCTTGCTGAGGTTAAATTCGGCCTCGATGAGGGCAAAAATGTGCGCCGCCGCTTCTGGGTGTTCGCTCAGGCCAATATAGGCTTTGGCAATGGTTAAATCAGCCTTGGCCATCACCTGCTCCATATTGGACAGCATGGCGTGGAAGAACGGGCTATTTTTGGCCTGGGTTTGCAGCTGGGCCAAAGCGTCGGGGCGAGCAGCCATTAATTTGCTCACGGCGGTGCCAAAGCCATACCATGCCGGCAGCATGAGGCGAGTTTGGGTCCATGAGAACACCCACGGAATGGCACGCAGGTCTTGGATCTTAGCCAAGGTTTTACGGCTGGCTGGGCGAGAGCCAATGTTCAGCGAAGCGATTTGCTGAATCGGGCTGGTCTGCAAGAAGAAATCAATAAAATCCGGATGGGTAATCAGGCTGCGATAGCCAGCAAAGGCTTCGTCAGATAGGGCCTGCATGATGTTATGGTCAGGCTCCTCACCTTGATAGGGCAAGACGCTAGAGGCCAAGGTGGCGGCCAATAGGGTTTCTAGATTACGTTGAGAATTGCCCGGGTCGGCGTATTTAAAGGTGATGACTTCGCCTTGTTCGGTGATGCGGATTTGGCCGTTTACGCTGCCTGCTGGCTGAGCCAGAATGGCTTCGTAAGAGGGGCCGCCGCCACGGCCAACGCTGCCGCCACGGCCGTGAAAGAGGCGTAGGCGAACCGAATGCTTTTTGCTCAGCTCCACCAGCTTGGCTTCGGCTTGATACAGCACCCATTGGCTGGTGACATAGCCGCCGTCTTTATTGCTGTCGGAATAGCCCAGCATGATTTCTTGCACGCCGCCACGGCTCGCCACCAAAGCCTTATACCAAGGCAGAGCGAAGAGGGTGTCCATGACGTCGATGCACTGTTCGAGGGCTTCGATGGTTTCGAACAGGGGGACTAAGTTGAGGCGGCTTTGCGGCAGGCCATTTTTGCCTAGGGTTAATAAGCCGGTTTCTTGCAGCAATAGGGCCAGCGCCAGAAGGTCGCTGACGGCCTCGGCGTTGGAAATAATGCTTTGGTTGATGGCGGTTTCGCCATAGGTTTCTTTGATTTGGCGGGCGGCTTGGAAGATGGCCAGCTCTTTTTTGGTGACGTCGTTGTAGTCGATATACGGTGAGTAGAGTGGTCTAGGCGTAGCCAGTTCGCGTAGCAAAACACGTTGTCGTGCCTGTTCGTCCAGCGCCAAATAGTCTTCTAGGCCAGCGTGCTTGAATAGGTCGGCCACTACTTCGGCATGAAAATCGCCATGCTGGCGTAGGTCTAGCGGCATGAGGTAGAAGCCAAATACGGAGACGGCACGGATGAGTGAGGCCAAGCGGCCATTGGCTAAGCGTTCAGAGCCGTTGGCAATCAGGGAGTCGCGCACGAGGTTGAGGTCGGCCAAAAAGTCAGCCGCCTGATCGTAGGGCGTCAATAGGCCAAAATGAGAGCCTAAAGGCGCGCCTAGCTTATTGGCCGTGGCCAGGATGCGGGCGCTGAAATAGGCGATGACGCGGCGATAAGGTTCTTCTTCTCGAGCGCGGGCGCGATCAGGCGATTGTTCTGCCAGTTTTAACACGGCCTCGCTGACGTCGACGCGGCGCACCGACAAAGACAGCTCTTCATACAGCTCGCTCAGTTCGGCACGGTAAAACTGAAACAGGGTTTTTGCGTGCTGGGTAAAGGCATAGGTTAAGGTGTCGGCGTCAACAAAGGGGTTGCCGTCGCGGTCGCCGCCCACCCAGCCACCAATGTGCAATAGGTTGGGCGTATGTAAGTCGGGCGACAGCTGCTTGAGGCCTTGCTCTAGCTTGCGATAGAGGCGAGGCACGGATTTAAAAAAGCTCAGCGGGAAGTAGGTCACGCTGTTGGTGATCTCGTCGGCGACCGTCATTTTAAAGTGGCGGGTTTCGTTGCTTTGCCACAGAGTCAGTAAGACGTTTTCAAGCGCATCTTGAATGTCCTGCTGTTGCTCTTTGCTGACATAGGGCTGATTGCGTTGATCAAGCAGGCTGCGAATTTTACGGTTGAGGTGTAAGACCGTTTGACGTTGGACTTCGGTCGGGTGGGCGGTTAATACGGCGGCCACTTGAGTATGATTTAACTGGTCTTGTAGAGTGCTGGTGGCCACCTTGGCCGCTTGCAGCTGCTGCAACACTTCTTCCAGGCTGCCTTTGGCAGCGCCAGAGTGGTTGGCTTCATGAGCCAAGCGGCGGCGTTCGTGGTGGGCGTCTTCGGCAATGTTCAACACTTGGGCGAATAGGCCGCAGGCGCGAATCAACTGCTCGGTTTGCGCTTCGTTGAGCTTGGGCAAAAAGGTTTGCACGTCTTTTTCTGGCTGCGTGGTGGTGATGAACACAGAAAAAGCCTGTAAAACATCTTGCTTCAGTTCGGCTTTGAGTACGGCCAAGAGGGCGTCGGAAAGAAAGGCTACGTCGGCCTTAAGGGCGACGTCCTTGGGGTTGGTGATCTGACTTTGCAGCATGGTGGTTCCTCAAATAGTGGGTCACAATGGGACTGATTGCCCGAGCGCATGAGGTGCCTATTATTGTGATTAGGGCACGCAAAAAAAAGCCCCTAGATGGCCATAGCCTAAGGGTGCGAGATCAGCCAATGGCTTTTTCTGTGGCGTATTCGGGCAAAACAGCATACGACGAACGGCTGACCAAGCCGATGTCGGTGAGGGCGTCACACTGAATGCGGCAAGCGCATGAAATATCCTGCCGAAAATAGTGTTAAACTTAAGGCCTCAGTCACGGAACACGGTGCGAAATCATGAGCCTTATCGTACATCATCAATTAACAGAGTTAGATAATCAGTCTTTACAGCGATTATGCGGCGCGCTTGATGAGCACATCAAGACATTAGCACAAGCTTTGCAAATTAGCATCAGTCGTCGCTTTGCTGCGTTCACCTTTTCGGGTGAACAAGCAGGGTCAGGCGTGGCTGCATTGAATGAACTGGTTGAAATTGCACAAAATAGGGAGTTGACGTTGGCAGACATCCAGATGGCGGTTATTGACGCAAAAAGCAACACCCAGGCCGATGCCAAGCAGCAGTCGGTTGGGGTTTATCATTTGAAAACCAAAAAAGGCTATTTGAATGGCCGTACCCCGCGCCAAAATCAATACATTAAGGCTTTATTGAGCCACGACGTGGTATTCGGTGTGGGCCCCGCCGGTACCGGTAAAACCTATATTGCGGTGGCGGCAGCGGTGGACGCGATGGAGCGCCAGCTGGTTGAGCGCATTGTGTTGGTGCGCCCTGCGGTAGAGGCAGGGGAAAAACTGGGCTTTTTGCCGGGCGATCTGTCGCAAAAAGTGGATCCTTATTTACGACCTTTATACGACGCTTTGTATGAGCTGATGGGGTTTGATAAGGTGATGCGCCTCTTGGAAAAAGGACTAATCGAAATTGCGCCTCTGGCCTATATGCGTGGACGAACCTTAAACGGTGCCTATGTCATCTTGGATGAGGCCCAAAACACCACACCAGAGCAGATGAAAATGTTTTTGACCCGCATTGGCTTTGGCGCCAAGGCGGTGATCACTGGCGACTCGAGCCAGGTGGATTTACCCAAGCACATTAAGAGCGGTTTACGCGATGCGGAGCAAAAGCTACAGGGCATTGATGGCCTCCACTTTCATTACTTTAAAAGTGATGACGTAGTGCGCCACCCGCTGGTACAAAAAATTGTTGAGGCCTACGAAGCGCATGACGACGCCCAGGCGCGTTAAGCAGCTTTGCTGGCAACCATGCCTTAGGGCAGTGAATGAAGAAGGATGATGTGTGAAAGCAGCAAAAAAACGGCCGTTTTTGGCCGAGCAAAAAAAACGTTTGGCCTTGAGCGTGAACCGTGAAACCACCGTCGCCACGCCAGAGAACGCTGAATTATTTAAATGGGTGTGGCAGGCATTAAAAAACGAATACCGCCAGGCCCAAATCGGCATCATGATTTGTGATGAGGCCGAAGCGCGCCAGTACAACCACGATTATCGCGGTAAAGACTACGCCACCAATGTGTTGAGCTTTGCTTTGAATGAGGGCGATGACTTTGCTGAAATGGTGGGCGATGACGCCCAAACCGTTCTGCGCGGCGATTTGGTGTTGTGTACCGACGTGGTGGCTAAAGAAGCCGCGGAACAAAACATCAGCGTGAACGATCATTATGCACACCTAGTGATTCATGGGGTGCTGCACTTAATGGGCTACGATCATGAAGACGATGAAGAAGCAGAAGTGATGGAAGCACTTGAAATAAAGGTGTTGCATCAGTTAGGATACCCTAATCCCTATATTAAGGAATAAATCATAAATGGACGAAAGTCTGCAGTCTAAGAACCCTGGTTTTTTTGAACGCCTTAAAAACCGATTGACCAATGATGGCCCCGATACTCAAGAAGAAGTGGTGAACACCTTGCGCGCCGCTTTTGCCCAAGAAGTGCTGGATGCGGATACGCTGAGCATGCTGGAGAGCGTGTTGGCGTTTGGTGATTTAGAGGTCAGAGACGTGATGCTCAGCCGCAGCCAAATGGACGTGGTCCGTGAGGATGAGGCGATTGAGCGCATTGTGGCCCTCACCATCGAAACCGCCCATTCACGCTTCCCGGTCATCGGTGAAGACAAAGACCACGTTTTGGGGATTTTGCACGCCAAAGATCTGCTGCGCTATTTTGCCCACCCAGAAGGCTTTAAGCTGCACGATATTTTGCGTGAAGCGGTGTTTGTGCCCGAAAGCCAATCCTTGAGCACCTTGCTGAAAGATTTTCGCAGCAACCGTAACCATATGGCCTTGGTGGTGGATGAATACGGTGGCGTGTCGGGCTTGGTGACGATTGAAGACGTGATTGAGCAAATCATTGGCGACATCGAAGATGAATTCGATGAAGACGATACCGCCGACAACATCATTAAAATTTCGCCGGTACGCTTTTTGGTGAAGGCGACGATCGAGGTGGATGACTTTAATGAATTTTTCCAAACCGACTTCAGCGATGAAGAGGTGGATACTTTGGGCGGTTTGGTGACGCAAGAATTAGGGCGGATGCCTGAGCGCGGTGAAAGTATGATGCTTGGCCACATGCGCTGCACCATTGCGCGTGCGGACGCACGTCGTTTGCATTCCATCATGATTACGCTGCCGAGCCCCTACAGCGGCCCACAATAGGCCGCTGTCCCTGAGTACCAACACCAACGAGTTGTTGCCAGCGATTGAGGCAGCAACTCGTTTTTTATGATTAAAGGAAGATTGTGTACGCACAAAATCGCTTATTGAACATCGTTTGGGCTCGCCCGTATTTACTGTATACCTTGATCATCTTGGGTGGTGCAGCGACGCCGCTGGCGTTTGCCCCGTATCGCCTCAGCTTTATGATGGTGTTGCTATTGGGCCTGCTGTTTTTCTTTGCCTATGGCCATAGGCATGCAGTGCGCTTGGCCTATCTATGGGGGCTGAGTGCCTATGTGGCACAGTTTTACTGGATCAATACGGCTTTAAATGAAACCGCAGGACTGCCGCAGTTCTTGGCGATACCGCTGACGCTGCTGCTGCCGGCCTATTTGGCGCTGTATCCTGCTTTGGCGTTCTGGCTGGTGCGTAAGCTTAAGCTGTCTGATTTGCAAGGATTGGCGCTGGGCCTGCCGTTTGCTTGGGCTTTGGGTGAGTTTGTGCGCGAGCGCGCCTTTACGGGCTTTGGCTGGGGCGCCTTAGGCTATAGCCAAATTGGGGCACAGTCGCCACTGGCAGGGTTCGCGCCCGTAGGCGGGATTCACATGGTCACATTGGCCGTGGCGCTGATCACGGCATGGCTGGTGCTGGCGCTGCGTGCGCCTAAGGCCAGCACGCAAGCCGGCAGCGTGATTGGCATTTTGCTGGTGTTGGGTTTTGCCAGCAGCGTGAAAAATATTGCGTTTACTCAGCCAGACGGCACCAAAGCAACGGTGGCTTTAGGCCAGGGTAACATTCCACAAACGTTGAAATGGCAAGAAGATCAGGTCATGCCGACCTTCCAAACCTATTTTCAGCAAGTGGCCGACACCAAGGCCGATATTTTGATTTTGCCCGAAACGGCTTTACCGCTGATGAAACAGAACATTCCCGTAAGCTGGTTACAAGACTTTGCCGACACGGCGCGCCATAACGGTACTGCTTTGGCCATGGGCATGAGCCAGTTTGCAGACGATGGTGAAAACTATCTGAACGTGGTGGTGAATATGTCTGACTATGACGGCACGCCAGGTAAAGCGGACCCTTATTATGCCAAAGATCATTTGGTGCCGTTTGGTGAATTCATTCCTTTAAAGAGCCTGACCAACTGGCTATACCAGTTCATGAACATTCCTTTGGCCGATACCACTCGTGGGGGTGCAGGGCAGGCGCCGCTACAGCTACACAATCAGCGCGTGGCCTTCAATATTTGTTATGAGGACGGCTTTGGCGATGAGTTGATCGCGTCTGCCAAACAATCTAGCCTCTTGGCCAATGCCAGCAATATGGCATGGTACGGTGACTCCTACGCCATGGATCTGCATTTGCAGCAGTCGCAGGCACGGGCGCTGGAGCTGGGGCGCTACATGGTTCGCAGCACCAATACCGGCATGACGGCCATCATTCAGCCCGATGGCGACATTCAGGCCGAGGCGGTGCGGGTAACGCGCACGGTATTGCAAGGCGAGATCGAAGGTCGTAGCGGCACCACACCTTATATGCGCATGGGCAGCAGCTGGCCGTGGTTTTGGCTGTCGACGCTGATTTTGGCCGGGCTGGCTTGGCGGGCTAGGCGCTGGGCGAAGGCGCAAAAAAATCAAAAAAGTGACTGATCCTATGGAACATTTTGGCCCTAGGTGAGTCATACATTGAGTATGCTGGCGCAGCGATTGTCGCTGCCGGAACATGAGTTGGCGGAAATAACAAATAATGTTAGACTGACTTTTGTTTTTTGTTGGCCCGTTGCGCCAACGGCAGAACGAACCTAAAAGGAAAGAACATGAGCCAAACATTTGCTTTACCCGTGCCATCAGGCCATGGCAGCTTAGAACAGTACATTCAGACTGTGAACAGCGTGCCATTGTTGACGCCTGAAGAAGAGCACGACTTGGCTATGCGTCAAAAGAATTTAGGCGACTTGGAAGCTGCAAAACAGTTAATTTTGTCGCATTTGCGCGTGGTTGTGTCGATCGCTCGTGGGTACGATGGTTATGGTTTGAACCAGGCCGATTTGATTCAAGAAGGCAACATCGGTTTAATGAAGGCGGTGAAGCGCTTTGAGCCTACCCGTGGGGTGCGCTTATTTTCATTCGCCGTACATTGGATTCGGGCCGAAATCCATGAATTTATTTTACGTAACTGGCGGTTGGTGCGCGTGGCCACCACTAAGCCACAGCGCAAGCTATTCTTTAACCTACGCAGCATGCGTAAAAGCCTGTCTGCCTTAAGCGATAAAGAAGCGCAGGTGATCGCCGATGATTTAGGCGTGAAGCGTGAAGAAGTGTTGGAGATGGAACAGCGCATGACCGGCCGCGACATTGCCCTTTTGGCCGACAACGACGATGACGAACAAGCCTATGCGCCGATTGATTGGCTGGCTGATTCTGAGCATGAGCCGACCCGTCAAATTGAAAAAGCCGCCCGTGCGACGTTACAAACCGATGGTTTGCAACAGGCCTTAGCGCAGCTAGACGACCGTAGTCGCCACATTGTGTCTAGCCGTTGGCTGTCTGACGACAGCGGCCCGACTTTGCACGACCTAGCCGCTGAATATGGCGTGTCGGCCGAACGCATTCGTCAAATCGAAGTTAAGGCCATGCAAAAATTGCGCGGCTTCCTTGAGGCTGACGCATAAGTCCCAGAAATCATCATTAAAAATAAAGCCGTCCTCAATGAGGACGGCTTTTTTATGCTTGGCTGGCGCGCAAGCAACTGGTACTGGCCATAAAAAACCGTTCTGAGACAGAACGGTTGGCTGATGCTAGGCCTTAGGCCAGTCGTTGGTAATGGATGAAGGCGTAGGCGATGCCGTCGTCGCTGACGTGGGCTTCTCGGCTGACTTCTTGCCATAGGGCAGGGTCTATGGCGGGGAAAAACGCGTCGCCTTCGATGCTTAAATCGATTTGGGTGACGTGTAAATCCGTGGCCACGGCCATGGCTTGGGCGTAGATTTGGGCGCCGCCAATCACGCACACTTCGGCCTCATCACAGGCCGCTAAAGCGGCGCTCAGCGACGCATGGCTTTCAGTGTGGGCAGTGGCCGCGCCAATATAGTCAGGCTGACGGCTGATGACCAGATTACGGCGGCCAGGCAGCGGTTTAAACGGCAGCGATTCCCAGGTTTTACGGCCCATGATGATGGGTTTACCTAGGGTGACAGATTTAAAGTGTTTTAAATCTTCAGGAATGTGCCAAGGCAAGGTGTTATTGATGCCAATCACATTGTTGTTGGCCATGCCCACCACGAGGCTGATGCGCTGGTGCATACTCATACGGCCACCACTGCTTTAATGTGGGGATGAGGGTCGTAGCCTTCGAGGGTGAAGTCTTCAAATTTAAACGCGAACAGGTCTTTGACCTCGGGGTTGATGCGCATGGCGGGGAGGGCGCGTGGCTCGCGGCTAAGCTGAAGCTCGGCTTGTTCAAAGTGGTTGCTGTATAGATGGGCGTCACCAAAGGTGTGCACAAAATCGCCCAATTCCAGATTGCACACTTGGGCGATCATCATGGTCAATAAGGCATAGCTGGCGATGTTAAACGGCACGCCCAAGAAAATGTCGGCGCTGCGTTGATACAGCTGGCACGAAAGCTTGTTGTCGGCCACATAGAACTGAAACATGGTGTGGCAAGGCGGCAAGGCCATGTCGTTGACCAAGGCTGGGTTCCAGGCCGAGACCAAGAGGCGGCGCGAGTCGGGCGTGTTTTTAATTTGTTCAATCAGCTGGCTGATTTGGTCGATGTGGCCGCCATCAGGCGTAGGCCAGCTGCGCCATTGATAGCCGTAGACAGGGCCTAGGTCGCCGTGTTCGTCGGCCCATTCGTCCCAAATGCGTACGCCGTTGTCCTGTAGGTATTTGATGTTGGTGTCGCCTTGCAAAAACCACAGCAGCTCATGAATGATGGAGCGCAGGTGGCATTTTTTGGTGGTGACTAGGGGAAAGCCTTGGCTTAAATCGAAGCGCATTTGATACCCAAATACCGAGCGAGTACCGGTGCCGGTGCGGTCGGATTTGTCTGTGCCAGTGGTCAGCACGTGTTGCATTAAGTCTAAATAAGCTTTCATGGGGGCACCTATATTATTTTATGGCCCTATTGTACCGAATCTTACGCCACTTGAGGACTGGCCGATGGCAGATTGTGGATAAAGAGCTTGCTGTTTAAAGTGCGTCAACGGAGTGTTGCTGTGCGCCATAGGGGGCGATGCAGGGTGTGGTATTTTTGTGGCCGAGCCGTTTTTTTAGGGTGTCGTTGTCTATATTGTTGTAGTATACAACTAATTACAAAAAATCATATTAAGGGGAACGGCATGATGCAGGTTGAAGAGGGGGTTGTGGAGGGCGTTCGGGGTGCCTCACGACAAATGGTACAGGCTTTAGGATTTTTGGCGCCGACGTTGGCGGGCACGCCCTATGGGGCGTCGGCCGTGCATTTATTATTGGCGTTGGCACAGGCGGGGCCATTGAATGGCCATCAATTAGGCCAGCGGTTGGGGTTGGAAAAATCCAGCGTCAGCCGCTTGGTGCATCGGCTGCGCTTGGCTGGTGAGTTGGTCCAAAAGGTACAGGCTGTGGATGGTCGCATTAAGCTGTGGATGTTGAGCCCCCAAGGTGAGGCGACGGTGGTGGGCATTCATGCCTATGGGCGCCAGCAGGTGCAGCAGGCGTTGTCCGATTTGCCCGTGCTGGAGCAGCGTTTGATCCAGCAAGGATTGAGCCGCTATGCTCAAGCGCTTCAGGGACAAAAGGAGGCTGCCGAGGTAGCGCCGTTCATGACGATTAAAACGGGGTATCAGCCGGGTTTGATTGGACAGGTGGTGGCGTTGCAGGCACTTTATTATGCCCAAACAGTGGGCTTTGGCGCCGTGTTTGAGCGCCAGTTGAGCACGCACATCACCGAATTTAGTGAGCGTTTGCAGAGGCCTAAAAACCAGATGTGGACGGTGCATCAGGGCCAGAAGATCGTGGGTTCTGTGGCTATTGACGGAGAGGATTTGGGTGGGCACCGAGCACACTTGCGCTGGTTTGTCATGGCCGAGCACACGCGTGGCTTGGGCCTGGGGCGGCAGTTGCTGGAGCAGGCGATTCAGTTTTGTGCCGATCAAGGATTGACCGAAATTCATCTGTGGACGTTTCAAGGCTTAGGGGCGGCGCGGCATTTGTATGAATCATTGGGCTTTGTTCTGCGTACAGAGGCACCAGGGGCGCAGTGGGGGGCAACGGTGGTCGAGCAGCATTTTGTGCGCGTGGCCGACGGTGAGGCGGCAGCGGCGGGATTTTAAAGGAGGTGTTGTCTTTCTGGCCTCAAAACTCAGAAAAAATAAATAAGAAAAAATAAGCTTTTAACGCATTAAACAGAGGCTTACTAAGAAACTTAGATGGAAAAGCGCGCTAAAATTCGCTATACTTAAAACAACTGATAAAAATAATAAAACAGCATAAAGGATTGAAGTGGACATAAGCCCATTATTGGGCTTTTTCTACGTTTGTAGGATGGTGCCGAAACACGCGAGGCTGCGGCCTTTTGCGACGTGCAGCCATCTGGACGGACGACATTGCGCCTGTCTTGACACCCCCATACACTGCATCAAAGCTTCTGTCCCCTCGTGCGTGACAGATCAAGGCCCCACCAGCAGGGCTGGCTTTGGTGCGAACAGAACATTCAACGTTTCACTTATGGAGTATTTAGCATGACCACAGTAGCATCTACTCGTCTTGAAAAAGACCTGCTGGGCACCTTAGAAGTGCCTGCCGACGCGTATTACGGCATCCAAACCCTACGCGCAGCCAATAACTTTCACTTGTCGGGCGTGACCTTGTCACACTACCCTAAATTTGTCATGGCTTTGGCCATGGTGAAGCAAGCGGCCGCCGACGCTAACCATCAGCTTGGTCATTTATCGAGCGAGAAATACCAAGCCATTGAGGCTGCTTGTCAGCGTTTGGTGAATGGCGAGTTTCACGATCAGTTCATCGTGGACATGATTCAAGGCGGTGCCGGTACGTCGACCAATATGAATGCCAATGAAGTGATTGCCAACGTGGCCTTAGAAGAAATGGGCAAGGCTAAGGGCGAGTATCAGTTTGTGCATCCAAACAACGATTTGAACATGGCACAATCGACCAACGACGCCTACCCAACCGCCATTCGTTTGGGCTTGTTGTTGGGCCATGACAGCCTATTGGCCAGCTTAAAAGGCTTGATTGAGTCTTTCTCTGCCAAAGCGGTTGAGTTCGAAGGCGTGTTAAAAATGGGCCGGACTCAGTTACAAGATGCGGTGCCGATGACATTGGGCCAAGAGTTTAAAGCTTTTGCCACTAATTTGTCGGAAGACTTAACCCGCTTGACCAGCCTAGTGCCAGAGCTGTTGTACGACATTAACCTAGGCGGCACCGCCATCGGTACCGGCATCAACGCTGACGCACGCTACCAGCAATTAGCCGTAGACTGCTTGGCCAAGATCAGTGGTCATGGCTTGAAGCCTGCGCCAGACTTGATTGAAGCCACCTCAGATATGGGCGATTTTATTTTGCTGTCAGGCATGTTAAAACGCACCGCTATGAAGTTATCTAAAATTTGTAACGATTTGCGCCTATTGTCTAGCGGTCCTCGCACCGGCATCAATGAAATCAACCTGCCTGCGCGTCAGCCAGGCAGCTCGATCATGCCAGGTAAAGTTAACCCTGTGATTCCAGAAGCCGTGAACCAAGTGGCGTTTGAAGTGATGGGTAATGATTTGGCCCTGACTATGGCTGCCGAAGCCGGTCAGCTACAGCTGAATGTGATGGAGCCTTTGATTGCGTACAAACTGTTTGATTCTGTGCGCTTGCTACAGCGCGCCATGGACATGCTGCGTGAGCTGTGCATCGACGGCATTACGGCCAATCCTGAGCATTGCTTGAAGCTGGTTGAATGTTCTATTGGTTTAGTGACCGCGTTGAACCCATACATTGGTTACGAAAACGCCACGCGCATTGCCAAAACGGCTTTGGAGTCAGGCCGCGGTGTGCTGGAACTGGTGCGTGAAGAGAAGCTATTGGATGAGGAGATGTTGGCCGACATCCTGCGCCCAGAAAACATGATTGCACCACGCTTGGTACCGTTGAAAGACAACTAAGCCGGTCTACATGAAAAAACCGCTTGAGCCCGTGAGGGCCAAGCGGTTTTTTGACGTTTAACCTTACCCTTAATGTGGCTGGTTTGGGTCTGGGGTGCGGTTAAGGCGGTGCAGCAAGCGATGAATGTGCCCGCGTAAGCTATCCAATAAGGTATACACCACGGGCACCACAAATAGGGTGAGCACGGTTGAGGTAATCAGGCCGCCGATGACGGCCCAAGCCATGGGTTCGCGCGTTTCGCTGCTTTCACCGCCGCCTAAGGCCAGCGGCAGCATCCCGAAAATCATCGCCAAGCTGGTCATCAAAATGGGCCGCAGCCGGACACGGCCTGCTTCAACGATGGCGTCGGTGCGGCTCATGCCTTCATTGAGACGGGCGTGGTTGATGAAGTCCACCAGCAAAATCCCGTTTTTAGCGGCCAAACCCATCAGCATCACGATGCCGATGATGGAGAACATATTGAGGGTGTTGCCGGTTAACCACAGCGCCCCAAAAACGCCGATGAACACCAAGGGGAGCGACACCATGATGGAAATCGGCAGGGTGAAGCTGCGAAACTGGGCCGCCAAAATCATGTAGATAAAGATCACACCTAGGGCTAAGGCTTGGAGGGCGTACATGGCCGATTCAATCATGTCTTGGTTCTCACCTTCTTGAATGAACTGTACGTCGGGGGGTAGGGTGAGGCGATTTTTTAAGGCTTCTACATCGGCAAACACGGCGGAGGCATCGCGGTTGCGAATGTTGCTGGTGAGGGTGATCTCGCGCTGTAGGTCAACCCGATGAATTTCGCGTGGCGTTTGCCCTGTGGCCACTTGGGTGAAGTTACTGAGGGTGATCATGTGGGTTTGGCCGTCTTGGCCTGTCACCGGCACGGTGAGGCTACGCAGTAAGTCTTCGGTACGGGCGGCTTGGGGGATGCGTAGGCGCACGTCGTGGCTGTTGCCGTCTTCGGCTTCCCACAGCGTGGCGGTTTTACCGGCAAACATGGTTTCCAATAGTGTGCCTAAATCTTCTAGGCTGACGCCGAGGTTGGCCGCCGCATTTCTATCCATGGTGACGTCAAAGGAGGGGTCGGCGTCGGTAAACGTGGATTCGATGTCGGCGATGCCGTCGATTTGGCCCAGTTCGGCCATGATGGCGGTGGCCGTGGTTTCTAGTTCACTCAGATTGCTGCCGCGGATGCCGATGCTGATGGGTTTGCCACCGCCGTGGCTGGAGGTGCCGGAAATCGAGGTGATTTCGATGCCGGCAATGGGCTCGATGAGGCGGCGGCTTTCGGCCATCACCTCATCTAGCGTACGGCCGCGTAAGTCTTTTTTGCCGATGTCGACGTTGAGGCTGCCGTTGATCTTGCCGTTGCCAAAGCCAGCGGCGCCAATATTGGCGGAAATGGTGTCGATCTCGGGAATGCTGGCCAGCGCTTGTTCAACTTCAATGCTTTTGGCCAAAGTGTAGTCCAAGCTAGAGCCGGCAGCGGTTTTAAAGTTGATCGAAAATTCGCCCTTGTCTTCGTCGGGCATGAACTCACCACCGATTTGGCCGGTGCTCACCAAGGCAAAGCTGCCGACGGTGAGGGCGGCAGCCGCCACCAAAACCAGCAGTCGGTGCGACAGCGTCCACACAATGGCGCGGGCGTAGCGATCGGCCTGTTTGCCGAGCCAAACGTCGAATCGGTCCGATAATTTGCCGAAAATAGAGCGCTTGCCGCTGCGGCCAGGGTCGTACCAAATGCTGGACAGCATCGGGTCTAGGGTCAGGCTGACCACCATCGAAATCATGATGGCAATGGCCACGGTGAGGGCAAACTGGTGGAAGAATTGACCGATGATGCCGTCCATATAGCCTATGGGCACAAACACCGCCACGATACATAGTGTTGTGGCCAGAACCGCTAGGCCGATTTCTTTGGTACCGTCTAAGGCGGCTTGGTAATGGCTTTTGCCAAAGCCGGCGTGACGGACAATGTTTTCTCGCACCACGATGGCGTCGTCGATCAAGAGGCCTATGGATAAGGACATCGCCATCAAGGTCATCAGATTAATGGTAAAGCCCAATAGGCTGATGGCAAACAGCGTGCCGATGAGCGAAATCGGCAGCGTCAGCCCCGTGATGACGGTGCTGCGCCAGGAGCCAAGGAATAAATAGACGATGAGAATGGTCAGCACGATGCCTTCGATCAGGGTCGAACGCACGTCGGCGACAGAGTTCTTGATGTCTTCTGACTGATCGTAGGTGTAGGTGACGCTAAAGCGGTCGGCTTCTTCGGCCTGTAGTTGGGCCAGTGCCTGCTTGATGCCATCGGCGACCTGAACCACGTTGGCGCCACGGTTGGCACGAATGTCTAAGCTTAAAGAGGGTTTGCCGTTGAGTAAGGCGATGCTGTTCTTTTCGGCTTCTCCATCGATGACGGTGGCCACGTCGCGTACGCGAATCAGATGGCCATCGCGGTTGCTGATGACCACGTCGGCAAAGGCCAGAGGGTCTTTAATCTTGCCGCTAAGACGCACCGATAGCTCTTCGCCGTTATTGCGCACGTTGCCGGCTGGGCGGTCTTGGTTAGCGGTTGCCAAGGCTTCTGCTACTTGTGTGACGCTGAGGTTCAGGCTTTTGAGCTTATCGGGCTGTAGCGCAATATTGATTTCACGGGTGGTGCCGCCGACGATCTCTACGTCGCCCACACCGATGACGGTTTGTAAGCGTTTTTTGAGGGTGTTTTCCACCCAGTTGGTTAAGTCGCGCGGGCTCATTTCGGTGCTGCTCAGCGCCACCGACATCATGGGCTCATCTGACGGGTTCACTTGAGACACGATGGGCGTGTCAATTTCGCGCCTAAACCCACCAGAAATCATGCTGACCTTATCGCGCACGTCTTGAATGGCGAGGTTGATGTCGACCGACAGTTCAAATTCGACCACGATGGTCGAGGCGCCTTCAAATGAATAAGAGCGGATTTTCTTGATGCCGTTGATGGTGTTGAGGTTTTCTTCTAAGGGCTTAGACACATCGCTTTCCACCATTTCGGGCGAAGCGCCTTGATAGGTGGTTTGGATAACCGCCACGGGGAAGCGTACGTCAGGGAAGGCTTCGATGGGCAGCTTATTGAGGGAGAATAGGCCCAATACCACGGCCGCCAGCACCAGTACGGCGGCAAAATAGGGGTTGTTGACGCTTAGGCGGGTTAACCACATAGAATGATTGCTCTCTTAAGGATGGGTCTTAGGCAGGGTAACGGCATCGCCGGCTTTAAGGCCCAGCACGGTTTGTTTCAATACGATGGTGTTGGGCTCAATGCCGGTTACGGCCACGCGGCGAGACTGTGGATCTTCCAGCATCACCGTGACCAGCTGCTGTTGCAGCTTGAGGTCGCGCACGGCCCAGACAAACTGCTGGCCGTTGGCATTGGTTTGCAAGGCACTGCTGGGAATCAATGGGAAGGCATCGGTGGCGTCGGTGACGATGCTGCCTTGGGCGAACTGGCCAGCCTTTAAGGCACCATTGACGTTATTGACTGCCACAAAAGCTTTAAAGTCCCGGGTGTTGGTGTCGGCCACGGCATTGATGCGCTTAACGGTGCCTTGATGCTCGGTGTCGTCACCGTCGACGCGAAACCGCACGGCCTGACCTAGGTGTACCAGTGGAATTTGTTGATTAGACAAGGTGGCGGTGATTTCTAAGGTGTCGACGTTGGCGATGGCAAACAGCTTGCTGTTGGCGGTAATGACTTCACCAGCGTTGACGGCGCGTTCATACACAATGCCGCTCATAGGCGCGTAAATAACCAGATCGCGCACTGATTTTTGTGCCTGCGCCAATTGGGCGAGCTGGGCATTGTGGCTGCCTTGGCTGACCGCAAATTGATTGTGCGCCTCGTCTAAGGCCAGCTTAGAAATAAAGCCTTGTTCAAACAGCGTTTGCTGCTGTTTTAGCTTGATTTTGGCTAGGTTAAGGTTGGCCAAGCTGTTGGCGACTTGAGCCTGCTGCTCTTGCACGATTTGATTCAAGGAAACGTTATCAATCTGGGCCAGCAACTGGCCTTTTTTTACCCACTCGCCTTCGCGTACGGCGACGTTGTTTAGCGTGCCGCCCACCTCAGAGTTGACTAAGGCTTGGTCGTAGGGGTGGAGGTTGCCGGTAAAGGCCAGGCCAGCGCTGAGGGCTTGTACCTCAGCTTTGGCGATGTCGACTTCGGAAAGCTGTTTGCTGGCATTTGCAGCAGCGTTGGCTTCAGGCTCATCGCCAGAAGCACCGCCGCCACAGGCGGCTAGGAAAGAGCAGCACAGCACAATCATCAGGGTTAAGCGCATAGGGAAAGTCATCCGGCCGAAGCCAAAAGTGATCAAGGAAGTTGATTTTAACTGGTTTCGTGCCGGCAGTGGTGGCTTAAATGGGGTGTGGATGAGTAAGAGGCGTTGATCGCTTAGTGCAAGGGTCGACCAATCGGCATTTCATGGATCAAGCCTTTGAGCTTGAGACGGCGATAGATTTTGGCCTCTAGTGACCAAAATTGATTCAAGACGTCTCGGCCGTCCTGATTGTAAGCCAACGAGATGCGTTCGATTAAATACACCAGATAGAAAATATAGGCGGCGTCCTTAGGCGGCGTGGCGTGAAAAAACGTCTGTTGCCAATCGGCGTAACGCTCAAAAAATAAGCGTAAGCCATGAGAGAATACTTTGCGTTTGCGTTTGCGGTAGCGGGTGTATAAATCGAAGAGGTCAAAATGCAACAGAGAGTAGGTTTGTAATTCCCAGTCTAAGATGACGTAGCCTTGGGCACTTTTAGCGAAGTTTTGGCTGTCGGCGTCGCCGTGGATAAACGAGGTCAATAAAGGCATGTCCGGATCGTAAGCAGGATCGTGGGTGACGGCCAGAATCAAGGCATTGATTTTGATTTGGGCAGGGTGTTGAGTGGCCATGAGCCGTTGCTTACGCAAATAGCCAGAAAGCGACAGCTGACCTGTGGTGGTGGTCTGGTAAATGTCGGCAAGCGCCGGTGCTAGATGGCTGAATAAATCTTGATACACGGTTTTATCTTGGCTCACAAACCGGCTGCCGTGCCGTACTTGATTCACAAAAGAAGTGATTAAATACGTGGATCCAGTGCTGGTAGAACCTATTGATAAAAGGCGAGGCGTTGCCTGTGGATTGGTGTGTTGCTTTAACTGGTACAGGATTTCGAGGTGGTTTTTGAGGTAGGGGCGGCCTTGTTCTTTCGGGAACAGCTTTAAAATTTTTTGATTGCTGCGTGAGCAGGCAGTTAAGCCGTCACGGCGCTCACGGTAAAACAGTACGGTGTCGGTGGGTAAGTCTAAGGTGATGTCGTCGAGCGCACCTTTGCCCAGCAGTCTGCGGCCTAGGTGTTTGGCATAATAAAGATAAATTTTACTGCGAGATTGGCCTAAATAGCAGCCTAGCTCATGGCTACACAGGCTGGGTACATAGGCGCACAGATAGGCATGGTAGACAAACCGTGTCGGGGCGGTTGTCTGCCAAGTGTCGTGCAGCTCGTCGAGAGAGTCTAGTAACGCAGTCTGATGATGTAGGGGCATGATGGGCGCTTTGGTTTATTCTAAATAGCATATAAAGATCATAGCCGATCAAAGACCTAATTGCGGTTAAAAAATGTAAAAGCTTGTTAGCAATTAAACGCTCATTATAGGTGTGTGTATTTAAATAGAAAGGGCAGGCCCAGAGGCCTACCCGATTGACAGCGCAAGCTAACTTAAGCCGACAGTAGATACACGCGTAGGCTGTCGCCTGTGGTGACGGTGGTTTGTGGCGGTACTTCGACCAGGCAATTGGCCTGAGTGCAGGCGCTGAGCATGGCTGAGCCTTGGTGGGGCAATAGGGTGATGTGGCTATGGCCCTCTTGATTGACTAAGACCGCGCGCAGGAATTCGCGCCGCTTAATGGCCTTGGGTTTGTCAAAGGCCGCGGTGGCGTAGACTTGCGGCAGTGACCAGTAGCGCTGGTGCAAACCCATTAAGCGCTTTAAGGCGGGTTGTAATAAGAGTTGAGAAGTAGCAAAGGTGGCCACGGGGTTCCCCGGCAGCATGAAGACTTTGGCCTGACCGACTTCGCCCCAAGAGAAGGGCTTGCCAGGTTTGATTAATACTTTGTGTTCGATCAGGGTGCCTGCCTTCATGATGGCGTTTTTGAGGTGGTCTTCTTCACCTACCGACACGCCGCCACTGGTGATGATGATGTCGTGGTTTGCTGCTGCTTGAGTGAGGGCGACTTCAGTGGCCTGCTGTTGGTCAGGCAAAATGCCGCCGTCTGTGACTTGAGCGCCTAGGGCGCTGAGCCAGGCCAATAGCTGAAAGCGGTTGGCGTCGTAAATTTGGCCAGCGGCTAAGGTTTGGTCGGGGTTAATCAGCTCATTGCCGCTAGAGAAGACCACGATGCTTAGGGGTTTGAATACGGTCACGCAGGGGTAGCCTTGGCTGGCAATGAGGCCAAGATTGGCCGTGCTCAGCGGCGTGCCTGCCGGTAAGAGGCGATCGCCGACGCGGGTTTCTTCCCCGGCAAAGCGAATGTGCTGTTTGGCTTGGGCGGCCACCGTTAGGGTCAACGTAGTGTCGACGACGCTGGTGTCTTCTTGCGGCACCACGGCGGTGGTGCCGGCAGGAATAGGGGCGCCGGTAAAAATACGCACCGCTTGGTTGGTGCTTAGGCGGACGTGCTCAGCGCTGTCGCCGGCGGCGATGCGCTCAATGATTTGGAAGGGGCCAGCCTCATCATTAGGGGCGCAAATGGCGTAGCCATCCATGGCGCTGTTGTCAAACAAAGGGCTGGCAAACTTAGCCTCAATGTCGTGGGCCAAAATACGGTTGGCGGCTTGGGCCAGGGGGCAACTTTCGGTCGCAGGCGCCACGTGGGCGATGTTTTGTAATTCGGTGAGGGCGTCGTAAAAATCAATCATGATCACTCCTGCCGCGCCATGCGGTCTAGATCTTGGGCGCGGTTGCCGTTGGCAAAGGCGCTGGTTTCGGGGAAATAAAGGGTGGCGGCTTGGTGCTGGTGTAAGAAGCCTCTGAGGGTGCGTTCGCCGCGGGCGAGATAGGCCGGCAGGCTGGCGAGTAGCTCTGGGCGCAGCAGCATAATGCTCGGCTGAGGGCCTTCCTCGGTTTGCGCATACCAAGCAACCGTAGTCGGTTGTTGAGTGGTGGCAGCGAGTAGCCGCGGCAGTAAATCGATTGGCAGCTTGGGCGTGTCGCAGGGCAATACCAAGAGCCAGTCTAAGTCGGGCAGATAGGCCGGCGCAGAGGCCAAACCAGCCAATGGACCTAGTTCGGCGTAGGCTGGCGCATCGGCAAACACCACATCAGCCTTGGTATGCTGCTGATAAAGGTCGGCATTGCGGTTGGCGCTGATGCCCAACCAAGCGCAGTGAGGGCGCAAAAGCGGCAGCAGATGGCAAACCAGAGGTTGGCCCAAAAACGGCAGCAAGCCCTTGTCCTGCCCTTGCATGCGCGTGGCCAAACCGCCAGCGAGGATGATGGCGCCGACGCGCGGCGGGTTACCAGCTGTTTTTGGCATCGTCGTCACTGGCCTTGGCGGCTACCCATTGGCTGGCGCCGTTTTTGAAATGCTCTTGCTTCCAAAATGGGGCTTCGGTTTTAAGGTAGTCCATGATGTAGGACGCGGCGGCAAACGCTTCTTTACGGTGGGTCGAGGCCACCAGTACGGCGACAATTTGCTCATCGGTATAGAGATTGCCCACGCGGTGAATGACGCGGCAAGCCTGGAGCGCCCAGCGGGCTTCGGCTTGGGCCACAATACGGCCAATTTCGCTTTCGGTGAGGCCGGGGAAATGTTCCAAAAACAGATGGCTCAGCGGTTCAGCTTGATCTTGGCCGCGGACTTTACCGGTAAACGTCACCACAGCGCCGACGTTGGGCGTGTTTTGGCATAGAGCATCGTATTCGTGGACGAGGTTGAAATCTTCGGTTTGAATGCTAATGAACATGCTCAACCCCCCGTTACCGGCGGTAAGAAGGCGACTTCGGCGCCGGCGGGAATGTCGACGTTGCCTTGGGTAATCTGTTTGTTGACCACCAGCCTGAAGATGCGCTCCGGGGCCAAAGCTTCAGACCAGTCGTCACCACGAGCGCGTAACAGGCTGAGCAATTCGTCGCTGGTGCCGGTCCAGTCTAACTGTTCTTGCGCTAGGCCCAACTGTTGCTTCAGTACACCAAAATAAATAAGCTGGATCATGAGCGAGGTTCCTTCTGTTGCGGGTTGTTTATGTGGCTTATTTTACCAGTTAAATGCGTGCTTGGATTGAGATTAGTCACGTGCGGTGGTAAGGTTTGCTTTTTTAAAGTTGATGAATGGTTAACCCATGTCTGAATTAACCCATTTCAATGCTCAAGGCCAAGCCCACATGGTGGACGTTGGGGCCAAAAGTGAAACCACACGCGTGGCCAAAGCCACCGGCGCCATCGTGATGCTGCCCGAAACGTTTACGGCATTAATGGCCGGCACCAATAAAAAAGGGGACGTGCTCGGCATTGCCCGCATTGCCGCCATTCAGGGCACCAAGCAAACCAGTACGCTGATTCCGCTGTGCCATCCCTTAAGCCTAACCCACGTTGACGTTGATTTTGTCACTGACGAAACCACACAAACGGTACACCTACACGTCACCGCTAAAACCACCGGCAAAACCGGGGTGGAAATGGAGGCCTTAACTGGGGTGATGACAGGCTTATTGACCATTTATGACATGCTCAAAGCAATTGATAAGGGCATGCAGATTGTGAATGTGCGCCTGTTGGAAAAACAAGGGGGCAAGAGTGGGCACTTTATGGCCGACTGAGCCAGTGGACGGCGGCATCGACATTGCTTGGGTGGGTTGTGATGGCCTGTTTTGGCAAGGCGTTAAGGCTTGGTTGTCACAGCCTTTGTTGCGGCTAAGGCCAGCGCAAACAGCGGCGGCGGTGCGTGAGCCCGAGGCGCTGACTGGTGTCAACCTGCTGGTGTGGGATTTAGGTTTGGCCAGCGGCGCCGATGTGGTTGAGCTACAGCAGGCTTGGCCATTTTTGGCGGGCTTGCCGGTTTTGGTGGTGACGGCGCACATGGATGAGGCCTTGTTTAAAAGCCTATTGGCTTTAGGCGTGGATGGGGTGCTGTCTAAGCAGATTGAAGGGCATTATTTTGTCCAGTCGCTACGCCATATTGCCGCCGGGCAAAAAGTATTTGAGCCAGCCTATCGTGGCTTTGTACACGATTCGCAAGACGCGTTGTTTCAAACCTTAACCGCGCGTGAACGCGAGATATTGGCCTATTTGGCCAAAGGCGTGAGCAATAAAGTCATTGCCGAGGCCTTGGCGGTGGCGCCCAGTACGGTGAAGGTGCACGTACAGAATATTTTGCGTAAGCTGGGCTTAAGCTCGCGGGTGCAGGCGGCGGTGTATGCCATCCGTCAGCAGGGCTAAGCTTAGGAACGATGATGAGCCGCCTCGGTTTGGGGCGGTTTTTTTTTGGCCTTGAGCGGCCGAAAAAAGGCCTATTGCCGACTCAAAAAAACGCCGTGCTGAGGGTCAGCACGGCGGTGGGTCTGGCGAAGCCTCAAGCTTATTGCTTGGTGGCGCTTTCGCTTTCCTGTTCGGCTAATTCATTTAGGTGTTGCAAATACATGGCTTCGAAGTTAATCGGCGCCAACAGCACTGGCGGCAAACCAGAGCGAGCCACTAGGCTAGAGATGGCTTCACGGGCATAAGGGAACAGCATATTAGGGCAGGCGATGCCAAATAAGGGCGCTAAATCTTGCTCTTCGATGTTTTTAACCGTGAA
>JAGNTR010000132.1 GCA_017987415.1 Neisseriaceae bacterium
TTTAAAAAATACGGCTTCGCCCAATGGGGCTTTCTACCCCAGGTCAGCGACCTACACCACGCCAAAACCGATGTTTTAATTTTGGGTAAATCAGTCCCTAAACTCAATCAGCCGTAAGCGCCCATAAAAAAACCGCAGTACCTATACGGCACTGCGGCTTCATCACGATCTCATCCTTAACGCTTGTCAGCCTTACTATCGGCCTCTTCAGCCGCTACAGCAGACTCAGCTGGAATTTCTACCTCAAACTGATCCACCACCGGTGCCACCACAGGCTCAGCCTGTGATTCATCAACCGCAGCGCTTGGCGCATCATCGGCCTCGCCAGTCTGCGCCCGCTCAGCCTCTGCTTCAGAGACCACATCAGCAGCTTCGGCTTCTACCGCTTGCAGCGCTTCTTCACGCAAAGCCTCTTCTTCAGCCAGCTGATCCTTGGTGACGTTTTGCGTCATCAACTGGTTAGATGGATCCATCACCAAGCTCATGTAGCGTTCATACTGCTTCAACACGTCGGTGATGATTTCATTTTTGGTCATGTATTGCACGTCATAGCCTAAACGACCGTCACCAAAGAAGGTCACCGGCTCATAGCTGTGGCTATTTTCTACCGTTGGCACCGAATCATCATCCAAGAGGTCGGCGTGAATCGCAACCTTCTGAATACGAATACCGTAGGTAAAGTTACAAATAGAATCCACCTTAATCAGCAGTTCGGTTTCATACGGCACGCTTTCTTTTTTGGTCACCTTCACGTCTAAGCCGTATTCAGTCAACTCTTTAGACAGGGCCGTCAATGCAGGAAAAGCAATGCGATTGATGAAGGACACGGCCTCCTCTTGCTGAGGCTGGCTCAAAATTTGCTTCAGCTGCTTCTTCCAATGACGCCCGCTCCAAAACGCACTGCCATAGTTAAAGTCTTGCCTAAAGTATTGATTATCAACCACAAAGCCCTTCCACATCCCATAACACAGCACCAGCATGATGCCCATAAAAGGCAGGGCAATGATCAGCGTCATGGTCTGCAAAGCAGGCAGCCCGCCTGAGCGCAATAACGCCAGCGACAGCACCACCAGTAAAATGCCCCAAAACATGCTTTGCCACGGTGGCGAATCGCCGCGACCGCCTGAAGCCAACGAGTTCATCACGTAAATACTGGAGTCGGCTGAAGTAATGAAAAACAGCGAAATAATGACAACCGCAATGATGCTGAGTAAGGTCGAGAACGGCAAGTATTGGAAAAACGCAAACAGCAGACCGTCAGGCGTATTGACCAAGCTACTCAAGGCACCGTTGGCCACGTTGATGTCAATCCAAATAGCGCTGTTGCCAAACACCGTCATCCATAAAAAGTTAAACATCGAGGGGATGAACATCACCCCAAGCACGAACTCGCGAATGGTACGGCCGCGTGAAATACGCGCAATAAAGAGGCCAACAAAAGGCGCCCAAGACACCCACCAAGCCCAATACAGCACCGTCCAGCCGCGAAACCAACCGGCTTTTTCTGGTTCATAGGCAAAGTTGGTAAAGCTTAGGCTCACCAACTTACTGAAATAATAGCCCACGTTTTCGGTAAAACCTGACAGCACAAACAGCGTCGGGCCGGTCACCAATACGAACAGCATCAGCAACACCGCCACCACCAAGTTAATTTCACTCAACCGGCGCACGCCATTGCCCACGCCCGACATGGCAGACATCACCGCCAATGCCGTCACCACCACAATGAGTACGGCATTGGAAGTAAAGTCGTTCTCGCCGACCCAATTTAAGCTAAATAGGCCTGCATTCATCTGCATGGCGCCATAGCCTAAAGTCGTACACACACCGAACACGGTAATGCACAAAGCCACGGTGTCGATGCCATGACCAATCGGGCCATTGATGCGGTTTTTTAACAGAGGATAAAAGCCGGAGCGCACGCTCAACGGCAGCTTGTAGCGAAAGCCAAAATAGGTCAGCGCCAAGCCAATCACGGCATAAATACCCCAGGCGTGAATGCCCCAGTGATAGAAGGCGTACAGCGAGGCTTCTTTAATGGTTTGTGGCTGGTCCATGCCCGAACTCAACGGGTTGGCATAGTGCGACAGCGGTTCGGCCACGCCAAAATACATGAGGCCAATCCCCATCCCTGCGGCAAACAGCATGGCCAACCAAGACACAAAGGGGAACTCGGGCTGCTCATCGTCGGCGCCTAGGCGGATGTCGCCAATGCGGCTAAAGGCCAGGAACAAGAGAAACACAATAAAAACCGAAGCGGTAAAGACGTAAAACCAGCTGAAATAATCGAAAATGAGGTCTTTAGCGTGATTGAGCATGATTTGCGAACGCTCAGGAAAGACCGAACAAACAATAGTGATCGCCAAGATAAAGGCAATGCTGGGGAGAAAAACATAGGGGTTTAGAGTAGATGATTGCTGTAGTTTTTTAATAAAACTCAAAGGGGCCTCACTCTCAATAGTTAATAAAAGGCTTCACCATCATCAATAGGGAACGCATACCCAAATCCAACAAATAAGACAAAGAAAAATGACTGTTTTCATGGCAATTATAGGCGTTATTGTGACGGGCCATGAAGCAAAAAAAAGAAACTATTGTATCAAATTAAACACTTAGTCACAAACCCACCCCCACAGCCCCCACCCCGTAAGGGCTGTGGGCGGCTCACGCCTCGGCGTCAATCCAGTTTCAGAGCCATATCTTGATGCCACAATCCCACGCTTAAATACGGCGCCGAAGTCACCTCATAGCCTAGGTTTTGATAAAACCCTAGCGCACTGGTTTGCGCGCCTAAAACCAGCTGCGTATACCCTTGTGCCCGCGCCCATTGCGCCACCTCTTGCATTAAGCGAACGCCATAATGCCGCCCACGTTGCGCCAAAGGCACGGCCACCCGCTGAACCTTTAACACCCCCTCACCTAGGGCATGCACGCGGCAGCAGGCCAAGGCCGTCATCGGGGCGTCGGGCGCCGCCAACAGCATGTGCACGCAGCTGGCCTCTAAATCGTCTAGCTCCAGCTCGGCCGCAATGCCCTGCTCCTGAATGAACACCGCCGTGCGCAGCGCCACGGCCTGGGCATAAATGGGACTGGTTAAATCGCTTGTCGTCAACAACTGCATTCTGTCTTTGCTTTCTTGAAGAAGGCCACAGCGAGGCTTAGGCCGCTGCGGTGCCAGATTGCCCCTAGCATGGCTTCGCCATGACGTGGGTCAAGGTTATATTTCGGTCGCAGCCGAACAGAAACCTTTGATTTAGGCTATAATCTGGCTTAATTTATAAATAGGGTTTCGTGATGACACAATTAAAAAATGACACTTTCTTGCGAGCATTACTCAAAGAGCCTGTTGAATACACCCCCATTTGGATGATGCGCCAAGCAGGTCGTTATTTACCTGAGTATAAGGCTACTCGTGCCGAAGCGGGTAGCTTCTTAGATTTATGCAAAAACACCGATTTGGCCACCGAAGTGACCATTCAGCCACTCGAGCGGTTTCCACTAGACGCCGCCATTTTATTTTCTGATATTTTAACCATCCCCGACGCCATGGGCCTAGGCCTATACTTTGCCGAAGGCGAAGGCCCGAAATTTGAACGCCCTTTACAACATGAAGACGCCATCAATAAGTTAGCCGTGCCTCATGTAGAAGACAGTTTAAAATACGTGACCGACGCCGTCAGCAGCATCCGCAAAGCCTTAGATGGCCGCGTACCGCTTATTGGCTTCTCTGGCAGCCCGTTCACTTTGGCTTGCTACATGGTTGAAGGCGGCAGCAGCAAAGATTTTCGCACCATTAAAACCATGATGTACAGCCGTCCAGAACTGCTGCACAAAATCTTGGCGGTGAACACTCAAGCCGTGATTGACTATTTAAACGCCCAAATCGAAGCCGGTGCCCAAGCGGTTCAAATTTTTGACTCTTGGGGCGGCGTTTTGAGCGATGCGGCTTATGAAACCTTTAGCCTCAACTACATGCAGCAAATCATCGCTGGCCTGAAACGCGAACACGAAGGCCGTAAAGTACCCGTGATTGTCTTCACCAAAGGCGGCGGCCTGTGGCTAGAAAAAATGGCCGCCATCGGCGCCGATGCTTTAGGCCTAGACTGGAGCTGCAATATTGGTGAGGCCCGTCAGCGCGTGGGCGATCAAGTCGCCCTACAAGGCAACTTCGACCCCTTCGCCCTATTTGGCACGCCAGAAGCCATTGAAGCTGAAGCCGCCCGCATTTTGGCCGCCTACGGCCACGGTTCGGGCCACGTGTTCAACCTTGGCCACGGCATCAACCAATTCACGCCACCAGAGCATGCAGCAGCCCTGGTAGAAGCCGTGCATCGTTTATCGAAACAGTATCACGTTTAAACTGTTTAAAATAATGTATTAAAGGCCATAATCGTGCATTATGGCCTTTTTTATTCACAATAAAATATCAAGGCGTGGTTTTTTTAAATTTTTGAATTAATTGAAATTTTTTCCACATCAAATATAAGTTATTGATAAAAAACAAGTTTAATGCAAGCATTTTGTATTCATTGGATTTTTTATGTTGACTTTATGCTTTACTTGATTTCATTAAGTGTTTATCCACAAACTTATCCACAACCCTTAAAAACCTAGACGGCATGACTCTAGGCCAAAATAGAATGGGTTTTTAACGCTTTTTATGGCATGATTTCACCATGACCTCTGTTTACTATCATCAAGTGGCCATCGACGTGCCGCTGTATCGCCTGTTTACCTATCAGGCCAGCACTGAACTTGCGCCTGGCACGCGCGTTTTGGTGTCGTTTCGTGGCAAAACCGTATGCGGCTTGGTGTGGGGCCACACCGACACCCTAGACGTGGCGGCGCATAAGATTTTGCCCATCCAATCCGTGCTGGCTGACGATGCCCCAATGGCAGATGCTTGGCGCGCCTTAATTGAGTTTTGCGCCCGCTATTACCATCACCCACTCGGACAAACCGCGTTTACGGCGCTGCCCAGCGGCCTGAAGCAGCATCAAAGCGTCACCTTGCTGCCGCCCGAACAATACTTTAGCCTCAGCCCCGCAGGCCTCACCGCAACGCCGCCGCCACTCGCCCATGCGCGTAAGCATGAGCTTTGGCAGGCGCTGGCCCAGGGCCCAATGCCGCTGACCCAGCTCAAACGCCTCCATCCTCAAGCCGCCAAAACCATTGACCAATGGCAGGCGGACGGCTGGATTTCGGCTCACAGTGGGCCCAGCGGCCGTATTTTGCCCAGCCCCCATCAGCTCAACCCCGAACAGCAACAGGCCGTCGACCAAATCAGCGCCAGTCTAGGCACGTTCGCCCCCTACTTACTGTTTGGCGTCACCGGCAGCGGCAAAACCGAAGTGTATTTTCAAGTCATTGCCGCCGCCCTGACGCGCGGCCTGCAAGTGTTGTTTTTATTACCCGAAATCAACCTCACGCCGCAGTTATTAGCGCGTATTCAAGCGCGCTTTGAGCACGTTGACTGCGTGGTATTGCACAGCCAAACTGCCGCTGGCGAGCGCACCCAAAACTATCTGGCGGCCCAAAACGGACGCGCCCAACTCATCATCGGCACCCGCCTCAGCGTCTTCACCCCCTTACCCCAGCTAGGCCTCATTGTGGTCGATGAAGAACACGATGGCTCATTCAAACAAGACAACGACTTACGCTATCAGGCGCGCGACTTAGCCGTGTGGCGCGCGAAGCAAAGCGCCTGCCCCATTATTTTAGGCAGTGCCACCCCCAGCTTAGAATCATGGCAACACGCCAAGGCTGGCCATTATCGGCTATTGACCCTCAGCCAGCGCGCCCACAGCGCCGCGACCTTGCCGGACGTATTAATTGAAGACGTCGGCCGCCAGTTCCTCGACAATGGCTTCAGTAAAAAAACCTTGGCAGCGCTACAGCACAACCATAAAGAAGGTGGCTTGAGCCTGGTGTATTTAAATCGGCGCGGCTTTGCACCGGCCTTAATGTGCACCGACTGTGGTCACAGCTTTGGCTGCCCCATGTGTTCAGCCAAGATGGTGTTTCACCGCCTGGCCCATCATTTACGCTGCCATCACTGTAACCATGTCGAACCCGTGCCCACCGCCTGCCCAGAATGCGGCAACCAAGACTTAACCGCAATTGGCCAAGGCACGCAGCGGGTGGAAGAAACGCTGCAGCAGGCCTTACCCAAAGCCCGCATCAAGCGCGTTGACCGCGACAGCACCAGCAAAAAAAATGACTGGGACGTGCTCTATCAACAAATTCAACAGCAGGAAATTGACGTTTTAGTTGGCACCCAAATGCTGTCTAAAGGCCATGACTTTGGTCGGCTGAACTTGGTCGTGGTGATGAATGCCGATGGCGGTTTGTATAGCCCGGACTTTCGCGCCAGCGAGCATTTATTCAGCGAACTGGCTCAGGTTTCTGGCCGCTCTGGCCGAGCCGAACACAAGGGCCAAGTATTGATCCAAACTCAGGTACCCGACCACCCCGTCTTCCAAGCCTTAAAGGCCCATGACTATGTGCGCTTTGCCGACGAAGAGCTGGCCAACCGCAAGCTGTTCGGCTTTAGCCCGTTTCAGCACAGCATCGCCATCAAGGCCGATGCGCCGCTGATTCACGACGCAATTAAGTTTTTAACCGAATTAAAAGCCCAGCTGCCCACGCCCGACACGGTGTTCATCATGGGGCCCGCCCCGGCCTTTATGGTGCGCTTGGCCGGACGCGAACGCGCGCAGCTGTTTATCGAGGGCCCTAAACGCAGCGCCCTACACCAGGTGGCCGCAGCCGCAGAGGCCTTATTGCCCTTCCTTTCTAAACCCTATAAAGATTTAAGGTGGTCTATTGATGTTGACCCATTGGCTTACTAAACCACAGCGCGCCCTTGCGGGCGCTGCCACCCTCCTTGCCTTAACTGTCAGCCTACCGGCGCAGGCGCTGAATTTTGGTCAGATTCCCCAGCCCGAAATCGGCATTTACGTTCAAGATTTACGCAGCAACCAAATCGTGTACCAGCACAACGCCCACAAGCCGTTTAACCCAGCTTCTACGATGAAGTTGGTGACAACCTTTGCCGCTCTAGACAAGCTCGGCCCTGACTATGTCTGGCCCACGTTTTTTCGCAGCAATGCCCCCATAGAAAACGGCGTTCTCAAAGGCGATCTGTACTGGCAAGGCAGCGGTGACGCCGTATTTGATCAAAAAGATTTACAAGCCATGCAAGCACAACTGCTGATGCAAGGCATCCACCAAATCGACGGCAACCTGGTCTTTGACCGCAGCGTCTGGCAAACCATGGGCAGCGCCGAAGGCTTTGCCAACGATGCCAAAGAAGCGTTCACCACCCCACCAGACCCACAAATGGTGGCGTATAAGGTTGCCTGGCTCAACGTGAAAGCTGACGCCAATGGCCAGCCCACCCTCGACATGATCCCCGCCTTGCCCAGCGTGACCCTAAGCACCGACCTTAA
>JAGNTR010000019.1 GCA_017987415.1 Neisseriaceae bacterium
TTGGGCGCGGGCAGCCAGGCGAACAGAAAAAAGGTTAGGGCAAACAGCACCGTGGTGAGGCACATCACCAGCCAGTAAGCGAGGTTTCTAATCAGAAGCATAGGGGTCCTTAGTCTTGGGGCGCGGCTTCGGGGCTGCATAAATACTCTGCCACCGCCATCAAGTCATCAAAAATTTCGGTGTGGGCGGGTAATTGATCTTGTTCTTTACTCAAGGTTTTTTTGCCCTTGCCGGTTAACACTAAAAAAGGTTTGCCGCCGACGGCGTCGATGGCTTGCAGGTCACGCAGGCTGTCGCCGACCATGACGGTGTTGTGGGCGTCGGCGCCAAAGCGCTCCAGAATGTCTTCAACCAAGCCTGGTTTAGGCTTGCGGCAGTCGCAATGGTCGGCGTTGGTGTGGGGGCAAAACCAAATGCCGTCGATGCGGCCGCTGGCCTGCTGTACCAGGCGATGCATTTTGCTGTGCATGGCGTTTAAGTCGTGCATGCCAAAATAGCCACGGCCAATGCCCGACTGGTTGGTGGCGATGGCAATGGTGTAGCCAGCCTGAGTCAATAGGGCGATGGCGTCCATGCTGCCGGGCAAGGCTTCCCATTCATCCACGCTTTTGACAAAGTCGTCGCGGTCTTTATTGATGACGCCGTCGCGGTCTAGAATAATCAATTTCATGCTGAGGGCGCCTCATGGGTTTGGGCCTGCTGCCAGGCGGCGTAGGCGGCGTCTATGTGTTGGGCCACTAAATCGTACTGGTGCCAGCTGTCTAAAACGTGGTAGAGCGAAGGCAGTTTTAAGACGTTTAAGGCGCTGTAGTAATCCACCATGTATTGGCCATAGCCTTCTTGCTCGGCGTCTTGGTAATAGGCTTGGGTAAAGGCGAGGCCGGTTGGGCTTAAATCATCGCTGAGGAATTGGCCTTCAGCATACTGCAGTAAAAAATCGCGGCCGCTGAGCTCGCGTGCCCGTACCTGGGCTAAAGCATCGGCTAGGTGCTCGCTGAGCACGTCACTTTGCAACTGGTTGATGATGATCCAGGCCAAAAACATGCCAATGTGGGTGCTGGCTTGGGTTTGCGGCAGCTTAGCGGGGAAGTCTTCTTCGTAATGCCATTGGGCACAATCAATCATCATGTGGTTCCTTTGCTTACGTTTAACGGTCAATCTATAAAGAGGGAACCAGCAGCGAGGCCAAAGCCCTGCTGCTGGTTGTGCGGTGGATCAGGCCATGGGGCTTAGTGAGCGGCGTCTAGCTGCGCAATATTGGCCACGGCGTTCAGCGCCTGAGCTAATTGGTTTAATAGGTTTAAACGGTTTTGCTTAAGGGCTGGGTCTGGGTCCATTACCATCACGTCTTCGAAAAAACCATCTACAGGCGCTTTGAGGCTGGTTAAGGCTGAAAGCGCTTGGGTGTAGGCGTGATTGTTCAGGTGGGCTTGAACCTGAGGCAGAACTTGATCCATGGCCTGCTGTAGCGCTTGCTCGGCCGGTAGGCTGAGTAAGGCTACGTCCACTGAGCCGAGGTCCCCGTCGGTTTTTTTCAATAGGTTTTGCACACGCTTGTTGGCGCTGGCCAAGGCGGCGGCTTCGGCCAGGGTTTTAAACTCGGTCACCGCCTGTAGTTTGGCGATGAGGGTGTCTAATACTTCAGGCTGCTTGCTTAATACGGCGGCAATCACGTCTTGGCTGTAGTCGTGCTCCAGGAGATGGCCTAGACGCGCAAGCATGAACTCATACACTTTTTCTGCCGTGTCTGCGCTCAGCGTATAGCCTTTAAGGCTGTCTTGAGCGGCTTGGATCAGGCTTTTTAGGTTCAGCGGGCTGCCCAATAGCATGCGTAGGATGCCTAAGGCTGAGCGGCGTAGGGCGTAAGGGTCTTTGTCGCCAGTTGGGATGAGGCCGATGCCCCAAATGCCCACTAAGGCTTCTAGCTTGTCGGCTAAGGCCACGGCCGTGGCTTCTTTACTTTGTGGTAAAGCATCGCCAGCAAAGCGCGGTTGATAATGCTGCTCGATGGCAGCGGCGACAACGGCGTCTTCTTGGTCGTGTTGGGCATAATATTTACCCATAGTGCCTTGAAGCTCTGGGAATTCGCCTACCATGCCGGTAACTAAGTCGGCCTTGGCTAGGGCGGCGGCGCGTTCGGTTTTGGCCACATCGGCGCCCAGTTGGCCTGCAATGGCCACGGCCAAGGTTTTGATGCGTTCGATGCGCTCAAGCTGAGAGCCTAAT
The DNA here is from genome assembly GCA_017987415.1 of Neisseriaceae bacterium. Taxonomy (GTDB): domain Bacteria; phylum Pseudomonadota; class Gammaproteobacteria; order Burkholderiales; family Neisseriaceae; genus JAGNPU01. The sequence continues at coordinate 2,227 of JAGNTR010000019.1, forward strand.
TTATTGTGATAAACCACGTTGGCCAGCTTAGGTAGGCGGCTTTCTAGCGGTTGTTTTTGGTCTTGCTCAAAGAAAAAGGCTGCATCTGATAGGCGTGCGCGCAACACCCGTTCATTGCCTTGAATAATGTGGCTAGGGTCTTTTGCTTCTAGGTTAGACACCAGTAGGAAGCGGTTGATGAGCTTGCCTTCAGTATTTAATAGTGGGAAATACTTTTGGTTTTGCTGCATGGTCAAGATCAGGCATTCTTGCGGCACGGCCAAGAATTCAGCGTCAAAGCCGGCTTCCAATACCACGGGCCATTCAACTAGGGCAGTCACTTCATTGAGTAAGTCAGCATCGGCGGCAATGCTGGCGTTCAGGCCGGCCGCAGCGCTGTTGAGGTGTTGGCTAATCAGGGCGCGACGGGCTTCGAAGCTGGCAATGACCTTGCCTTCTTCATGCATTTGGCGCGCATAGTCTTGGGCTTGAGCAAACACCACCGGCTCGGTGCTCAAGAAGCGGTGGCCTAAGGTCCAGTTTTGGCTGTCTAAGCCTAAGACGCTGCCTGGCACCAGCTGGCTGCCGTGCATGATGACTAAGCCGTGTACAGGGCGCACGAACTGATGGGTAGATGAGCCCCAGCGCATGACTTTAGGAATCGGCAGTTTTTTTACCGCCACTTGGATCATGTCGCTGATCAAGGCGGCTAAAGGTTGGCCTGCCTGTAGAAATTCGTAGGCGTAAACGTCTTGTTTGCCATCGTTGACGATGTGTAAGTCGGCGACTTCAGCGCCGCAGGAGCGGGCAAAGCCCAGCAATGCCGGCGTGGGCTGGCCATCCTTCATGGCGGCCTTGGTTGACGGGCCTTTACGCAGCACTTGCTGATCGGCCTGCATGTCTTTGACGTCGTTGATCATCACGGCCAAACGGCGCGGAGAGGCAAAGGCGTGACAGGCTGCATCAGCGTCGATTAGCTGAGCTTTTACTAATTCTTCTTGCAGGCTTTGGGCAAAGCTAGCGCCTAGTTTTTCTAGGGCTTTTGGGGGCAGTTCTTCGGTGCGAAGTTCAATCAATAATGTATCTTGCATGGTGGTGGCCTACTGAGGATTCTTAATAAGTGGGAAGCCTAAGGCTTCACGACTGTCTACAAACGCTTGCGCAACCTGGCGCGACAAGGTGCGGACACGACCGATGTAAGTGGCGCGTTCGGTTACCGAAATGGCGCCGCGGGCATCCAATAGGTTGAAGGTGTGGCCGGCTTTTAACACCATTTCGTAGGCGGGGAGAGCCAAGGAGGTGTCGGTGATGGCCAGTAAGCGTTTGGCTTCGGATTCGTAGTGGTTAAACTGCTCTAGCAGCCAAGGCACGTTGGCGTATTCAAAGTTGTAGGTGGATTGTTCCACTTCGTTTTGATGGTAAACGTCGCCGTAGGTCACGGTTTGGCCGTCAGGGGTGTGGGCCCAAACGAGGTCGTAGACGTTTTCAACGCCCTGTAGATACATGGCCAAGCGCTCAATGCCGTAGGTGATTTCGCCCAATACGGGGCTACAGTCGATGCCGCCTACCTGTTGGAAATAGGTGAATTGGGTGACTTCCATGCCGTTTAGCCAGACTTCCCAGCCCAGACCCCAGGCGCCTAAGGTTGGGTTTTCCCAGTCGTCTTCGACGAAGCGGATGTCGTGTTCTAGCGGAGAAATGCCCAATTCACGTAGCGAATCTAGGTACAGTTCTTGAATGTTTTCGGGCGCAGGTTTTAGCGCCACTTGGAATTGGTAGTAATGCTGTAGGCGATTCGGGTTTTCGCCGTAGCGGCCATCGTTAGGGCGACGGCTAGGCTGTACATAGGCGGCAAACCAAGGCTCAGGGCCTAATGCGCGCAAGCAAGTGGCAGGATGGCTGGTGCCGGCGCCGACTTCCATGTCTAGAGGTTGAAGGACCACGCAGCCAATATTGGCCCAATAGGTTTGTAGTTTAAAGATGATTTCTTGAAAAGTGAGCATGGTTTTTGCTTATACGAGCTTAAATAAAAACAACCATTTTACTTGTCTGGGGGGGTCTTGTGTAGTGCTTAAGACAACTATTGCAAATTATGTGCGGATAAATGAAGAAATGCTGGATGAGGCAGGCTTGTGAAAAGCCGTAGGCGAAAAAAAAGCCCGTAATGGGCATTTTTGGTGTTGGCGGAGTGGACGGGACTCGAACCCGCGACCCCCGGCGTGACAGGCCGGTATTCTAACCAACTGAACTACCACTCCATCTCAAAAGGGCTAGTGGTGGGTGATGACGGAGTCGAACCGCCGACATCCTGCTTGTAAGGCAGGCGCTCTACCAACTGAGCTAATCACCCGTGTACTGCTTTGAGGAGGCGAATTAAACCATGTTCGCCTACGCTTGGCAAGCCCTTTTTTAAAGAAATTATTCAGGTCCTTGTAATATAAAGTTTTCTGTATTGATTAAATTGCTTGGCACCCCAATCATCACCAAGATGTCGCCGGGCAGCAGCACGAATTCAGGCGCTGGATTTTTGATTTTATGGGTGCCGCGGCGAATCAAACGCAGCTGGGTGCGAAATTGGGCGAAGTTTAATTCGGCCAAAGTGCGATTAGCGGCATAGGATTCTTCGCTGATGGCCATGCTTTGAAGTCGATTTTGGCGTGCATTGCTTTCGAGGGTGTCGGGTTCGTCGGTACTGCCTTTGAAAAAGCCCTGTAAGAGCGCATAGCGTTCGGAGCGCACTTCTTTCATGGTGTCGAAAATGCGCTCAAACGGCAGGCCCATATTCATTAAGGTTTGTGAAGCCAGCACTAAAGATACCTCCATGGTGTCGGACACCACGGCTTCGGCACCATGCTGCAAGAGCTCGTCCATATGGGTTTCATCGGTGCTGCGCACCACGACGGGTAGGGTAGGGTTAACGCTCATGATGGCGGCTAAAATGTGTTCGGCCTCGACGGTGTGGTGCATGGTGACCACGGCCGCCTTGGCGCGTTGGATGCCGGCGGCGATCAGGATGTCTTTACGCTTGGCGTCGCCAAAGGAGACGGCTTCGCCGGCGCTGCGAGCGGCTTGGACGCGGTCTACGTCTAGATCCAAAGCGTAGTAGGGAATGTTTTCTTGCTCCAGTAGACGTGCCACGGCCTGGCCAGTGCGGCCATAGCCCAGCATCAGGACATGATCGGTTTTGCTCATGTTTTCGACCAAAATATTTTGTAAGTCAACGGCTTGAGTGTCCCAGTTGGATTTCACTAGCTTGTTGACGATTTTGCTGCTGGCGGCAATTAAGAAGGGCGCAATCAGCATCGAAATCAAGATGGCGGCGATGGCGGCCTGCTCGCTTTCTGGGGTCAATAGCTTGAGCTGGCCAGAAATGGCCAAGAGCACAAAGCCAAACTCACCGCCTTGGGCTAGATAGAGGGCGGTGGTGAGGCTGTCCTTGGTTTTGTATTTAAAGGCTTTGGCGGCGGCAAAAACGATGACGGCTTTGGCGATGACGGCCATGGCCAGTAAAATCAATACAAGGTCAATATTGGCCAGCAGCGCTTGAATGTTGAGCTTCATGCCGACGGTAATGAAGAAAAAGCCTAAAAGCATGTCGCGAAACGGGCGGATGTCTTCTTCTACCTGATAGCGATAGTCGGTTTCGGAAATCAACATGCCGGCCACAAAGGCGCCTAGCGCGAGGGAGAGGCCGGCCAAGTCGGTTAAATAGGCCACGCCCAGGGTGATCAATAAAACGTTGACCATAAAAAGTTCGGACGAGCGGATGCGGGCAATGACGTGGAACCAAGGGCTGACCAAGCGTTTGCCGACCACGAACAGTAGGGTCAACACCAAGACCATTTTGCCCAAGGCCATGAGTAAGTCCATCCACATGGTGCTGGAGTGGGTGGCTAAGGCGGGCAATAAAATCATGATGGGGACGACGGCAATATCCTGCATCAACAGCACGCTCATGGTCATCTTACCGTGCTGTTGGCCCAGCTCTACCCGCTCTGAGAGTAGGCGGCTGGCGATGGCGGTCGACGACATGGTGAGGGCGCCGGCCACGGCAAATGCGGTTAAGAATGGGATTTTGGCCAGCATGCTGACCAAAATCAATACCGTCATGGTGAGGCCAACTTGAAGACCGCCTAAGCCTAATACCATGCGCTTCATGGCTTTGAGCTTGGCTAGGGAGAATTCTAGGCCGATGGTGAACATCAGGAACACAATGCCGATTTCACCGACAAAGTCGGTTTCGGGGGTTTGTGGCACCAGATGTAAAACGCCTGGGCCGGCGATGAAGCCCACGATGAGGTAGCCCATCATGGCAGGAATATTGAGGCGGCGACAAATAAATACGGAAATGACCGCCACCAAGAGTAAAATGACCACAGGGCCGAGGGAGTAATGCATGGCAACCTATTCTTTAACTAGGGTTGGTTTTAATGAATCAAATAAATACAGCTTTAATAAGGACAAAAGGAACGCTGGACAGACTTGTGTCTCTAACGATAGAAGCGCCTATTGATAACGGGCAATCATTTAAAAACCATGCGAAGCGGCATTGATCATTGTATAATCGCGATTATGAATAAATATTGTAACCCCTACTTAACTCAAGCAAAAGAAGTTTTAAGCATTGAGGCTGAAGCTTTAAACCAATTAGCGGAACGGTTGGACGATGAGTTTGTGCGCGCCGTTGATTTGGTGTTGGCCATGAAGGGCCGCTTGGTGGTGACCGGGATGGGTAAATCGGGCCACATCGGCAGCAAAATTGCCGCGACCTTAGCCTCGACCGGCACACCCGCCTTTTTCGTGCATCCAGCGGAGGCCGCTCACGGTGACTTGGGCATGATTTTGGAAGGGGACGTGGTGTTGGCGCTGTCGTATTCTGGCGAGAGCGACGAAGTCATTAATGTGCTGCCTGCGCTGAAGCGTAAGGGGGTGCAGATCATCGCCATGGCGGGCAAGCCACAGTCCACGCTGGCTAAAGAGGCCGATGTGTTTTTAAACAATGCGGTGACGCGAGAAGCCTGTCCTTTAGGGTTGGCCCCGACCAGCAGCACAACGGCCGCCTTGGCTTTGGGCGATGCCTTGGCCGTGGTGCTGATGCAGGCGCGTCGCTTTACCTCTGATGATTTTGCCATGAGCCATCCTGCGGGCAGCTTGGGCAAACGACTATTGGTACGAGTACAGGATTTAATGCACGGCGGCGACGATTTGCCGCAGGTGGGCCTTGGCACCGAACTGAAAAAAGTCGTGGTGATGATGAGCGAAAAAAGCCTCGGCTTTACCGCCGTGGTGGGTGAGGCCGGTGAGGCCGTCGGGATTTTTACCGACGGCGATTTACGTCGGCTGTTTCAAACCCGTGACGATTTAAAAAACATCTTGATTGAAGATGTGATGGCTCGCCAGCCCAAGACCATTCGCGCCGATAAATTAGCCAATGAGGCTTTACACGTGATGCAAAAGAATCGGGTGGGTGGGCTGTTGGCCGTAGACGAACACAATAAATTGGTTGGGGCCTTGAACATGCAGGACTTACTCAGAGCCGGCATTGTTTGACCCGACCTCTAGACTCAAGAAGGAGCAGGACATGCAGAACGTGAATGAGCGGGCACAAAAAATTAAGCTGTTGATTATGGACGTAGACGGCGTGATGACCGACGGTCAAATTTACTTGACCCCTAAAGGTGATGAGTCGAAAGCCTTTCACACCCTAGACGGCTTGGGCCTGAAACTATTGCAGGCCAGCGGCGTGAAAACCGCCATCATGACCGGCCGCGACGCTCAGTGCGTGGCGATTCGCGCCAAGAGCTTAGGGATTAATCACTATATGGCCGGTGTAGACGATAAGCGTGAAGCGTTTGCCCAACTGTTAGAACAGACCGGCGTGAGCGCACAAGAATGTGCCTATATTGGCGACGATGTGGTGGATTTGCCACCGATGGTGCGCTGTGGTTTGGCTGTGGCCGTGCCCGAAGCGCATGATTTGGTGTTGCAGCACAGCCATTATGTCACCAAGCGCGGCGCTGGTCGTGGCGCTGTGCGTGAGCTGTGTGAGTTGATCATGCAGTCTCAAGGTACGCTGGATGAGGCCTTAGGCGGCTATCTTCTATGATTCCTTTTCGCGCCTCGATAACCTTTCCTGCCGTGCTGATGATCGGCCTGGTGGCGATTAGCTTTTGGTTGAATAATGTGTCGCAGCTAGACGATGCGGCGCCAGAGCTGGACCCGGATGAGCCGCAGTACGTCATGCTTGGCGCCGATGGCAAGCGCTATGACGAGCAAGGCTTAATCAGTGAATCGCTGTTGGCGACCAAGGTATGGCAGTTCCCGCGCAGCGATGAAGTGCATTTTGAAGAGCCTGATGCCGACCTGTATAAAAATGGCGTGCATGAATTTCACGTGGTGGGCGACAGCGCCACGTATAATGACAAAACCAAGAATTTGTTTTTTGATCAAAAAGTGACCTTGACCAAAAGCAAGACAGCAGACAAACCCGCGATGAAAATCATCACCACCGCTTTGACGGTTCAGGTGGATAAAAAAACCGCGGTGACCGCTGCGCCAACCGCCTTTGAGTACGGTCCGTCACACGGAACGACCATTGGCTTTCGTTACGATGGCGAGCGCCAACTATTGAATTTAGACTCTAGGGTAAGGGCAACTTATTATGATAAATAAGCAGTATTTGGGCTGGGCCGCTGCGGCACTGTTGTTGGCTACTGGTCCTGTGTGGGCAGAAAAAGCCGACCGTGAAAAGCCCATTAACATCGAGGCAGACAACGGCATGCTGGATCAGGCTAATCAGCTGACGGTGTTTACCGGTAACGTCTTGATTGTGCAAGGTACGTTGAAAATCACCGGCGCTGAAGTGTCGGTTAAGCAAGATAATCAAGGCAATCAAAACATGGTGAGTAAGGGTAGCCCCACCACCATGCGCCAGAAGCTGGACGATAAAAATGAATACGTGACCGGTCAGGCCAATCAGATTACCTATGACAGCAAAAGCGGCATCGCAGTGTTGACCGGTAACGCTTTGGTGACCCGTGAAGGGGATCGAGTCAAGGGCCACGTGATTACTTATAATACCAATACTGAAATTTACACCGTAAAAGGGGCGGCTGGCGCCAAAAAAGGCGGCCGCGTGAGCGTGATTCTCCAACCTTCTACCACGCAGAAATCAAACTAATATGAGTACAGAACAAAGTGTGTTAACCATCAGCAACCTGCAAAAGTCGTATAAGAAGCGCATGGTGGTCAAAGACGTGTCGATGAGCATTAAAAGTGGGGAAGTGGTGGGTCTCTTGGGGCCGAATGGCGCCGGTAAAACCACCAGCTTCTACATGGTGGTGGGCCTGATTGCGGCCGACGATGGGCACATTGACCTTGATGGTGAAGACTTAACCAGCATGCCGATTCATCTGCGCGCACGCTTGGGCTTAGGCTATTTGCCACAAGAGGCGTCTATTTTTCGTAAAATGACGGTGGCCGAAAACATTCAGGCCATTTTGGAAATCAACGAAAAAGACAAGAAAGTCATCGCCAAAGAGCTAGACCAGCTGTTGGATGATTTGAACGTCAGCCATTTGCGCGACAATAACGCCCTGTCTTTGTCGGGTGGTGAGCGGCGGCGGGTGGAAATCGCCCGAGTATTGGCGACCAAGCCGCGGTTTATTTTATTGGATGAGCCGTTTGCCGGGGTGGACCCGATTGCGGTGATCGACATTCAGAAAATCATTTCCTTCTTGCGTTCGCGCAATATTGGCGTGCTGATCACCGACCACAACGTGCGCGAAACGCTGCGTATTTGTGATCGAGGCTACATCATCAGCGAAGGCAGCGTGTTGGCCGATGGCCTGCCTAATGAGCTGGTGGCCAATGAGCGGGTAAGAGAAGTGTATTTGGGCGAACATTTCGACTATTAAGCTTAGCTGGATGAATGGCGTTTGATCAGAACCTTGGCGTTGGCCAAGGTTTTTGCGTGTTTGAGGGTGATTTAAGGAGGTCTGTATGGCGATTAATTATTTAAGCGGCTATCCCGAGACGCTGCAAGCACAGGTGGCAGAGCTTGCGGCCGCGGGGCGTTTGGGCGAGTATTTGCTCCAGCGTTACCCTGAGCCGCATCAGATGACCACCGACAAGGCTTTGTATCAATACGTCAGCGGCCTGAAAAATCAATACATGCGCCACGCCATGCAGATCAGTAAGGTGCAGTACGACAGTAAGATTCAGGTGATGAAGCATGCTTTGGGCCTACACACGGCCATTTCACGGGTTCAGGGCGGTAAGCTTAAGGCCAAGGCCGAGATTCGGGTGGCGACGCTGTTTAAAGCCGCGCCTGAAGCGTTCTTGAACATGATTGTGGTCCACGAGCTGGCCCACTTAAAAGAAAAAGACCACAACAAGAATTTTTATCAGCTGTGTCGCCACATGGCGCCGGACTATCATCAGTGGGAGCTGGATACCCGAATTTATCTGCTGCATTTAGACACGATTGGGCCGCTTTATGGCGTTGATGAGGGCTAGAGGCGTGGGTCTGGGCTCGGCGCTAGGCCAGATGTGATGGGGATTTGGGTCGTGAGCTTAATTATTTTAGAAAAAGAAAAAGTCTTTGAGATAAGTCTATAAAATGGGGATGGTCATCCTGGTATTTTCAAGGTAAGATGAATCAACAGCTTCAGGTTCATCGCCTGATCTTACCAGACGAAGACATCGTCACTCTAACGGAGGAGCTTTACTATGAACGTAAAAATTACTGGTTTGAACATTGACGTTACTCCCGCGATCAAAGAATACATCAACAGCAAATTAGAGCGCATCACCCGCCATGCTGACAATGTGATTTCGACCACCGTGACCTTATCCATCGATAAAATGAAACAAAAAGCTGAAGTGGATTTGCACCTGGCCGGAAAAAGCCTGCACACAGAGGCCGCTGAAAATGATTTGTATGCGTCTATCGACATCTTAATGGATAAGTTAGACCGCATGGTGTTGAAACATAAGGAAATGAGCACCAACCACCGCGCCACCCCAAGCGGTCGTGAAGCTGGTGTGACCGAATAAACTTTTAGTCAGTCAAAAGAAAAGCCGCTCATCGAGCGGCTTTTTTGTGGCCATTTGAATTAACGAGACGGTTTGTCTTCTTGGAACACAATCCGTGACAAGGCCCATTTGGGTGCGCTGGCGCTTTGGTCAGGATTGGCCTTTACTTCAATGGCGTAGGCGGCGACTTTGGCGTCGGGCGTGAAGTTGGCGATCTTGCCGCTGGTGGCCTGCCATGGGCCGTCGGCAGTGGCTTTAACCTCAATCACGCCAGGGCTGACGGCGCGCACCAAGAAGGTGGTGTGGCCGCTGTCAGCGGGTAAGGCGCTGCTGGCAGGGGGGATAGGGGGGACGCCAGAGATTGGTTTTTTGGCCGCATCTTTAGGCATGGCCTGTTTTTTAAAGGCAAACTTGTCGTCAGAGCCTTCGTTGATGACGAGAAATTGACCGTCTAGGCTTTGGGTGAACTCAGGCTGATTGCTCATGGCCTTCAAAAAGGCTGCTTCGAGCGCCATTTGGTCGTCGGCACACATCATGCGCGTGGTGGCGATGTTGCTTTCCCCTTTTTCATTCGGCTGCATGGTGTAGCGGTTACAGCCAGAGAAGCCGTTGATGCCTTTTTCTGTAAAGGTAATGGTGGGGGCCTGAGCGGCATTTTTGGTGGTGGGCTCAACCATGATCCAGCTGGTGTTGTTTAGCGTGCTGGTGGCTTGGACCATAGAACAAGATAGACCGAGTAATAAAAATAGTTTTTTCATCGTCAGATTCCTTTGTGTAATGTGATAGACACGTTAACATCATCGTTTAAATGAGTCTTAACCTACCTGTGTTTTAGAGAAACGCTGGCCACAGAAAGTTCATTTTAAACATAAAACATATATATCTGCTAATTATATTTCATAATAAAAGGCTTATTCTTGAAAGGCTTAGGCGATTATGGCGATTATGGCGACAAGGGCAGCTGAGTTGATGGCGACAAAGGGGCGTGGGTGGTGCTAACAGGGCAGTGTGTAGTGGATTGGCCCCATCTAAATGGTGATGGGGCGTGAGCGACGGGGTTTATTGATTTTTAAGTAACAGCTTCAGCTCTTCCACGTTTTGTGGCATGCCGTTGTCGCAAAATAATTTACGCATGGGATGGCGTATGCTGTCTATGGAGCCAATGTCTATCCATTGCGGATTTTTATTGGCCGACCAGGTTTGGTTAAACGTATTGCCAAAGGCATAGGCTTTATAGCTGCGCTCTTTACAGTTGAGGGCTTCTACGCTGAGGTTATCGACCTTTTTGGAGCGCGGTTGAATGTTCAACACATAGCGGATGGTGCCGTCACCGGGCACGGCGAGGCTATCCCAGAGTAATGAGGGTACGGTGGGGGCGGTTTTGGTGGTGTAGACGTCGACCCAGAGGGCGCTGTCTTTGGTGTCGGGGTAGGCGGGCAAGTCGATTTCGGCTTCCTGTATCGCTTTGGCGACAGGCGCTTGATAGTGCCAATTAAGGCCATCGCTTTCGGCCATGGCCAGACTGCTGCAAGCCAAGAGTGTCCAGGCTAATTTTTTCATGGGGTTCCTAGCGTTTATCATCAATCATTTAATAAGGGTTTGTGCTTTCATTGTACGCTGAAAAGGATGAGATTTTAAAGTCATGATCGTTTCAATAAGGGATAAATGGGCAAAGACCGTGCGCCTTTGCTAGAATACGGACATTGCGATGGAAAGAGCGACCATGAATATTACCGAAACCTTAGATGTAAAAGGGCTTAACTGCCCCATGCCTATTTTAAAGGCCAAAAAAGCCTTGGCCAAAATGGCCGCCGGCGAGGTGTTGGCCGTTTTAGCTACGGATAAAGGTGCGCCCGTCGATTTTGAGGCATTTTGCCGTCAAACGGGCCACGTTTTGCTGCTGTCTGATGAGCCAGAGGCGGGGCTGTATCGAATGGTTGTACAACATAAATAACGAATAAATCTTAAAGGAACCTCATGCAAGTTTTGGAACTGCTTCAGCCAGACGACATGCACCTACACGTGCGTGATGGTGCGGCCTTAGCCGCCGTTGTGCCCTATACTGCACGCCAAATGGGTCGGGCGGTGATCATGCCTAATTTGGCTTTGCCGGTCACCACCGTGGCCATGGCTCAGGCCTATGAGGCCAAAATCAAGGCCGCCGTACCAGCGGGCAATGGCTTTACGCCGCTGATGACTTTGTATTTAACCGATAAAACCACGCCCGCTATGGTGAAAGAAGCCAAAGCCGCCGGCATTGTGGCTTTTAAGCTGTATCCTGCGGGCGCCACCACTAACTCGGCTTCGGGCGTGACGGATCTATTCAAGCTACTGCCGGTTTTAGAGACGATGGCCGAAGAGGGCGTGTTGTTCTTGGTACACGGGGAAGTGACCGATGCTGACGTGGATATCTTTGACCGCGAAGCGGTGTTCATCGATCGCGTGCTGTTGCCGATTTTGGCCAAGGTGCCAACTTTAAAAGTTGTGTTTGAACACATTACGACTTCTGATGCAGCGGATTTGGTACAAGGTGCAGGCGACAACGTGGCCGCCAGCGTAACCCCGCAACACCTTTTACTCAACCGTAACGATTTACTGGTGGGGGGGGTGAAGCCTCATCATTATTGCCTGCCGGTATTGAAGCGTGAAAGCCATCGCCAAGGTTTGCTCGCTGCCGTGAGCGGCCCAATGGCGCATAAATTTTTCTTGGGCACCGACAGCGCACCGCATCCGCAAGGCGCCAAGGAAAGTGCTTGTGGTTGTGCGGGTATGTTCAGTGCCCACGCGGCTTTAGAGCTGTATGCCGAAGCGTTTGAGCGTATTGGCGCCCTGGATAAACTCGAAGCATTTGCCAGCAAAAACGGCGCGCGTTTTTACGGTCTGCCAGAAAACACCCGTACCGTGAAGCTGATCAAACAGCCGCAGGAGATCGTGCCCAGTTTGCCTTTTGGCGATGGTCAAGTGTTGATTCCGATGCGTGCCGGCGGTCAGACCGACTGGACGTTTGTCGCCGAATAATTATTTTTTGGTTTTCGGGAATAACGAAAATTAAAAAATACAGGCGCTTAAAAGTCAGTATAATGCGAATGGTTGGCATTTCGCCTTCGGGCGAATGCCCGTCTTTCGATCATCTAGCAGGTAAAGTACACACATTATGAATCCACAAGAATTACGGGCCAGTACGGCCTTGGCAGGCGTGTATGCCTTAAGAATGCTGGGCATGTTTTTGATTTTGCCGGTGTTTGCCCTGTATGCGCAGACCATGGAAGGTGGGCTTGATCCCCGCTGGGTGGGTTTGGCGTTTGGTGCCTATGGCCTGACTCAGGCCTTGTTGCAGCTGCCTTTGGGTATGGCTTCCGATAAGTTTGGGCGTAAGCGGGTGATTTACCTCGGCCTCTTGGTGTTTGCATTGGGTAGTTTTATGGCTGCCTATGCCGACAATATCTATCTCTTGGCGTTGGGGCGTGCGATTCAGGGCGCGGGCGCCGTGAGTGCAGCGGTGACGGCGCTATTGGCCGATCTGACTCGTGATGAAGTACGTACCCGTGCCATGGCCATGATTGGTCTGAGCATTGGGGTGACGTTTGCCGTGAGCCTGGTGCTGGGCCCGCTGTTGGCCGGTATTATCGGCGTCAACGGTATTTTTGCCCTAACCGGGGTGTTGACCTTATTGGCCATGGTGACCGTACACTATATGGTGCCAAATCCAAGGGTGAGTAAAGTACACGCCGATGCCCAGGCAACCACCTCCTCGTTGCCCTTGGTGTTAAAAAATAGCCAATTATTGCGTTTGAATTTTGGGGTGTTTGCTTTACACTGTGCGCAAATGTTGCTGTTTTTATCTTTGCCCTTGGCGCTGGAAGGCTTAGGCTTACCCCGGACCCAGCATTGGTATATTTACCTGCCGGTGGTGGTGTTGGGCCTAGTGTTGATGGTGCCAGCGATTATTGTGGGTGAGAAAAAAGGCAAATTGAAGCAGATATTTGTGTTGGCCATTGCCTTAATGGTGGTGGCGCAGCTTGGCCTATCGTTCTCGCTACACAGCTTGCTGGCCATTTTCTTGGCGCTGATGTTTTACTTTGTGGGCTTTAATATTTTAGAGGCTTCGTTGCCGTCTATGATTTCTAAAATTGCCCCGACGCACGCTAAGGGCACGGCCATTGGCGTATTTAACACCACCCAGTCGTTGGGCCTCTTTGTGGGCGCATCGTTGAGTGGGTTTATTTCGCAACAGTACGGTTTTTTTGGAATTTTTACCTTCTGTACCGTACTGATGGTGCTCTGGCTGCTGTTGGCAGCGACGGCGCCTGCGCCTAAGCCGGTTAAGAACGTGGTGTTTACCTTGCCCGAGGCGTGGACCAACCAATGGCCACAGCTGCGTGCGAAACTGATTGATTTATCTGGCGTTGTTGAAGCAGAATGTAGCGACGACGGCAGTGTTTTATATTTAAAAGTATTGCAACAAGGCTACGATGCTGATGTAATACAAGCCATACTTTCAGGAGATTAATGATGTCTGTAAATAAAGTAATATTGATGGGAAACTTAGGACGTGACCCTGAAGTGCGTTACATGCCTAATGGCGACCCAGTGGCCAACTTCTCGATCGCCACCAGCGAACAGTGGCGTGACAAAAGCGGTGAGCGCGTGACCCGTACCGAATGGCACAACATTACCCTGTACCGCCGTTTGGCCGAGATTGCCGGCCAATACCTGAAAAAAGGCAGCATGGTCTACATTGAAGGCCGTATTCAAAGCCGTAAATACACCGGTAAAGACGGTGCTGAGCGCACGGCTTACGACATCATCGGCAGCGAAATGAAAATGGTCGGCGGCCGTTCTGACAATGCTGGCGGCGGTGATCAAGGCGGCTACTCACAAGAGCAGTATGCCCCACAAAATGATTACCAATCTGCGCCTGCCGCGCCTAGTGCACCTCCAGCGGCCCCGCGTCGCATGGAAAGCAAGCCTGCGCCTGTGATGGATGATTTAGACGACGACATTCCGTTTTAAGCTGACGGTGCGCCTTAGCCCAAAAAACGAGTCGTTGCGGCTCGTTTTTTATGCCCGAGCTTGATGTGGGCCTGGGCCTGGGTCAAAAGAAGTCACTAAGGGTAATAATAATGATTGATTTTACCCTCCGATTTGGTAAAATAAGCACATAACATTTGCAAGCCGCCATTCTGAATTTGGCGGCTTGCGTTTTTATTATTTACTTACGCAATGACGTAAGTTGGAGAAAGCATCATGCAAAAATACCCTTTAACCGTTCATGGCGCTGAGTTATTGAAAGCGGAATTACAGCAATTAAAAAGCGTGGAGCGCCCAGCGGTGATCGAGGCGATTGCTGAAGCCCGCTCTCATGGCGACCTGTCTGAAAACGCTGAGTACGAAGCAGCCAAAGAGCGTCAAGGTTTTGTGGAAGGCCGCATCGCCGATTTAGAAGGTAAATTGTCGAATGCGCAGATCATCAACCCTGCCGAATTAGATGTGGATGGCCGCATCGTGTTCGGCGCCACGGTTGAATTGATGGATTGCGAAAGCGAAGCCACGGTACGCTACCAAATTGTCGGCGATGATGAAGCCGACATCAAGGTGGGTAAAGTATCGGTGGGCTCACCCATTGCACGCGCCTTGATCGGTAAAGAAGAGGGCGACGTTGCTGAAGTGCAGGCTCCTGGTGGCATACGTGAATACGAAGTGCTGCGTGTAGAATACATTTAAGACATCATCAGGCAATCTTTAAAAGGTTGCCTGATTGCTTTTGGGCCGCATCGGCCGCAGTAACACAACAATAGGATTCCTTATGTTGGCAAAAATCAGAAGTTTGGCCGTAGTGGCCTGGGTTGGGGCTTTATGGTTTGCAGGCTATGTGGCCGCACCGGTTTTGTTTCGTCTGCTGCCGAAGATGACGGCGGGCAATGTGGCTGGCCGCCTGTTTGAGATCATTGCCTATATGGGCATGGTGTGCGCGGCCATTCTGTTGTTATTCGGTTTATTTGAAGCAGGCGGGAAGTTATTTAAAACGGCTTACTTTAAATTAGTCTTGGCTATGTTATTGTGTGTGCTATTGAACCATTTTGGCGTCACCCCCATCATCGAAGCGCTGAAGTTTAACTACAGCCACGTGGTGCTACAAACGGTGGGGGGCAGCTTTGGGATGTGGCACGGCGTGTCTAGCGTGATTTATTTGATTACCAGCCTGTTGGGCGTGTTTTTGGTGTGGCACTGCACCCAAACGCCCTGTCAGAAATAGCCTTAACGGGCGTTGGCGACAAAAAAACAGGCAACTTGCCGTGGTGCAAGTTGCCTGAGCGTTTGTTTGAAGCTTAAGCTTCAGCTGGTTTTGGACGCCAAATCACCAATAATTTACCGATGTGTTGAACTGGTGCCGCGTTTAGCTGGTCACATAGGGCGTCATAGATTTCGACGCGCGGTTCACGTTCATCGCCTAAGACGCGGATTTTAATTAATTCGTGGGCGCTTAGCGTCGCATCAACTTCTTTAAGTACGGCTTCGGTTAAGCCATGCTGACCAATCATCACAACAGGTTGGATGTGGTGGGCTTGTTGTTTCAGAGCCTGACGCTCTTTGGGGGTTAAATCAATCTTCATTATAATGGGTGTCTATGTTCTGGATTACTAAAAGATAAATTGTACTTTAAATTTGTTGTGTTGGGGAATTGAATCGTGCATTCGGTTCTATAAAGTGTGACGAGCATGCCAATCTGTCACACATCATTATTAAGTTTGTGAGTAAGTCATGGCCATTAAATCAAAATCGTCCAAGTTATGGATTAACGAACATGTGAACGACCATTATGTGCACATGGCAAAAAAAGACGGCTATCGGGCTAGAGCGGCCTATAAGTTGTTGGAAATAAATGAAAAAGATAAATTGATCTATCCGGGCATTGTGCTGGCCGACTTAGGCAGCGCCCCCGGTAGCTGGAGCCAAGTAGCGGCGAAAATCGTGGGTGGCAACGGCCAGGTGTTTGCGTTGGATATTTTGCCGATGGATCCACTTGAGAACGTAACCTTTATTCAGGGCGACTTTCGTGAAGAAACGGTTTTAAATGAATTTGAGTCTTTACTACAAAATCGTCCCTTAGACCTTGTAATTTCGGACATTGCCCCAAATATGACTGGTAACGCCGTAACGGACCAAGCCCGCAGTTTCTATTTGGCCGAGCTGGCCTTGGATTTTGCCTGTCAAAACTTAAAAGAGGGTGGGCATTTTCTCATCAAAGTCTTCCAAGGTGCAGGCTATCAAGAGTATCTAACGGCCATGAGGTCAGCATTTGAACAAGTTTTGGTACGCAAACCAAAAGCGTCGCGCGATCGCTCTAATGAAATTTATTTATTGGGCAAAAAATTGCGCTGACAATTATACGGCTTGCGTTTACAATCTATTAATCAGTAAAAAAATATTGGGAGCCTCGCGCTGTGGGTAATACCTTTAAAAATCTCTTAGTATGGCTGGTGTTCGCGGTCATCTTAATGACGGCATTCAATAGCTTAAACAAAAGTAAAGATGAAACTAAGCAAATTGAATATTCACAATTCATTACCAGCGTGACCGCAGGTGAAGTCGCCAGTGTGAATGTGGAAGGCTCTGTGGTGAGCGGCTATGTCATTAAAGGCAAGCGCACAGACGAAACCGACTTCTTTACCAATGCGCCTCTAGACGACCAATTGATTCCGCTTTTGTTGGAAAAAAATGTGCGTTTAAAAGTGACGCCTGAAGAAAAACCAAGCATGTTGGGCAGTATTTTGATCAGCATGCTGCCGGTACTGTTGTTGATTGGTGTGTGGATTTACTTCATGCGTCAAATGCAAGGCGGTGGCGGTGGTGGTAAGGGCGGCGCGTTTTCTTTCGGGAAAAGTAAAGCCAAACTGTTGGACAAAGACGCTAATCAGGTGACGTTTGCCGATGTGGCAGGCTGTGATGAAGCCAAAGAAGAAGTGTCTGAAATTGTGGAATACCTAAAAGAGCCTTCACGCTATCAAAGCTTGGGTGGCCGCGTGCCGCGCGGCGTGCTGTTGGCAGGTAGCCCTGGTACCGGTAAAACCCTATTGGCTAAAGCCATTGCGGGCGAAGCCAAAGTACCCTTTTTCAGCATCTCAGGTTCTGACTTCGTGGAGATGTTTGTCGGCGTGGGTGCGTCCCGCGTACGCGACATGTTCGAACAAGCCAAGAAAAACGCACCGTGCATCATCTTTATTGACGAGATCGACGCCGTTGGCCGTCAGCGTGGCGCTGGCGTAGGCGGCGGTAACGACGAACGCGAACAAACCTTAAACCAATTATTGGTTGAGATGGATGGTTTTGAAAGCAATACCACGGTGATCGTGATTGCCGCAACCAACCGTCCTGACGTACTGGATCCTGCCTTGCAACGTCCTGGTCGTTTTGACCGTCAAGTCGTGGTGCCACTACCGGATATTCGTGGACGTGAGCAAATTCTGAATGTGCACATGCGTAAAGTGCCTTTGGATAAATCGGTGGATGCCCAAACCTTGGCTCGCGGTACGCCAGGCTTCAGCGGCGCTGACTTGGCTAACTTGGTAAACGAAGCGGCTTTGTTTGCGGCGCGCCGCAATAAGCGCTTAGTCGACCAAAGTGATTTTGAAGAAGCCAAAGACAAAATTTTTATGGGTCCTGAACGTCGCTCAATGGTGATGCATGAAGACGAACGCTTGGCGACAGCCTATCATGAATCGGGTCACGCCATTGTGGCCAGCCTATTGCCTGGCACCGACCCGGTACACAAAGTGACCATCATGCCGCGTGGCCGAGCCTTAGGCTTGACCTGGCAGCTGCCTGAGCGTGACCGCATCAGCATGTACGAAGACCAAATGTTGCATCAGCTGTCTATTCTGTTCGGTGGCCGTATTGCCGAAGACATTTTTGTCGGCAAGGTATCGACCGGTGCGTCTAATGACTTTGAGCGTGCGACCAGCATTGCGCGCGACATGGTGACCCGCTACGGTATGTCTAAGAAATTAGGCCCTATGGTGTACGCTGAAAACGAAGGCGAAGTGTTCTTAGGCCGTTCGATGACCAGCAGCAAAAACCTGTCTGAAGCGACCATGCAGCAAGTGGATGCAGAAATTCGCCGCATCATTGATGAGCAATACGCTCTGGCCTATAAGCTATTAGATGAAAACCGTGACAAAGTGGAAGTGATGACCAAAGCCTTGATGGATTGGGAAACCATTGACGCCGATCAGGTGAAAGAAATCATGGCCGGTCAACAGCCTAGCTTGCCTAAAGACTATAGCCACAACGTGAAAAGCGATGATGAAGTCGCCGCTGAAGCGGCTGCGGCTCAAGCTTTGGCCAATGCCCCAGAAGCCTCTGATGAAGAAGCGCCTGTGGTGGCCCAAGCAGCTGAAACCTCAGCAGAGCCTTCGGTAGCCGATTCGTTTAAGCAAGACGCTGCGGTGGAGGCCAAGGCAGACGAAGCCGTGACCGCTGATGAGTCAACGGATAAAGGCGCGGATAAAGACGGCGCTGCTAAATCCTAAGTTGAAGATGTGAGACAAAGGCAGCCTGAGGCTGCCTTTCTTTTTATTCAGAAAGAATGATTGATGCATACTTTATTGAAGTGTGGTCGTTTTGACCTTGATTTAAGCAGCCCGCAAGTGATGGGGATTTTAAATGCCACGCCGGATTCGTTTTCAGATGGGGGCCGCTATGCCGATCCTGCCGCCGTCCTGGCTACGGCCGAGCAAATGGTGGCCGACGGCGTTGGCCTATTGGACGTGGGCGGGGAGTCGACGCGGCCGAATGCGCCGTTTGTATCGCCTGCTGAGGAAATTGACCGAGTCATGCCGGTTTTGGAAGCGCTGCATGGCCTGAACGTACCGGTGTCTTTGGATACTCGCCGTACGGAAGTGATGCGCGTGGCTCTGGCTGCGGGCTATGTGGATTTAATCAATGACATTTCGGCCTTAGAGGATGACGGTGCAGTGGCTTTACTGCATGACTATCCTGAGGCCGCTATTTGCTTAATGCACATGCAGGGCGAGCCACAAACCATGCAGCAGCAGCCTGGCTATCGCGATGTGGTGGCAGAGGTCAGTGCCTATTTAAAGGGGCGTGTACAGGCTTGCTTAGACGCTGGCATTGCCCTTGAGCGGCTATTGATTGACCCAGGCTTTGGCTTTGGTAAAACCTTGGAACACAATGTGGACTTAATGGTGGGGCTACAAGACTGGCTGCTGCAGGTAGACGTGCCGGTGCTGATCGGCGTGTCGCGTAAAACCATGCTGGGGCAAATGGTGGGTGAGCCCGTTGCCAAAGAGCGTCGCGGCGCCAGCGTTGCCGCTGCGTTGGCGGCAGTGAGCAGGGGTGCCCACATCGTGCGGGTGCACGATGTGAAAGACACCGTTCAGGCGCTACGGGTATGGCAGAACATTGGTATTTTCCTACGGTAAGGAACACATGGCGCTGGGTACTTTGGGCGCCCTGTGTTGATTTAAGGTCGGGTTGAGGTCATATTTTTTTCATATTTCTAAGATTAGATGCAATTTAAAGCTGACACCCTAGCCGTCAGGTCTTACAATGACTCATAATTTAATGATTGATTCTATAGAAGTGAGTAATGGTTTATGGCACGTAAATATTTCGGTACCGATGGTGTGCGAGGTGAGGTGGGTACTTACCCTATTACCCCAGAGTGTGTTTTAAGATTGGGCTACGCCGCTGGGCGGGTTTTGGTGAATCATGATGCGGGCTATAAGCCGACGGTATTGATTGGTAAGGACACGCGCGTTTCAGGTTATATGTTGGAAGCGGCCTTGCAGGCTGGTTTTACTTCTGCTGGGGTGAACGTGCTGTTGACCGGACCATTGCCTACGCCAGGCGTGGCTTATTTAACTCGAGCGCTGCGCCTATCGGCTGGGGTGGTGATTTCTGCCTCGCACAATGTGTATTCCGACAACGGCATTAAATTCTTTGCCGAAGGCGGCCGTAAGCTTGACGACGAGATTGAGGCGGAAATTGAAGCCATGATGGATCAGCCTATGCCGACCATGCCTTCTGATTACCTAGGCCGTGCCCGCCGTATTGATGGCGCGGTTGACCGTTATATTGAGTTTTGTAAAAGCAGCTTCCCTAATTATCTAGACCTTAAAGGTTTAAAAATTGTGGTCGACACCGCCCACGGTGCGGCTTATCACGTGGCGCCAAAGGTGTTCCATGAGCTAGGCGCTGAAGTGGTGTTGATCGGTGGTGAGCCAAATGGCTTTAACATCAATCAAGAAGTAGGGGCCACCCACACCGACACCATTCAAGCCGCTGTGGTGGCTGAAGGCGCGGATTACGGGATTGCACTGGATGGCGACGGCGATCGATTGATGATGGTAGACGCCAATGGGCGCCTCTATGATGGCGACGCGTTGATTTACGTCATCGCCAAAGCGCGTGCTCAGGCCGGTGCCTTAAAAGGAGGCGTCGTCGGTACGGTGATGACCAATATGGGCATGGAATTAGCGTTACAGAAGCAAGGCATTGAGTTTGCCCGCGCCAAAGTGGGCGATCGCTATGTGTTGCAGCAATTGTATCAGCGCGATTGGCTGATTGGTGGCGAAGCGTCTGGACATATTTTATGCTTGGATCGCCACAACACGGGTGACGGTATTATTTCAGCCCTGCAAGTGTTGGCTGGCTTAATCGAGCTAAACCAAGACTTGGCTACGGTTTTGAGTGAATGGACGCCGTTTCCGCAGATGATGATTAACGTGCGCCTACAGCCTGGGCAAGACTGGCAGACGGCTTCTGCCGCGGCGCTGGCCGATGCCGAAGCGGCGCTGAAGGGTAAGGGGCGCGTGGTGCTGCGGGCATCGGGCACCGAGCCGGTGGTGCGCGTCATGGTTGAAGCTGAAGCACAAGCCTTAGCCGATCAGTATGCCCGACAGATTGCGCTGGCGATTGATCCAACCCTATAACGATATTTAAGCCTGTGGAAGTGGTTTTTTATGGATTTTTTTGCGCTATTGCAAGATTTTTTTATTCAGTACGGCTATCTGGCGGTGTTTCTCGTGTTGTTCGCCTGCGGTTTTGGCTTACCCATTCCTGAAGACGTGACCTTGGTGACGGGCGGGGTCATTTCTGGCCTTGGCTATACTAATGTGCACACCATGGTGGTGGTGGGGCTGCTGGGGGTATTGATTGGCGACGGAACCGTGTTTACCTTAGGTAAGGTATATGGATCGCGGATCTTGAAGTTTAAGCCGGTGGCGCGCATCATGACACCGAAGCGCTACGATCAAATCCAAAAGAAATTCGATAAATACGGCAATGGGGTGCTGTTTATGGCCCGCTTTTTGCCCGGCTTAAGGACCCCCATTTACCTAATGGCTGGCATTTCAGGGCGCATTTCCTATCTGCGCTTTTTGGTGATGGATGGCCTGGCTGCTCTGATTTCAGTGCCGGTATGGGTGTATCTGGGTGAGTTTGGCGCCAGCAATATTGATTGGCTGATGCACAAGGTTCATCAGTTTCAAGCCGGTATTTTCGCGATCTTGGGCGTGTTGTTGGTGGGTGGTCTATTGATGTGGTGGTTTAAAAAACGACGCCAAACGAAGTAAATGAAACGTCAAAAAAGGAGGCTTAGGCCTCCTTTTTTGCGTCTATTTATGTGGGATGCCACAATTTCTGCTCTGAATTTATTATGCGAAAATAAGCACATCAATAAAATAACATTTAAACCGCCTGCCTTTGTGGCGGCGGTTTAAGCATTGTTGGAGTGCGCTATGTTTAATGTATTTAAAACCAGCCTGTGGGTTTGGTTGTTTAGCCTGCTGTTGCCGGGCATGGCCTGGGCAGGCTTAACCGGTGAGCAGATTTTTAATAAGGGCAATGGCCGCGGCGCCGATGCCTGTAATGCTTGCCATGCGGTCGATGGCGGCGGCGTTTTGTCGATTGGGACACCGCGCCTAGCTGGCTTAAACGCAGGCTACTTGGAAAAACAAATCAAGGACTTTGCCAGCGGCCGTCGTCTGCACGTACAGATGCGCCCGATTGCCAAAGCCATGACGCAAGAAGAAATCGAATCTGTGAGTAAATACCTCAGTGGTTTGCCATTGCCTGAACGCAAGATCAAGCAAAGCCTACCGATGGCGGATGAAAGCGTGGGCGCACGTTTGGCGCTGCGTGGCCGTTGGGAAGCCAATATCCCGGCCTGTATTCAGTGTCATGCCTATAACGGTGGCGGCGTGGGGGCATCCTTTCCCGCTATTTCTGGGCAGGGCGCCGTGTACATTGCTAATCAGCTCAATGCGTGGAAAAACGGCGCGCGTGACAACGATCCGATTGGCTTGATGAAACAGATCGCCAGCAAGCTTAGCCGTGAAGACATTGATTCTGTGGCGCAGTGGTTTGGCGCTCAAAATGCGACCAAAAACTAGGAGAACAGCATGAAAACCTTATTATGGCCCCTAGTGGCCGCCGCCTTTCTACTCAGCGCCTGTGGCGAAGATGAAGCCGCTAAAGCCGCCCAGGCTGAAGCCGAAGCCAAAGAGAAAATTGTCACCTTTACGCCACCAGAAGAATCAGAAATCCCTGACGACGAATTTGGTAAAGTGGTGAAGCTGGGCCGCGATATTTTCTCAGACACGCCACGCTATGCGCCGCAATACTCTGGTAACGGTTTGAGCTGTCGTAACTGCCACATCGACAACGGTCGCCAGCACAATGCAGCGCCGCTGTGGGCGGCACAAGTGGCTTATCCTCAATACCGCTCTAAAAATGGCCACGTGAACACGCTGTCTGAACGTATTCAAGGCTGCTTTATGTACAGCATGAATGGCACCAAGCCGCCTTTAGGTAGTCCAGAGCTGATTGCGCTAGAGTCGTTTGCGTTCTGGATGGCAAAAGGTGCGCCAGTGGCCACCAAGATCGAAGGTGCAGGCTTTAAAAAATATGATGCGCCAGAAGCGCCTGATTTAAAGCGCGGCGAAAAAGTGTATGAGCAAAAATGCGCCGTGTGCCATGGCCCTGACGGTCAAGGCCAAAAGGTTGATGGTAAATACAATTTCCCACCGCTGTGGGGGCCAGATTCATATAACTGGGGCGCGGGCATGCACCAGCTGAAAAATGCCTCGGCGTTTATTCGCTACAATATGCCGCTAAGCCAGGGTGAAAGCATTGGCGCACAAGAAGCCGTGGACGTGGCCTACTTTATGAATTCGCATGAGCGTCCGCAAGACCCTCGCTTTACTGGCGATGTGGCCGAAACCCGTAAAAAATATCATGACACGCCAGACTCGGTATACGGTACTGAGGTGAATGGCCACATCATGGGCTCTAAGCCAGCCACTTTTGAAAACTGGGGTAAATAAGCCGGATCATGCTGGATCTAAAAACGAGCCTGAGGGCTCGTTTTTTTGTGGTCATTATTCCTTATTATCATATGATTATTAGCTAATAACTTTGGGTTATATGAATATAGCCGCTTATTATTGGTGTTTTACGTCCAGTCAGGGCATGATGACGATCCGAATAAACCGTGTTGATTGTGTTGCTATGTTTGTAAACTGTCTGAATAGGCTGTTATCTTGGTTCTTGCTTGCCGTGTTGGTGTCTGGCCCCGCCGCGATGGCCGCTGGGAGTTTGAAAAATGACACCCTAAACGTCGGCATTGACCTGACCTATGCCCCCTATGCTTATTTAGAGCAGGGCCAGGCCAGTGGCTTTGACCCTGATTTTATGCGCCTGATCGCCAAAACCTTGGGCGGTAAAGCCGAATTTAAAGACACTCGAATTGAAAACATCATCATCGGCCTCAATGCCGGCCACTATGATGTGGTGGCTTCGGCGCTGTACGTGAATCCGCAGCGGGCGA
>JAGNTR010000133.1 GCA_017987415.1 Neisseriaceae bacterium
CTTGTCGCTCGGCATTGCCCTGATGTTCGGCACCGCGGGTCTGCCACATATTTTGATGCGTTTTTTCACCGTCAAAGACGCCAAACAGGCACGTAAATCTGTCTTTGTGGCAACGGCTTTTATTGGCTACTTCTATATTTTGACCTTCATCATCGGCTTCGGCGCCATCATGTTCTTGTCTAACAATCCTGCCTATATGGGCGAAGGTGGAGACTTGGTTGGCGGCATCAATATGGCGGCCGTGCATTTGGCAGCGGCCGTTGGCGGCAACCTCTTCCTCGGCTTTATTTCCGCTGTGGCCTTTGCCACGATTTTGGCCGTGGTCGCAGGCCTCACCCTTTCCGGCGCATCAGCCGTCAGCCACGACCTATACGCCTCGGTGATTAAAAAAGGCCAAGCCTCACAAAAGCAAGAGCTGTTGGTCTCGCGCATGGCCACCTTGGCGCTGGGGGTGATTGCAATCGTGCTGGGGCTGGCGTTTGAGTTTCAAAACGTGGCCTTTATGGTTGGCCTTGCGTTTGCCATTGCCGCCTCGGCTAACTTCCCTATTTTGGTACTGTCGATGTTCTGGCGCGGTTTAACCACGCGCGGCGCCACCGTGGGCGGGTTTGCAGGCCTTATCGCCGCCGTGGTGTTGATCATTTTGGGCCCCACCGTCTGGGTCTCCGTGATGCACAATGACCAAGCTATTTTCCCCTACGGTAACCCTGCCTTATTCAGTATCCCGACCGCCTTCATCGTTGCCTGGCTGTTCTCGGTCACCGACAAGTCTGACCGCGCCCGCATCGACAAAGCAGGCTTTGAACAACAATATGTACGCTCAGTAACCGGCATTGGTGCCTCTGGCGCTGAAAAACATTAATCATCCGTATCGGCGCACGCCCTCTCTGGACGTGCGCCCTAGCATAAGGAGACTCATCATGTCTGGCATCACTTCCGTTTTAAAAGAAACCCGCCGCTTCCCTCCTAGCACCGACTTTGTCGCTCAGGCCAATGTTCAAGGCATGACGCAATACCAAGCGCTGTGCGAGCAAGCAGACGCTAATTACGAAGGCTATTGGGCCCAGCTAGCGCGGCGCCACATCAGCTGGCAAACGCCGTTTACCCTAGTCTTTGACGGCAGCAACGCCCCCTTATATCAATGGTTCGGCGATGGCACCCTCAACCTCTCTTACAACTGTCTCGACCGCCACCTCCCCGAAAAAGCCGACCAAACAGCGTTGATTTTTGAACACGATAACGGCACCAGCGAACGCATCAGCTATCAAAGCCTTTACGAACGGGTGTGTCGCTTTGCCAATGGCTTAAAAAAACTGGGCGTGGGCAAAGGCGATCGCGTCGCGATTTATCTGCCCATGGTGCCGGATGCCATTGTCGCCATACAGGCCTGTGCCCGCATCGGCGCCATCCATTCCGTAGTGTTTGCTGGTTTTTCGGGCACATCCTTACGCGAACGCATTCAAGACGCTGAGGCCAAAGTCGTCATCACCGCCACCGAAGGCATTCGCGGCGGCAAGCACATTCCCTTAAAAAACATGGTGGATCAAGCCTTGGGGGCAGACGAATGCCCCAGCGTTACCGCCGTCGTCGTGCTCAGACACACCGACATTGAGCTTAACTGGGTAACGCATCGGGATCATTGGTGGCATGAGCTGGTGGCCAACGAAGCCGCCAGCTGTACGCCTGAATGGCTCAGCGCCGAAGACGTGGCCTTTATTTTGTACACCTCAGGCAGCACCGGTAAACCTAAAGGCGTCGTACACAGCGTCGGCGGCTACTTACTCGGGGCCATCTTAACCATGAAATGGGTGTTTGATCACCGCGCCAACGATGTCTTTTGGTGTACCGCCGACGTAGGCTGGATCACTGGCCACACCTATGTGGCCTATGGCCCCTTAGCCGTAGGCGCTACTCAAGTCATTTTTGAGGGCGTGCCGACCTTCCCCAACGCCCACCGTTTTTGGCAAGTCATCGCCAAACATCAGGTGTCGGTTTTCTATACTGCCCCCACCGCCATTCGCGCCTTGATCAAGCTTGGCCACGATTTCCCTAGCCAGCACGACCTTTCCTCCCTACGGCTCTTGGGCACCGTGGGCGAACCGATTAATCCTGAAGCATGGATGTGGTATCACAACGTGGTCGGCCAAGGCCGCTGCCCCATCGTCGACACCTGGTGGCAAACCGAAACCGGCGCCAACGCCATTACGCCCCTGCCAGGCGTGGTCGACACTAAGCCCGGCTCATGCACCCTGCCGCTCCCCGGCATTGCCGCCGACATTGTGGATGAGGCAGGTCACCCCGTGGCTGCAGGCACGGGCGGTCTCTTGGTGATCAAAAAACCCTTTCCCTTTTTATTGCGCACGCTGTGGCGTGATCCGGAACGGTTCAAAAAAACCTATTACCCCAGTGAATTAGGTGGCCGAACCTATTTAGCCGGCGACTCTGCCTACCGAGACGAACAGGGCTATTTTTGGATTATGGGCCGCGTCGACGATGTCCTCAGCGTGTCTGGTCATCGCTTGGGCACCATGGAGATAGAATCGGCTTTAGTGGCCAACCCCTTAGTGGCCGAGGCCGCCGTAGTCAGTAAGCCTGATCCGATTACCGGCGAGGCCATCGTGGCCTTTGTGGTACTTAAAGGCGCCTTACCCGAAGCAGAAGACGCTCAGCGCATTGCTCAAGAACTCAAAACATGGGTGGCGCATGAAATCGGCAAAATCGCCCAGCCGCACGACATTCGCTTTGGCGACGGCCTCCCCAAAACCCGTTCTGGCAAAATCATGCGCCGACTGCTGCGTACCGTAGCTAAAGGAGAAGAACTGACCCAAGACATTTCCACCCTTGAAAACCCACAAATCATGGCCCAGTTGGCCAAAGTCATCAGTCAATAAACCAAAAAGGCCGTCACACGTGACGGCCTAAGCTTAGGGCAGCTGCGGTAAATAATGACTCACAAAATAAATCAGCAGGCCTACTAAGCCGCCAACCAAGGTCCCGTTAATGCGGATGTACTGTAGTTCTTTGCCTACACTCAGCTCCAGCTTCTGCACCCAGGTCCGCTGATCCCATGCGGCGACCTTATCCGATACAAACTGACTCACCACTGATTTATACTGATTCACCAGCTGCTTCACCCACAGCGCCAAACGCATGTCCATGCGCCGTAACAACCGCGGCTGTGCCAGCAGTTGGCGGCAGCCATAGCCAAGCAATGCCTGAATTTTCGAGGCCATAAACCCCTGTTGATTGGCCACATCCGCCTCAGCCCAATCCTGTACGCTGACCCAAAACGCGGCCAGCATGGCCTGAAACTGCGCATCGTCGCTGAGCTGATCTTTCCATTCACCCAGCTGACGCGCCCATTTTTTACTGCGCGACAGCCGCAACACAATCAGGCTTAAACGTGTCTCAAGGCTTTGCCGCAGCTCATGCTCAGGGTTGTCTAAGACATTTTGTAGATAATCATCGGCCCAGGCCAAGATTTTCTTGGCCAACCAATCATCGACCATGTCTACAGCGCTGCCTTTAACCGCCGCCACAATCTTGTCCCACGTGCTGGGGGCATCGGTTTTCACCTTACGCACCCATTCATTGATGTTGTGCTCCAACATGGTTTGGGTGGCCTCAAGGCGTAGCCATTTTTGCGCCTGCTTCAGCACCACGTCGGTGGCTAAACGGTGTTGACCATGCCCTTGCACAAACACTAAGCCCTTAGCCAAGGCAGAGGCCAAAGCCTCGCCCGAGTAATGTTTTTTTAATAGCTGGCCCGCAAACTCGGCCATTACGTTTGGCGGCACTTGCTGCAACAGCACCGGCAGCTGCTTGGCTAAACCCTCTGCCAGCTGCTGCTGATTGACGTCTTGCGCC
Source organism: Neisseriaceae bacterium (assembly GCA_017987415.1). Classification (GTDB taxonomy): domain Bacteria; phylum Pseudomonadota; class Gammaproteobacteria; order Burkholderiales; family Neisseriaceae; genus JAGNPU01. Next base: position 3,868 of record JAGNTR010000133.1, read on the forward strand.
AGCCACCCTAAGGCTTTATCCGAGGGGCGTAGTCGATAAACCCGATTGGCAATCACATTGCCCTGCAGGAAATTACGCTCAATAAACACCCCAATTTGCGCCGCCAAGCGCGCCTGTTTACGCGGCAAAATAGCGGTGTGCGGAATCGGCAGGCCCAGCGGCCGCTTAAACAGCGCCACCACCGCAAACCAATCGGCCAAGGCGCCCACCATGGCCGCTTCAGTAAAGGCTTTCACATAGACAAAGCCCTGCCAAGCAGCCCCAAAAACATGGGCCAATACAAACACCAAGGCCACCAAAATCAACAGGCCAGTGGCAAAAAACCGCATTCGTCGCAGCTGTGCTTTGGCCACACGATCAGGGTCAATGCTTAAGGCACGAGGGCTGGTTCGCCAAAAAGACATACGCTTCCTTTTTCATCAAAAAAGCTGCCTAACACGCCGGCAGCTCTTAACCCAGGGCAGGCGTGCACCCAAAGGCTTATTTTAACACCACCTCATCCGCCAATTCATTCACCAGCGGCGTGTCACGCGGCAGATGGGCCAACAGCAAAGCATTGATGGCCGCCAAACCCTCAGTCAGCCCATCAGCGTAGGCTTTTTGGGCAAACTTAGCCTGAATCAAAGCGCACACTTCGGCCCACGCTTGGGGGTCAACCTGACGGTTAATGCCCCGATCGGCAATCACTTCAATCGCATGATCGGCCATACTGATGTAGACCAAAACGCCGCTGTTGTGCTCGGTGTCCCACACCCGCAGCGAACCAAACCATTCTAAAGCCCGCTCCCGAGGCGTCATGCCCGAAAAAATCGCGGCCGCATTAAATGACGATTCAATCACAAACCGTAGCTGGCCTTGATGCTGCTGCTCAGACGCACTGATGCCCGCCTCAATCTCGCGCAACAGTGTCTCCGGAAACAGCTGCCGTACGCGCCAGGTCGGCGTCACAAGGTGTCGACACCATCGCATTATTTTATTCATTACCAACTCCCCGACGAACCACCGCCGCCAAAGCTGCCGCCGCCACCAGAGAAGCCGCCACCGCCACCGCCGAATCCGCCGCCACCGAAGCCGCCACCAGATCCACCGCCAAAGCCGCCAGACCCAATAATGGCAGGCGACACTAAAAAGCTCAGGCCCAATACCGCCAGACCAATCAAAACACTAAAGCCCAGCGACAGCCCCATCAATAAGGCAATACCAAATCCTAGGCCGCCGCTGACCACGCTGCCGAAGGTTTTGCCAAAAATAGCCTTAATAATGCGCCCAGCAAAAGCCCACAAGAAGAACACCAGCACCATCGCTGATTCTAGGCCAAAGCCTTCATCAGCGGCTTGGCCCTGCTGAATCTCAGGCAAGTCTTCATTTAAAATCAGCTTTTGCAGTTGGTGCGTCGCCACCACCAAGCCTTCATACACGCGGTTTTCACGCATATAGGGCGCCAGCGTGTCCATCAAAATCCGCTTAGTGTAGATGTCAGGAATCGCGCCTTCTAGGCCGCGACCCACGGCAATGTGGCTCTTGCGTTCATCGCGTACCAACAACAGCAGCACACCATCGTCCACGCCTTGACGGCCCAAACGCCAGGCATCCATCACTCGGGTGGCGTAGTCAAATGGCGTTTCCGGCTCAATGGTTGCCACCGTCAACACCACCACTTGGCTGCCTTGCTCCTGCGCAAACGTGCGTAGCTGCTGCGACAGCTCTTGGCGTTCAGACGCACTGAGCATCTGAGCCGTGTCCATCACCGGATCATTCAGCGTGGGCACCGCCACCAAGGCTGCCTGCGCCCAGCCCCACGTGAGGCTAAGCGCCAGCAGCAGGCCGTATTTAAACCATGCCATCATGCTTATTGTCCTGCAGGTGCGGGCGCCACGTCATCAAAATTCACCGTCGCAGGCTTGGCGATTGCAGCCTCATTTTCAACCTTAAACTGTGGGCGGATCGACATGCCGGTCACTTTAGCCACGAGGTTGGTCGGGAACGAACGCACCGTAGTGTTGTATACCCGAACGGTTTCAATGTAGCGATTACGCGCTAAGGCAATGCGGTTTTCCGTGCCTTCAAGCTGAGCCTGTAGGTCGCGGAAGTTGGCGTCGGCTTTCAAAGCAGGATAGTTTTCCGACACCACTAACAAGCGCGACAGGGCTGAGCTAAGCTCTCCTTGAGCCGCTTGAAACTGTGCCAGCTGTGCCTCATCCAAAGGCTGGTCGGCATTAATCTGCATTTGCCCTACTTTGGCGCGCGCTTCGGTCACTGCCACAAACACGCCTTCTTCATGCTTGGCATAACCTTTAACCGTATTCACTAGGTTAGGAATTAAATCTGCACGACGTTGATATTGGTTCAGGACTTCTGACCAAGCGCCATTAGCTGCCTCATCTTGCTGCTGCATGGTGTTGTAACCACAACCGCTTAAACCCAACACCATGACCGCCATTAATAGCCATTTCTTGAACATATTAGCCCTCTTTTTTAGTGGAGTGAATGAAAAGTAAAACACGTATCTTTCATATAATTTATTTACAGATGATTGCCTTATTTGTCAACGTAAGGATGGTTTATTGGCCATTTGTAGATACCATCTTCCCAGTCAAGGCCTAATGATGAGGCCAACACATTTCATTAGGCGGCAATAGCCCTCCATGGACTAATCCATTGTTTTGAATGTTTGTTTCTGTTATCTAAGCCGCCTGATACTGAGCATCATACGGTCTTTTGCTTTTCAATACGCCAAAGCATAGCTGTACTAATTTACGCATGGCGGCACCAATAGCCTGCATCTTGGTTTTACCAGCCTTCAGCAAACGGTGGTATTGAGCTTTAATATGATCGTTATACTTTGTCGCAACAACTGCTGGGAAGTACAGTAAAGCCCTGATACGACGATTGCCATTCTTAGACAGAGTCGTCCGTCCTCTAAAGACACCAGACTCCCTATGCTTGGGAATTAGCCCCACAAAGGCGGTTAGTTGATCTGCGCTTTCAAAGTTTCGGCTATGAATTAAAGCCAACATGCTGAGAGCCACTTTTTTACCGACTCCTGGAATGCTTTCAAGAAGGCTTTGATCATTTTTCAAATCAGGATGCCCATCAATGTGATCATCAATGTCCTGAGTCAGTTTGGCAATGGCTACATTTAAAGAGTGAATCATGTCATGAATAGAGGCTACGACATTGTCAGGCGTATCCGTAGCATCCGCCTTTTCAAGGCGATTCTCTTCTCGTTGCAAATCAGCTTTAAGAGCATCCACGCGCGCAATTAAAGCTTTAAGCTGACGTACAGGCTTAGGTTCTGGCTGCCAAACAGGCGGCTGAACCAGAAAGCCATAGCGAGCTAAGATAAAACTATCTGTTTTGTCCGTCTTATGTTGAGTGCCTAGGCCATCTGCAAATTTACGGATGTAAGCGGGGTTAATCACACTCACGATATAACCGTGATCATGTAAAAAGTAAGCTAATGACTCATGATAAACGCCTGTTGCCTCCATCACGATGCGTATATTAG